>LNDR01000317.1 GCA_001464755.1 Rhizobiales bacterium Ga0077524
ATCGTCGTCGCTGGCATGGAGGCCCACGTTTGCGTCGGCCAGACTGTGCTCGATCTTCGCTCCGAGAGCCGCAACGTCTTCGTCGTCGCCGACGCTATCGGCTCACGTGACGCTAAGGTGTGCGACCTTGCCGTGGAGCGGTTCCGTGCTGCCGGCGCAACCATCGTCGCCCAGGAGATGATTGCCTTCGAATGGCTCGAGCGCGGCGACGATCCGGCGTTCAAAGACCTGATTCAGCTCGTCAAATAACAAGCCTGCCAGACTCGGAGGAAACGTCATGCGATTGAAGGACAAGGTGGCGATCGTGACCGGTGCAGCGTCGGGTATGGGCGCCGCCACGGCCCGCATTTTCGCCCGAGAGGGCGCGTTCGTGATCCTCACCGACATGAGCGACGAGGACGGCCAGAAGGTCGCCCGCGAGATCGGCAACCGGGCCACTTTCCTGCATCATGACGTCTCGAAGGAGGACGACTGGGCTCGTGTCGTCGCCGAGACCCTGAAGGCCCACGGCGTTTCCGGCTCCGATCCCGATCGGTTCTCGATGAAGACCTGGGATCAGCAGATGGAGATCAACGCCAAGGGTGTGTTCCTTGGCCTGCGCGCGGTTATTCCCGAGATGCAAAAGGCCAAGAAGGGCTCCATCGTCAACATTTCCTCGATCTCCGGCATCGCGGGGCAGACTTTCGTGCACATGGGCTACAACGCCGCCAAAGGCGCCGTCCGCACCATGTCGAAGGCCGCCGCCGTCCAGTTCGGCCGCGATAACATCCGGGTCAACTCCGTGCATCCCGGTGTCATGCCACCGATGCGCACCTCGCAGATGAGTGCCGACCCCGAGGTGCGTGCCCGCGTCTTGAAAGCTATCCCGATGGGCCGCTTCGGCGAGGTCGACGAGGTGGCCAACGCCAACCTGTTCCTGGCATCCGACGAGGCTTCGTATATCTCCGGTGCCGAGATCGTCGTCGACGGCGGCTTCATCGCGCAGTAGGAACGCGTTACGGAGACATCATGCCGGCGAGGCCCGTAGTGGGGCTCCGCTGGCACAAGCTGAGCGAGCACGACATGCAGGACAAGGCACCGGCGAAGGGCGACAGGGCGGCATTCGATTGGGAGGACCCGTTCCTCCTGGACGACCAGCTGACCGAGGACGAGCGCGCCATCCGCGATACCGCGCGCGACTACTGCCAGGAGAAGCTCGCGCCCCGCGTGGTCCAGTCCTACCTCGAGGAAAAGACCGACCCTGACATCTTTCGCGAGATGGGGGCTCTCGGCCTCCTCGGCGTCACGATCCCGGACAAATACGGCTGCGCCGGCGCCAACTACGTCTCCTATGGTCTCGTCGCCCGCGAGGTCGAGCGCGTCGACAGCGGCTACCGCTCCATGATGAGCGTGCAGTCGAGCCTCGTCATGCATCCGATCTACGCCTACGGGTCCGAGGCGCAACGCATGAAGTACCTGCCGAAGCTCGCGACCGGCGAGTGGATCGGCTGCTTCGGCCTTACCGAGCCGGATGCGGGCTCCGACCCCGGCGGCATGACGACCCGCGCCCAGAAGATCGATGGCGGCTACCGGCTCACCGGTTCCAAAATGTGGATCTCGAACGCCCCGATCGCGGACGTCTTCGTTGTCTGGGCGAAGTCGGAGGCCCATGGCGGCGGCATCAAGGGCTTCATCCTCGAAAAGGGCATGAAGGGCCTTTCAGCACCGAAAGTCGGGGGCAAGCTCTCGCTCCGCTGCTCGATCACTGGCGAGATCGTGATGGACGGCGTCGAGGTGTCCGAGGACCATCTTCTGCCGAACGTCCAGGGCCTCGCTGGACCGTTCGGCTGCCTCAACCGCGCCCGCTACGGCATCGCCTGGGGTGCGATGGGCGCCGCTGAGGATTGCTTCCACCGGGCTCGCCAGTACACGCTGGACCGAAAGCAGTTCGGCCGGCCACTCGCCAATACACAGCTCGTCCAGAAGAAGCTGGCCGACATGATGACCGAGATTTCACTCGGCCTTCAGGGTGCGCTGCGCGTCGGTCGCCTCTTCGACGAGGGCAAGCTTGGCATTGAGGCGATCTCGATCGTCAAGCGCAACAACTGCGGCAAGGCCCTGGACATCGCCCGCACTGCGCGCGACATGCACGGCGGCAACGGCATCCAGATCGAGTATCACGTGATGCGCCACGCCGCGAACCTCGAGACCGTCAACACCTACGAGGGCACCCACGACGTGCACGCCCTGATCCTCGGTCGCGCCATCACCGGGCTACAGGCGTTTTTCTGAGCGCAGTTCGGTCGGATCATCGCGAGTGTGAGATGTCATCCCGGGGCTTGTCCCCGGGGCCGATCGCCTTGCCCGCAGGCACGCTGGAACGGACCTAGGGTCGCCGCGTTGTCGTGGTTGGCGGGGCCGCAAATCCAGTCGCCAGCCACATGAGCTTGACCGCGGTCAACAAGGTGCGCCCTCGATGGGAGCATGCAGGTGTGGCGTGGGTCGCAATTGGACCCGCCCAACGAGACCTCACAACGGAAGGACGCTGCAAATGGTGACCTCGCACCCATTTCTGAGCGCGGCCGTATTGGTAGCAATGCTAGCCGGCGGTACCACGGCGATGGCGCAACAAGGCCCCGGCCGCGGTCCCGGCATGATGGGCCCAGGCATGATGCGTGACGGCATGGGCCCAGGCGGAGGCATGGGCTGGGGCATGCAACGCGGCATGGGCGACGGCATGATGCGCGGTGGTTGTCCCATGTTCGGAGGTGACGGCGCGACTTATGCCGACGGTCGGCTGGCCTTCCTGAAAGCGGAGTTGGGCATCACCGATGCACAGAAGACGGCATGGGACGCCTACGCGACAGCTCTCCGCAAGAACCTCGAGAATATGCAGGCAATGCACGCGACCATGCGCCAATCCGCAGAGCAGGAAAAGTCGCCCGTCGAGCGCCTCGAGACGCACGTCACGACGATGGAGACGAGGCTCGCTGCCCTGAAGGAGATGAAGCCAGCACTTGCAACGCTCTACGGTGCGCTGACGGACGACAAGAAGAAGACTGCCAACGAGCTTCTGACGGGCATGGGCTGTATGATGTAACCTTGCCCCCCGGGACCGCCGCCCGTCCAGGCTCTACCGCTTCAAAAAGTCGTTGATCTGCGACCGCGCGGTCGAGGAGGTGTCGGCCTCTTGCGCGATGTCGGCTGCCATGGCCCGCGCGCGGCGTTGCGCGTCCAGCATCCAGGTGCGCTCGATGTCCGGCTCGGGCATGGCGCCGAGGTCGCCGAGCAGGTGCAGGACATGCGCCTGCTCTTCGGGGTCGAGCTCGCGGATCTCGTCGCAAAGTCGTCTGAGGCGCTCGTTCATTTGGCTCCGTTCATCACGGGCTCAACGGCCGGAGTGGCCACCCGTCGTCGTGATTAGCGCGCGCGATATGGCGCCCGCGTGACGGACGGCTGCCTCAGCCGAGCGACAGGCCGCCATCGACAGCGATCGCCTGCCCCGTGATATGGCGCGCCTGGGGCGAGAGGAGGAAAGCGATCAGCGCTGCGATGTCATCCGGCTCGGCGATGCGTCCGAGCGGCGTCGCGGCAGCGGCCGCCGTCCACGCATCGGCCGCGAGCGCGGTATGCCCGCCGTCCTTTCTCGTATAGCCCGGCACCACCGCATTCACCGTCACACCGGACGGGGCAAGCTCCGCCGCCAGCGTGCGCGTCAGGGCCTCGCCCGCCGCCTTTGCCGCTGCCGAAGCCGGAAACAGCGCACCTCGAGCATAGCGATGCGCGACAAACGATGAGAGATAGACGAGCCGCCCCTGCGGCGACCTCGCGAGGGCGTCTCTCGCGCCTTGTGCCAACTCGAGAAAGCCGCCGGCCATGGTCGCGAGCGAGCGGTCCAGATCGGCGCGAGTGATCTCGGCCGTGCCCCGGCGGTCTGCGAAGCCAGCATTGGCGACGACATGATCGAGACGCCCGAAGTGCGCGATCGTCTCTTCGGCGAGGCGGCGCCCGGTCCCTGCCTGGGCGAGATCGCCATGCAACTCGATGACATCGGCACCCGCCTCGCGGGCCGCCTGAGCAACGACTGCAAGCCGTTCCTTCGTCTCGGCCGACATTCCGCGCGTATGAATGGCGAGCGCCTCGCAGCCGCCAGCGATTTTGCGCACCGTTGCGGCCCCGATTCCGGAAGCGGCCCCGGTGACGAGAGCGACAGGCTTGAACGAGGCGGAAGGCATTGGTTGACTCCAAGGCGAGCGGACGCATCCGGCGTGACAAACATAGCTCCGTCGCGTGCTCCAAGACAGCCGCAACGAGCATGCTGCACCTGGAACCATACCGATGGCGCAAGCCACGCGTCTCTGCCAGTGTGCCGGTCCTTCCACGCGCCCGGCGGCCGGCTCTCCGCAGGAGTGTCGCCGGGCGCATTGAAAGTTCCTTCCACGCGCCCGGCGGCCGGCTCTCCGCAGGAGTGTCGTCGGGCGCAATGAAGCACACCTCGCAATGACGGAGACCATTCCCTTGAGCAGCGAGGTCGTCGACAGCGCCAAGCGCGCCGAAAGCGCCAGCTATGCCTCTGGCGTGATGTTGCTGCTGGCTGGCACAGTCGCGTTCTCGAGCGCAGGTCTGTTCGTGCGCATCCTCGGCAAGGACGCCGCGACGACTCTGTTCTGGCGGGGCATTTTCACCGCCCTGATCGTGATCCTCTATGTCGCCTGGCGCGAGGGTCCGAGAACTCTTGCCGCCTTCCGGTCCATTGGCCGGGCCGGCATCGCGATCTCGTTTCTCAACGCGGCCTCGATGGGCTGTTTCATCGCCTCGCTGCAGTACACCACGGTCGCCAACAACTCGATCATCTTCGGAACCAGCCCCTTCATGACCGCGGCGCTCGCTTGGATTCTGATCCGCGAGCGACCTTCAGCTTCGACGCTGGCGTTCTCAGCCCTGGCGCTCGTCGGTGCCGCGCTCGTCGTCGGGAGTTCCTTTCACCTGTCGGCCAGCGGTCTGATCGGCGATGCGCTGGCGGTGCTCATGACCTTTTCATTCGCGATCAAGACGGTCCTCGTCAGGAAGCACGCAAACGTGTCGATGGTGCCGACCGGCGCGATTGGTGCGCTGATCGGGTGCGCGGGTGCTGCTCCCTTCGTCACCGAATGGTCGTTGACCACGAGCGAGTTGGCGACATTCGCCCTGTTCGGATTCACTCAGCAGGGCCTCGGCCTGATTTTGACGACGATCGGCATAGCTCGTGTGCCGTCGGCCCATGCGGCACTGCTGATGGCTCTTGACGTGCCATTGTCTCCAACCTGGGTCTGGCTTGCGGTTGGCGAGCGGCCCACTGCGCTTGCGCTGGCTGGCGGCGCGGTCGTGTTGGCCGCCGTCGTCGGGCACATTCTCGTCGAGGGCCGCCGCCGCCAGCGCAATTGAGCCCAACTCAAACGAGTGGGAACACCTGCTCCGCAACGTAAGGTCCGCCACCTACGTGCGGCCGTGACGAGAACAGCACGAACCGGTCGACCGTGATCGGTCCGATCGCCAGACTGCCCCGCGACCCCAGAAACCGCGCGACGACGTCGGGGCTCGCGCCGCGAAGCCGTGCCAACGTGACATGCGCTTTGAAGGCTCGCGGCTCCTGCGCGAGACCCGCCGAACAGCAGGCCCGCTCGACCGCACGTTGCAGAATATCGAGTTCCGGTCCCGCCTCGACACCGGCCCAAACGATGCGCGGGTCACGTCCTCCGAAGGCGCCGACCTCCCGGATCATCAATTCGAACGGGGCCACCTCGACTCCGTCCAGAAAACCGACCAGCTCGTCTGCTTGCCGATTGTCCACGTCGCCCGCGAAGCGCAGCGTAATGTGCATATTCTCGGGCTCGATCCATTTCGCCCCAGGCAGGGGACCACGAACCAGACCCAGTCGCATGCGCGCCATCTCAGGCAGCTCGAGGCCGACGAAGAGTCTCGGCATGTCGTGTCTATCCCTGGCTACCTGGCTGTGCCGACCGTGCGTGCGGTCGCGAGCGCCACGAGTTGCACGACGGACGGTAGCATGCGCTCGGCTATCCGGCGAACCCCCTCGGCGGTCGGATGGATGCCGTCCTGCTGGTTGAGCTTCGGGTCGAGCACCACACCCTCCAGTAGGAATGGGTAGAGCAGCACACCGTGCTTCTGGGCGAGCGTCGGATAGATCCTGTCGAACGCATTTGCATAATCGTCACCAAGACTGCGGCTGGCTCGCATTCCGGCGAGGAGGATCGAGATATTGCGGGCCTTCAGCCTTCCCAGAATCGCGTCGAGGTTCCTCTCCGCACGGCCGATGTCCTGTCCAGTGAGCATGTCGTTCGCACCGAGAGCCACGATCACGGCTTCAATGCCGTCGGGAACCGCCCAGTCGAGCCGCGCGAGACCGCCGCCCGTCGTATCGCCCGACACGCCCGCGTTCTGGATCTCGACCGAGGTGCCAGCCGCCTTCAGCAGCCGCTCGAGCACGACGGGCAGGGCCTCGCCCGGCCCGAGCCCGAAACCTGCCGTCAAGCTGTCGCCGAGAGCGACGATCCGCACCGGGCGACCGGGCGTATCAGCACGTGCCGACGGAATGAGGCTCGCCGCGACGTTGACGGCGAGAACCAGGAGCACCATTTGGCCCAGAAGCCGGCTTATCATTCTCAGTGTACCTGTCCCGGTCTTTGAGTTTTCTGTTGACGCCAGTCTCGGTGCCCAGTCTCGGTGCACAACGTCTGCGTCAGTGCCATGACATGAGCATCGCGGGCGAATACGGCAAGACCTCGCCCAAGGTGCGAAGAGCGATGTGCGGTCCATGACGGGCCGAGAGGGAGCAATCGATTTGCCAGGTCATCACGCTTCGCCGGCTCCGGTCGTCGGGATCGCTCGCGTTGGTCTCACCCTTTCCAGCCGCGCTGGTGACGTCGAGATCCTGAAAGACATCTCTCTGGAGATCCCTGCCGGGCAATCGGTCGCGATCGTCGGTCCGTCAGGCTCGGGCAAGACGTCACTTCTCATGCTGATTGGTGGCCTCGAGCGCGCGACCGCGGGCGAGATCGTGGTGGCTGGGCATTCACTCTCTGGCCTGGATGAGGACGCTTTGGCGCGCATCCGCAGCCAGGCGATTGGGGTCGTCTTTCAATCCTTCCATCTCGTTCCCACCATGACCGCGCTCGAGAACGTCGCCCTGCCGCTGGAATTCCGAGGAGAGCCCCGCGCGCGCGACAAGTCCCGCGTCGCCTTGGCCGAGGTTGGTCTTGCGCAACGTCTCGAGCATTATCCGGCTCAACTCTCTGGCGGTGAGCAGCAGCGTGTGGCGCTCGCGCGCGCCCTCGTTACGGAGCCGCGCCTGCTCCTCGCCGACGAGCCGACAGGCAATCTGGATGGCGCCACGGGTCGCCAGGTCATCGAGCTGATGTTTGCTTTGGGGCGACGGCATGGCACGACGCTGGTGCTCGTCACGCACGACGAGCGCCTCGCCGGACGCTGCGCGCGCATCGTGCGCATGGCCGACGGCCGCATCGTCTCCGACGTTGCGGGCCAGTCCGACTCCGATGTGAAGGTCGCGCACGATCCGTCGGCCGCGGGAGCGACCGCATGAGCATCGACGTCGATCTGGCGCCGCCGGTGGCCCAATCCTGGCGGCCGCAAAGCCGGATGGTCTCGCTTGCCTTGTCCGAGCTCGCCCGCAGCTGGCGCGGCTTCGGCATACTCGTCTCGTGCATAGCCCTCGGTGTGGCGGTCATTGCCGGCGTCGGCGCTCTCTCGGATGGCCTGAGGGCTAGCTTCGAGCGCCAAGGCGAGGTGCTTCTTGGCGGCGACGTCACCATGGCCCGCCCCCATCGCCAGGCAATGCCCGAGGAAAGAGCCTGGATGGCCGCGCGCGGCCGCGTCTCCGAGACCGCGACGCTGCGCTCGATGGCCCGCCGGCTCGACGGCAACGATCAGGCGCTCGTCGAGGTGAAGGGCGTCGATCGTGCGTATCCTTTGGTCGGCAAGCTGTCTGTCAAGGGGGCACCCTCCGCTTCAGATGCGCTCTTCATCGGCGAAGGTGCCATCGTCGATCCGATTCTCCTGGAGCGGCTTGGCATAAGGCTGGGTGACCGCCTCCAGCTAGGCCGCACGGAGATCGAGGTGCGCGCGCTGCTCGAAAGCGAGCCTGACAAGATTTCCGACCGCTTCACCATGGGGCCTCGCGTTTTTGTTTCGCCCGAGACCTTGGCCAAGAGCGGCCTCGCCGAGCCCGGTGGCCTCGTCCGCTGGCGCTACGCCCTCGGTCTTGACGGCGCCACCGACGCGGCCTCGCTGATGGCCTTCCGCGAGGCCGTACGTGTCGGACTGCCAGAGGCGGGATTCGCCGTTAACGACCGCCGCAATCCCTCGCCCGCCATCACCCGCACGCTGGACCAGCTCCGCCAGTTCCTGACCTTGATCGGCCTTGCATCGCTCATGATCGGCGGCGTTGGTGTCGCCAATGCCGTCAAGGCCTACGTCGACCGTCGCCGGAAGGTGATCGCCGCCATGAAGAGCCTCGGCGCGTCGAGCCGGCAGATCTTCACGTTGCATCTGGTGCAGGTTTTGACGTTGGCGCTCGCCGGAACCGCAATCGGGTTGATGATTGGCGTGCTCATTCCAGGCCTGATCGACCGGGCGATCGTCGACGTCCTGCCGGTGCGCGTCGAGATGACCGTCGGCTTCGGCAGTCTGGCCTTGGCTGCCGCCTATGGACTTCTCGTAGCACTCCTTTTTGCCCTCTGGCCCCTCGGCCGAGCAGGTGAGATCCGCGCCGCAGCGCTGTTCCGCGAGGAGGTGTCCCCATCCGATCAGAGACCGCCATGGTCGATCGTTGCCGCGACCGTAGTCGTGGCAATCGCCGTCGCTGCGCTCGCCATCCTCACGTCGGACCGGCGCATGGTGGCCGTCTATTTCCTGCTCGGCGTTCTGGCCATCTTCGTCGTGTTCCCGCTGCTCGGAGCGGCCATCGCCTGGGCGGCGCGGCGCGTGCCCCGTCCCTCGCGCCCCGAGGTGTCGCTGGCGTTGGGCAATCTGGGCGCGCCCGGCGGATTGACCCGCTCCGTTGTCTTGTCGCTCGGTGCGGGTTTGTCGCTGCTCTCCGCTGTCGCCTTGGTCGATGCGTCCATCGTTGGCGAACTCGAGACGCGGCTGCCACGAAACTCGCCCAACTATTTTCTATTGGACATTCCTCAGGCTGAGATGGCGCAGCTGGAGCGCACGATCTCGCGCGCCAGTCCGCAGGGACGCTTGACCGAGGCCCCCATGTTGCGTGGACGCCTGGTGGCGCTCGATGGACGCAAAGTCGAGGACATCAAGGCCCCGCCCGAGGCCCAATGGGTTCTGCGGGGCGACCGCGGTCTGTCATATGCCGCGGAGGTGCCGCAGGGATCGAAGGTCGTCGCGGGCGAATGGTGGGCACCCGATTACGCGGGCGAGCCACTGGTGTCGTTCGAAGCCGAGCTGGCCCAGCATCTCGAGCTGTCCATCGGCGATATGGTCACCGTCAATGTCCTCGGGCGCAACGTCAGCGCTCGCATCGCCAACTTTCGCGAGGTCCACTGGGAGAGCCTGGGCATCAACTTCGTGCTCGTCTTCTCGCCGAACGTGTTGAAAGGTGCTCCCCACAACCTCCTTGCCACTGTCACGTTGCCATCGTCGGTTTCGCTGGCGGAAGAAGCGGCACTGGCCCGTGAGATCGGCAAGGCCCATCCCGCAGTGACCGTGATTCGCGTCAAGGACGCCATCGATGCGTTTAACGCGGTGTTCACCAAGGTCATGACGGCCGTGCGCGTTGCCGGTGGCGTCACCTTGGTTGCCGGCGCCTTGGTCTTGGCCGGTGCCCTTGCAACAGCGCAGCGCCAGCGTGTTCGGCTCGCCGTCATTCTCAAAGCCTTGGGCGGTACGCGCCGTCAGATCCTCACCATGCACCTGACCGAGTATGTGATTCTCGCAGCGCTGACGGCTGTTGTCGCGATGGGCGTCGGCGCACTAGGGGCTTGGGCTGCCTTGACTTATCTGATCAAGGTCGAGTTCCTCTTCTCCTGGACGGCTGTCGCGCAGGCACTCTTTCTGGCCATTGCACTTGTCGTGGCGATGGGGCTGGCTGGCACGGCGCGGGTGCTCTCGGCACGTCCTGTGCCCCATCTGCGCGGTGAATAAACCTCGAAAAATCGTATATATACTGAGCTGACAGCTCGGAATTTAGTTGCCGCGCTTCTTGAAAACGACCAGCGTCCGGAACATATTGCGAGTGGGCGGCGGGCACATGCTGCGCTGCTGCATGTGTATCCGTCTGACCAGGTCGTGGAAACGACCAAGGCAGGGCAACGAAAGGCTCGAAGGGAATCCATGGCACAGATCGACAACAGGTACGTCCACGGCGCGCCGGCGTCGCGTGCCGGCACGGCAGTCGAAATTGACGCGGGTCTGCGCGCGCACATGCTGCGCGTCTACAACTACTTGGCGGCGGGCATCGGTCTCGCGGCTATTTTGGCTTACGCGGTCTTCGCGATGTCGGTGTCGACCGATCCCGGGACGACCGTCGCTAAGCTGCGCAATGGCGTCGAATTGACCCAGTTCGGTGCCGCACTGTTCTCGTCGGGCTGGATCCTCGGCATCAAGCTGGCTCCCATCGGCCTCCTGCTTGTGCTGATGTTCACCGCGCATCGCCTTTCGACGGCGGGCACTCAGCTCGCGTACTGGGCGCTGGTCACACTGATCGGTATTGGCGGCTCGACGGCCTTCATCCAGTACAAGATCGGCTCCATCGGTCAGGTGTTCGCGATTACGTCGCTGTCGTTCGCAGCTCTCAGCTTGTGGGGCTACACGACGAAGCGTGATTTGTCGGGCTGGGGCTCCTTCCTGTTCATGGGCCTCGTCGGCATCATCCTCGCCGGCCTTGTCAACATCTTCTTCCAGTCCTCGGCCTTGCAGTTCGCCATCTCGTGCATTGGTGTGCTCGTGTTCGCCGGCTTCACCGCCTATGACACACAGCGCATCAAGGACGAGTACTACATGATGCTCGGCGATGCGGCGGCCATGTCGAAGGCGGCGGTATGGGGTGCTCTCTCCCTGTTCCTCGACTTCGTCAACATGTTCCAGCTGCTGCTGTCGCTGTTCGGCAGCCGCGAGTAAGCCGATTGGTCGATTGACGACGATGATGGGGCCTCGCGGAAACGCGGGGCCCTTTCGCATTTGGGGCTCCCATGGCGGCTGGCGCCAGTTTCCGGCTATGCGCTAAGCTTCTCAGCGCAAATCCAGGGAGTGCCCCGATCCGATGGCCAAACCCTCTGTCCGTTCCGCGGCGATCGCTGACGTATCGGCTATCACCCCGATCTATCAGCAAGCCGTCCTCGAAGGTCTCGCAAGCTGGGAGTACGATCCTCCGGACGACGCCGAGATGCGCCGCCGCTTCGAGGCGATCGTCACCGCCGGCTACCCCTATTTGGTCGCCGAGCTTGGCGGCAGAATTATCGGCTACGCCTACGCCAGCGCCTATCGAGCCCGCCCCGGCTATCGCTTTACTGTCGAGAACTCGGTCTACGTCGCGACCGACACGCATCGCACCGGCGCCGGCCGTGCGCTTCTATCGGAGTTGATCGAGCAGTCTGCCGCTCGCGGATTTCGCCAGATGATCGCTGTCATCGGCGACTCGGCCAACCAACCCTCGATCGCTCTCCACCGGTCTTTGGGCTTCACCTTCTGCGGCGTCATCCATTCAATCGGCTGGAAGCACGGCCGCTGGCTCGATAGCGTCTATATGCAGAGAGCGCTCGGCGCGGGTGACACGAGGCCACCGACCGCTGCGAAATAGCGCGCTGCTCGATAGCGCGGGCGGCCGAACTCTTCAGCTCTCAACCACGTACAGCCCACGCTTCTCGAGCACCTCGAGCACGCGCTTCAGCTCGTGGCCGCGCTTGAGGATCAGGCCGGTCGCCGCAATCACGCTATAGGCGCCCTGTTTCCGTGCGTTCTTCGGGTTCTTCTCGATCCGGTAGAGCGGCCATTCGCTGGCCCGCCGATAGACCGAGAACACCGCCGTCTCACGCCCGAAATCCATGGCGTAGTCCCGCCACTCACCGGCGGCGACCTTTCGCCCGTAAACGGCAAGAATGTCGGCAAGCTCTCGCCGGTCGAACGCTACCACCAGGGGCTCCCGACGCATGCCGCCAGGGGTCGATGCCGCGCCTTGAAGGCTCGCCCCGCTCTTGGGGCGAAAAGCTATCGGCTCGCTGTCACTCAAGGGTGCCTCCTTCCCGCAGCTATATGACAATGAGATTACGCGAGGCGCGATGCGACGCAACTCCCGTTATTCTTCAAACGCGGGGCGCACGGAAAGGTCCACATCCCAAGCCTGAAACAAGTCGAAACAAATTTCACGAAACAGCCACGATCCGATCAATCAGCGGCCGCAATCCTGGGTATAATCAACAACATCAAAGACGGCTCGATCCTGCCCCGGCCTCGGAAGCCTTGCCCCCCAAGCCCCTCCGAGGCTCTCTCCCAGGATCGAGCCGATTTTTTTTTGCTTGCGCCTCTCAGGTACCGCCCTCTTTCGCCCGCCCCCGATTTCTCTGTTCGAAAGCCTACCGGCCGATACCCTCATTTCGACAAGATCCGGTCCTTGCCCCGCCGCAAACTGCAACAATATTAGACATGTTGCCTCTGGGTCCGGTCCTCGTTGGCAGGCTCTGGAACTCACAGCCCCCCAGCCCCCCGGAGCTAACTGCGGGGGCCGGTCCCAGAGGCAACCCCCCGCCTTTTCAGCTCCACATTGCCTCGCGGCATCATCGACTTGACCCAGCCGGCTCCCCGCCGGCCGTTTGCATTTTGACCCGGCCTCTTGATGCGGGCCCACTCCAGGCTCTAAGTCACAGTCGGTATTTTTCTTAGCATGGAGCCGCGCCTCTCATGTCCTCAGACCTTCCTTCGGAAGCGGGTCCGGCCAAGCCGGCCTCCGCCGACCAGCATGCCTTCCAGGCCGAGGTCTCCCGCCTCCTTCATCTGATGGTCCACTCGGTCTACACCGAGAAGGATATCTTCCTGCGTGAGCTGATCTCCAACGCTTCGGACGCCTGCGACAAGCTCCGCTACGAGGCGATCGCCGCGCCCGAGCTCATGGCCGAAGACCAGCGCCTCGCCATCACGCTGTCCATCGACAAGGCGGCGCGTCACCTCGCGATTGCCGACAATGGCATCGGCATGACCGAGGCGGAGCTCGTCGACAATCTCGGCACCATCGCACGCTCCGGCACGCGCGCCTTTCTCGATCGGTTGTCATCCGAGCCCCAGGGCACCAGCAGCGGCCTCATCGGACAGTTCGGCGTGGGCTTCTACTCGGCCTTCATGGTCGCCGAGCGCATCGAGGTGGTGAGCCACCGCGCCGGGTCGGGTGCAGCCTTCGTCTGGTCATCTGACGGCGCCAGCGGTTTCACGGTGCGCTCAGCGACCGAGACCGAGACGGCGAGCCTTCCCCGCGGCACGCGCGTGACGCTCCACCTCAAGCCCGACACCGATGCCTATCTCGAGCCCTACGAGATCGAGCGCATCGTCAAGACCTACTCCGACCACATCCTCTTCCCCGTCGAATTGGTCGGCGAGAGCGGCGAGCGCCGCCAGCTGAACTCCGCCAGCGCTCTGTGGCAACGCTCGAAGTCCGAGGTCGCCCCGGAGGCCTACGCCGAGGCCTATCGTGGCATCACGCACCAGGTCGGCGAACCCGCCCTGACCGTCCACTACAAGGCCGAGGGCCGCCAATCCTACGCCGTTCTCCTTTTCGTGCCGGGCGAGCCGCCCTTCGACCTGTTCGACGTCGAGCGCAAGGGTCGCGTGAAGCTTTACGTTCGCCGCGTCTTCATTACGGACGAGGCCGAGTTGCTGCCAAGCTACCTTCGCTTCGTGCGTGGTGTCGTCGACAGTGAGGACGTGCCGCTGAACATCAGCCGCGAGATGCTCCAGAACAACCCGCAGGTCGCCCAGATACGCAAGGCATTGACCGGTCGCGTGCTGACCGAACTGGTGACGCTCGCCGACAAGGAGGCCGATCGGTTCGCCAAGGTTTGGGACACCTTCGGCGCCGTACTGAAGGAGGGGATCTACGAAGACTTCGAGCGCCGCGACCAGTTGCTCGGTCTTGCACGGTTCCACTCGACGGGCGGGGCTGGGCTGCGCTCACTGAAGGACTACGTCGCGGCAATGCGCCCGGGCCAGACCGAGATCTATTATCTCGCCGGCAGCAATCTCGAGCGCTTGAAGGCAAGCCCGCAGCTTGAGGCCGCACTTGCGCGTGGTGTCGAGGTGCTGCTTCTCTCTGACCATGTCGACAGCTTCTGGACGACGCGTGGCCTCAAGTTCGAGGAAAAGTCGTTGAAGTCGCTCACCCAGGGCGAGGCGGACTTGTCAGCCATACCCTACCTAGAGGGCAAATCCCCCGAGCCACCGACCGGCGACACAGCCGCGCTCGTCGCCGCCCTCAAGACGGCGCTCGGCGAGGCAGTCAGCGACGTGCGCATCTCGAATCGCCTCGTGGCGTCCGCCGCCTGTCTCGTGGCCCCCGGTGCCGGGCCAGACCTCGCGCTCGAGCGCCTGTTGCAACAGCGCGACCAGGGCCTCGGGCTCAAACCCGTGCTCGAGATCAACGCCGCGCACGGGCTCGTCACGGCAGTTGCCAACAGTGCGGCTCAGGGACGCTCCGACGATGTCCGCGATCTCGCGGGACTTCTGCTTGACCAGGCCCGGATCCTCGACGGCGAACTGCCACCCGACCCAGCCAGCTTCGTCGAGCGGCTCAATCGCTTCGTTGCCCGCGGGTTGTCGTCGGTTGCCGCGGGCTGATTGATCCCGGTCAGAACAGCTTCATGCCCGGCGGCAGTGGCAGGCCGCCGGTAACCTCTTGCATGCGTTCCTGCATCGAGGCCTCGACCTTTGCCCGGGCGTCCTGGTGGGCAGCCAGAACCAAGTCCTCGACGATCTCGGCCTCGCCCGGCTTCATGAGGCCAGGGTCGATCCGCACGCTCCGCATCTCGCCTTTGCCGTTCAATATGACCTTGACCAGCCCCGCGCCAGACTGACCTTCAATCTCGAGGGCGGCCAGCTCCTCTTGCATCTTCTGCATCTTTTGCTGAATCTGCCCCGCCTGGGCCATCAGCTTCATGAGGTCTTTCATTTTTCTCGCTCCTATGGCGTGCCGGTATCGACCTTCAAGCGCTTTTGTCTAGCCCGTAGCCAGCTCGTCGTCGTCGCTTTGTACGGTGATGGGCCGCACGGCAGTGATCTTTGCGTCCGGGAAGTGCTCCAGGAGTTCAGCCAGCGCGGCGTGCTTCTTCAAGGCCTCCAGCTCGGCGGCCTCCCGTGCGCGCCGCACCTCGCCCAGCGTCGGCTCGCCCTTCGTCCGCGACACCGCCACCATCCACCGACGCCCGGTCCACTTGTTGAGTTTTTCCCGGAGTTCGTTGGCGATCTCCGGAGGAGCGCCCGGCAGCAGCGCCAGCTCGATCGCGCCGGCCACATCGAACTTGACCAGGCTCACATGCTCCTCGAGATGCACTTTGAGCCGGGCATCTCGCCGCCGCGCGGCCACGTCCACGACGCTCTCGAACGAGCGAGGATCGTCGAGACTAGGCGCCGTCGCCGGCACCGCCTCGGGACTATCCTCGTCTGCAACTTCCGGATCGAAGGGATCGGGCTCGGACCCAGCCGTTCCATAATCGTCCAGGCTCGAAGGTGGCGGTGGCTCGTTGGCCGTGATCGGCTGCTGACGCGCGACATTGACCGGCCCGCGCGTGTCACCCCCGTGAGCAGGCCTCTCGCCCCCGTCCCGCGAGGCGCCACGTCGCGCCGGGCTCCCGCCGCCGAGTGTGCGGATGATATCCTCGGGAGACGGCAGGTCCGCTGCATGCGCAATGCGGACGAGAACCATTTCTGCTGCCGACAGTGCGCTCGGGGCGCGTCCAGCCTCGTCGAGGCCCCGGAGCAGCATCGACCATGCCCGAGACAGCGCCGCCGTCGAGACCTTGGCGGCCAGTGCCGTTGCACGCCGCTTTTCCTCCGAAGAGAGCCCCTCGCCGGCCGCGTCCTCGCCTGCAACCCGGACGCGCGTCGCGATGTGCACCGCCTCCCCGAGATCGGCGAGCGTTTGGATGGGATCGGCGCCGTCGCGGTGCAATGACTCGATCGCGGCAAGCGCGCCGCCGGCGTCTCCCGTGAAAAGCGTTTCCAGCAGGTCAAACAGCCGGCCGCGATCGGCGAGACCGAGCATCGACCTGACGCCAGCCTCCGTGACGTTGCCCGTGCCCATGGCGATCGCCTGATCGAGCACGGAAAGTCCGTCGCGCACCGAGCCTTCCGCCGACCGGGCGATCAACGCGAGGGCGCCGTCTTCGGCCGCTGCGCCTTCGTTGGCGACGATCCTCTTGAAATGAGATGCCAGCAGCGGCACGTCCACCCGCTTCAGATCGAACCGTTGGCATCGCGACAATACCGTCACCGGTACTTTGCGGATCTCCGTCGTCGCGAAAATGAACTTCACATGCGGTGGCGGCTCCTCGAGCGTCTTCAGAAGCGCGTTGAAGGCGCCCTTCGACAACATGTGCACCTCGTCGATGATGAACACCTTGTACCGGGCCACCATCGGCTTGTAGCGCGCGCTCTCGATGATCTCGCGCATGTTGTCGACGCCGGTGTTCGACGCCGCGTCCATTTCGACGACGTCAGGGTGCCGGCTCTCGATGATCTCGCGGCAGTGCCGGCCCGGAACTGACAGATCGACCGATGGCCGGTCGGCGCCGTCGGCGCCTGTGTAGTTGAGCGCGCGCGCCAGGATGCGGGCCGTCGTCGTCTTGCCGACGCCGCGCACGCCGGTCAGCATGTAGGCCTGCGCGATACGCTCGGTGGCGAACGCGTTGCGCAGCGTCGTCACCATGGCGTCTTGGCCGATCAGGTCGTCGAAGGATTGCGGCCGGTACTTGCGAGCGAGCACCACATAGGCGGGCGCGCCCGCCTCGGGTGGGCCTCCGAACAATCCGGGGCCAGGCAGTTCCGGTGTGTCTGGGCTGTCGCTCATCTCTCGACGCGAGCCTCACGGTGAAGCGGAAGGGCCGATCTTACGATTCGGCTACAACGGCCGCGAGTTCCCCGGCCTCGGCTTCGCAAGCTAGCCGGTCTTGTGACGTGGTGTCGACCTGCGCCGCCGGCCTTCCCGCTAGCCGGCCGGCTCCGCGCAGCGGTGTCGGCTTGCGTCACGAGAACTTCTCGCAAGCTGGCCGGCTCCGCGCAGCTGTGTCGGCTTGCGTCACGAGAACTTCTCGCAAGCCGGCCGGCTCCGCGCAGCTATGTCGGCTTGCGTCACGAGAACTTCTCGCTAGCTGGCCGGCTCCGCGCAGCTGTGTCGGCTTGCGTCACGCGAACTTCTCGCAAGCCGGCCGGCTCCGCGCAGCGGTGTCGGCTTGCGTCACGAGAATGAGAGGCTGGCGAACGACCCGAGTCCTGATCGTTAGGGCTGCTTCCTTCCGGACCTGACCCGGTTGGCGAGGGACGCGTCCGCTGCCAACCTCCCAAGCCCTACTTAAGGGAGACGTCGCCCTCCCGCAACGGCCGTCGTCGGCCGAAGGACAAAAAGAAGACGGCCGCCCCATTGGACGGCCGTCTGCAAATGCCTGCATTTGAGTGCCTGCGACTACCGAAGTGCGCGCACCAGCCAGAGCGCGATATCCGGGAAGAAGAACAGCGCGAGCAGCACGATCACCTGGATCACCATGTAGTCGGCCATCCCCCGGTAGATGGTGGCCAGCGACCACTGCGGCACCACGTTCCGCAGGTAGTAGGCCGACATCGCCACGGGTGGACTGAGGAATGCCGTCTGTAGGTTCACGGCGACCAGTGCGCCGAACCAGATCAGCAGCTCGACCTTGGTCAATCCCGCGATCTTGAGCTTCTCGACCACGGGCAGGAAGATCGGAAGGAACACGAGAATGATGGCAGGCCACTCGAACGGCCAACCCAGCACGAAGATCAGAGCCATGATCAGCGCCAGCTTCCACATGTCTCCAAGTGGCAGCTCGATCAGCGCATTGGTGATCACGCCAGCCGTACCAAGCTTCGTGAACACGGCACCGAACACGTTTGAGGCAACGGCCAGGAACAACACCATGGCCGATGTCGTCAGAGTGCCGACGCAGGCATTCTTGAATGCCTTGAAATCCAGGCGACCGTAAAGAAGAGCCAGGAACGCGGCACCGAAGGCGCCGCAGGATGCGGCCTCGGTCGGCGTCGCGAGACCGCC
The DNA here is from genome assembly GCA_001464755.1 of Rhizobiales bacterium Ga0077524. Taxonomy (GTDB): domain Bacteria; phylum Pseudomonadota; class Alphaproteobacteria; order Rhizobiales; family Hyphomicrobiaceae. The sequence goes on from LNDR01000317.1 coordinate 18,272, forward strand.
AAGGATCGTCCCCAGCGTGAACCCGATCAACGCGCTGAGCGGCGCGATGCCGAGCATGATCGCCCGGAAATAAGCGCTCGTGACGTAGTAGTAGCCAGCCACCGCAGCCAGTGCGGATGCCGGTACCGCCCAACCGATCGTCGGTAGGTTCGGCACCAGCGCTGGTGCGAGTGAACGGACAAGCAACCCCGCAAGGACCAGCACGCAGAGGAAGCCAAGTGCGACGACTGGAGCGCCGACCTTCTCGGTCGTCATGAAATCGTAGGCGACCTTGCGCTCTTCCATCGTCATGGCGGGGCCGAGCGCCGGATTGATCATGCTGCGTCCCATCGTGTAGGCGATGTAGCAGCCGGCGAGCACCAGGCCCGGGCCGATCGAGGCTGAATAGAGCAGGTTGACCGGGATGCCCATGGTCGGGCCCATGACGACCAGCATCACGCTCGGTGGAATGAGCACGCCGAGCGTGCCGCCAGCGGCGATAGCACCCGACGACAGCCGGGCATCATACCCCGACTTGATCATCATCGGTGCGGCCATGATGCCGAGCACGGTCACCGCCGCACCGACGATGCCCGTCGCCATGGCGAAGATGGTCGCCGTGAGGATAACCGCCAGATAGAGCGAGCCGCGAACCGGCGCGAGCATGCTTCGGAGCGCCCCGAACAGGCGCTCCATAAGCCCCGCCTGTTCGGTCATGTAGCCCATGAAGATGAACAGCGGCACGGCTGGAAGGATTTCGTCCTTCATCGTGCCCCAGATCTGCAGGTAGGCGAGATCAAAGGTCTGCCCCCACCCCAGCCCAACGCCACCGAACACGAGTGCGAGGAACAGCAGGGTGAAGGAGATTGGGAAGCCGATGAAGATGACGGCCACCATGCCGAACAGCATGATGGCGCCGAGAATTTCGTTGGGGCTCATTGGATCAGACCTCGATCTTCTCGTGCTTGACGAGGAACTCGCCCGTTCGCGCCGCCCAGAGGCTCTTCAGCAGCTCGGAGATGCCCTGCAGAAACAGCATGCCGCACGCGAGAGGAATGACGGCGCGGAGCGGCCAGATGATCGGTTGCCAGGCGCCGGAGTTCGATTTCTCGTTGATGTCCATCGAGTAGAGGAAGTCGTCCCAGCTCGAGTAGGTCAGGATGGCCATAGTCGGCAGAAAGAAGATCAGGAATGCCGCAGAATCGATGGTTCCCTTGGTTTTATCTGAAAAGCCGTCCCACAGCATGTCGGTGCGCACATGCGCTCCCTTAAGCAGGGCATAAGCGCTGCCGAGCATGAACAGCGCCCCGAACGTCATCGTCGTAACATCGAGCGCCCAAATCGTCGGGTCGCCAAATGCATATCGGCTGATGACCTCGTACACGTTCGGTATGATCAGGACCGGCACGAGGACGCACGCGAGCGTCACGCCCATGTTCTCGGTGATCCAGTCGATTGTCCGTATGATGCCCAGATAAAACGGCGATGGAACGACTTTTGCTTCTGCCACGTTTTCTCCCCCGCGGAGATTGAGATCGGTCGATCCATCGCATCGATGGTACCGCCGGAGCGCATTGTCCAGACATTCTATGAACTTGGCGATGCGACCGAGCGTACCTTGTCGTCTCAGCCTTAATGCCAGCAACAGGTCGCGCGATGTGCACGCGACCCGGTAATGCATCTCGAACGATCTTACTTGGTCGGCCAGTAGTGATCGGCGGCAACCGAGTAGTTCGGGAAGTAGAAGCGACGCATCGGCACGACGCGCTCGGCATATTTCTTCTGAGACTCCACGACGGCTTTGAAGACCGGGTTCTTCTCGGACTCGCGAGCGGCGACCCGATCCCAAGCCGCCAGGAATTCCTTGGCGAGATCAGCCGGCGGGTTCAGCAAGTTGATCTTGTGCTTGTCCCGAAACTCGACAATGGCATCGGCGTTCTGGCTCTGCCAGCGCGTCCACCAGAAGAAGAGCTGCTCCGTGATCACGGCCTTGAATGCCTCGCGGTCGGCCGGTAGCAGCGACTCCCACACTTCCGTGTTGATCTGGAGCTCTGCGAACGACACCGACTCGTGCAGCGACGGCGCGTAGTGATACTTCCAAAGCGTGTGGAAGCCGAAGCGCAGGTCTTCGATACCGCCAACCCACTCGGCGCAGTCGATCGTGCCGCGCTCGGCTGCTGGCATGATTTCACCGCCGGGCATGTTCACCGTGCGCATGCCCATTTCGCTGTAGATCTCGGCCGCAATGCCAGTCTGGCGGCACTTCTGACCTTTGAAGTCGGCGAGCGATTCAATCGGCTTCTTGAACCAGCCGACCGCCTGCGGGCTGGCAGTCAGCACCGGGAAAGCAATGACGTTCAGCTTCAGTGTCTCGCGGTAGAACTTG
>LNDR01000318.1 GCA_001464755.1 Rhizobiales bacterium Ga0077524
CTGCGCGCCCAAGACCGGGATGCACATGCGGCGTTTTCGATTTCACGCAAGCTTCAGCGCTTTTTAAGGTCGCGTTCAAGACACCCGACGCCGCCTGTGGCTTGATCGCTCTCCGGCAACCGTCCAGATGGACTTGGCCCGATTATGTAGGCGCGACGTTGAAGATCACCGCCGAGACCAGGGAGAACCACAATGAAACGCACGCTCATTGGCGCATTCGCTCTCACGACGCTACTGGCCATGACCCCGCAGGCATTTGCGCAAGACTTGGCGTCATCTATCGTAGGGGTTTGGAAGATGGCGAGCTTCACTCGTACGGAGGTGGCGAGTGGGAAGAGCGCTGGCGCTGCGTACGGCGACCATCCAACAGCCTATGCCCACTACACTCGAGGAGGAAATTACTCTATATTTCTCACCGGCCAACATAGAAAAACGAATGAGAAGACGGAGCCAACCGACTCAGAACGGGTGGAGCTATTTAAGTCGATGTTTGCGTTCGGAGGTACCTTTAAGTCTGACGGTGACAAGATCGCCCACAAAGTCGATATTGCATGGCTTCAATCATGGGTCGGCTCGACAAGAAACTACAAAGCTCAGATCGATGGGAACAAATTGACGCTCACGACACCGCCTTTCAAAGGGGTCGATGGCCAAGATGTCGTGGTAGTCGGCGTGTACGAGAGAATCGAGTAGTCGCGGAAATCGCCAACGGCAGGGTTGCAGCTCAGCACGCAAGCATGAGAACGATGCGTGCTGAATTTTCGCTCTGAAATAGCAGACGGGCTACTGTATCTGGACAACCACGGTGCCTTCCGTGACGATTGGCGCGCTTGCGTCGATTGATCCGGCGTTCGCGCTGATCCACTCTTTCGCTACTCGAAGACTCTCGTCAGTTCCTTTCTTGTCGTTGCACACGGTGACAGTCACACCGCCATCGCCGTTGCGCACCATGGTGTAGCTCACGAGGCCGGGGACGGCGCGTAGCGTCTTCTCCACATCCGATTTGCGCTCCTGAAGGAGATCGAACAACTGCTTTGCTTTGGGGCCTGAGTACGTTCTTACGACTGCATGCATGACACTACTCCCGCTTGCTGACGTCTCGTTGTGCCGCACAGGGACAATTTCGCAGGTGTGCGCGGCGGCCGCCCGAAAAGCAATCTTGGACGGCTTATCCCTCCGAAACCAGGGTGTCGAGTACTACGGCGTTCTTTAAGCGACGCGCAAAAAACGACTTGTCATATCGAACTAGGAAGCGCGGATCATACGCCTCGACTTCGGCGCAGCAAGAGAAAAGTACTGACTGCGAGTTACGTGCCTGCCAATGCGGCTACTGCGCATCGGGCTCCTCTGGGGGCCGATGGCAAACCCATGTCGGCAGGCCTGTTTGTCGAGCGCCTCTTCGGCGAGCTCCCGGCACTCTTTCGGGACGAAGACGAGCTCCGCGCGCTCTGGGGCACCCCCGACACACGCCGCAAACTCCTTGAGGCTTTGCGCGCGAAGGGGTTTGGTGAGGATGAGCTTGCAGCCATTCGCCGGGTGGTCGATGCTGAGAAGAGTGATCTCTACGACGTCCTCGCCTACATCGCATTTGCCTCGGCCCCAATCACGCGCGAAGAGCGGGTTGCGGCGCGCAAGTCACTGATCTTGGCCCAGTACGATGACAAGCAGCAGCAGTTTCTCGACTTCGTGCTCGCTGAGTACGTGAAGGAGGGCGTCCAAGAACTCGATCAGGAGAAACTGACGCCACTGCTCGAACTCAAGTACCGCGCGGTAAGCGATGCGGCACGCGAGCTGGGCGGTATCACCCGCATACGGGACGCGTTCATTGGCTTTCAGAAGTACCTCTACCAAGTCTAGCGCACAACGTAGGATGGGAGATGGCGCCGTATTCCGGGATCAAGCTCGTCGCGCACTTCTCGATTGGTGCGCATGGTGGATCCGCGGATCAGCACCTCATGCCCGCGCACCATCTCGCCGAGATACTGATTGCCGCGTCAAATATTACGCGCCGGACGACCCTGCTCTGTATGGCCCGGCCTCACCCCTCGGTCGACGACATTGCCAATGTCAACGTCATGGTACAGCCACCTGCCCGCGGCAGTTTTCTCATCGAGTTAGCGGTCGGCGTAGGAACAAATATTGCGGCAAACGTCCTCACGCCACCGGCTCTATCTGGGATCACGCACATCAGCGCCGTGTTCAGAAGCCTGTGGCTCTCCATGCTCGGTCAACCGGAGGCAGAACTCGATTCGCGCATCGAGCCCTACTTTGCCAGTATCATCGAGGTAGCAGAGCAGCTCCATCCATCGGCGCAGATTCTCACTGATCCCATCGGCCAGAGTGTCGAGCGCCTCGACTTCGCGGCAGGCATTACAAAAACGTTGGCTCCGCCGATCACGCTCGATAGCGACGCGAAAGCGGAACTCTCGCGCGAAATTGTGAGTCCCGTTCCGGAGCGCTTCTACGGTCGCGTCCGACAGCTCAACGACCGGACAAAGAGAGGTCTCTACTACGGGCACACCGTGGGGAAGCGCGCCCAAGCCGAGGTCGACCGATCACTCCGATTTTGGATTGATAGCCCGCGCGACGAGGCGCGCATTTTAGCAGCCTTCTCGCAGAACCTCGCCTCGAACAATCGCCCAGGTGACCTCTTTGCGGATATCGGCCTCGGCATCACCGCCGTACGCGTGACAACACCCGCGGGAAGAACGAAGCGGCTTTTAGTAAAGGACGTTGGAATGTAGCGGGCACTGCTGCTAGGCGCCGCAGAAAACTACCCGACCGCAATCGACACGAGGATGGCCACACCGGCAATGCCGTACGCTACCATTATGATGACGAAAAACTTCTTCCACGTCATAGCCAGTGTGTGAGCGCCGGCAGCGCGAGGAACGACAGGCCGACGAGCGTCACGGCTGCGACGTGCGCCGCCGAGGCCACTACACGGCCCTTGTTAAGGTCGCTCAGCGCCGTTCGGAAGAGCCATGCGGCGCTCAGTAGACTGACACCAAGCAGGTTTACGATCCACATAAGCGCAACGGTCGCAGATGTAACCGTGACGAACGTGGGGATGAGAAGCGGCAGCAACGCGAGGCCAATTGTTGCAGCAAGTAGGCGACGCTCACGAGAGCCCCGACCGTGTGCGGTGAATGCCTCGTGTCCCACGAGTACCAGGATGAGGAACTGGTAGATTCCCGCAAGGGCGGTGAGAGTTCCTGCGCCGATAAGCCCCGCCACAAGCACGAGCCCGGCATAAATCAGTAACGTCACCTGATACGAGCGCAGCAGAGCGGGCGAGGTGACGCCATACGCGCGCAGGACGCGCGGGACAAGCCAGAGCAAGATGGGGAAGGGGAGCAGAAAAACGGCAAGGTCGAGCAGTTCCATGTGCTGCTATCGTACCACGCGCGCAGTGAGGTGCGTGCGAGCGCGGCCGAGAGTGCACGAATTCCCGTTGGTCGGGTATTTCGCAGAATCACCTGCACGCTGCGCCAGGGATCGACGCCGTAGGCCGAGACAACAGGCTCGGTTCACGAGAGCCAGGTGCCACAGGCAGGCGCCAGGTAACCAACAGACCAGGCCCACACAGGGGCTCCCTTGTCCATTTCGCATTGCTTTCATGTACGTTTCCCACGCCGGTGCCCTCGCTTTATCGCCTGATCGCCACGGCCCGAGCCATGAGGTAGTGTTACGTGATGTGCCGGTAAGTAGGAGGGGCATTATGGGTGCAAAGGCCTTGATCGTCGGTTGCCTGGCAATCGGTTATTTTATTTTCGGAGTCCATAGCGTGAGCTTGGCAGCTCACGTAGAATCACTATCGGTCGAATATATCGATTCGTCTCAGGAGTGGTATTCGCCTGATGAGCCGCATAAACCGTTATGCAATCTGCGAATCTCCGGCCCCATAGAAGACGGCGACTTAGATAAGATACGGGCGCGTCTCGAGAAAATAAGGCCTTCTAAAGAGTCCCTGGGGGTTGTTTGCTTGCAGAGTCCTGGAGGTTCTTATGAGGAGGGACTCAGAATCTCGAAATACTTTCTTGATTTCGGCGTCGGCACGCTTGTTGATGCGCACGCTGAATGCTTTTCGGCTTGCGCTATTGCATTCATGGCTGGAACACTTATCCACGAGGGAGCTCGCTACCCAAGTCGGCGCTTGCACGCCTCTGCCACGCTCGGATTCCACGCGCCCTACATCGTTGATGACAACTTGGAACTAAAAGGTCAGGCAGTCCGCCAACTGTTTGCTGATGGCATTGCGGCTCTGTCGAGCTTAATGGCCCTAGAACCAGGACCAGGGCACGGGGAATTTTTCAATAAAGAGTTGCTTGTTCAAATGGCCTCAAAAGGGCCGTCTCAGTCTTACCTGATCGATACCATCGGGAAGGCTGTTCGGTATCGCATTTCGTTGGTCGGACTGCAGGCGCCCCCGGCGTCATATATGCGCGAGCTCGTGTGTAACGTGTGCAATCACCTCAACTCGTCGCTTGATCCCGTCTTTGACTTGTGTGCGGCTAACAACAAAATTGCAGAGCAGAATACAAATGGAATGCGAGAACTCCAGATGCCTGTGCGCGTGATGGTGGATCGAGATGCGACCTGCACCGTAACAGTATCTAGACGGGTGAATACGCGACTCTTTAGAGATTTTCCGTTATTTCATGCGTCCATCGATTGGCCAAAGTATTTTGCTAAACCCGTTGATCCATCATTCGTCTATCGTCCGAGCGTTTCAATCAGGCATGTCGCAGACAGAACCATGAGATAGCCTAACGACATCTAGCGTGGGCATCTTATGAGAAGAGCTCCCACGCGCTGCGTGGGAGCTCCACGTGCCCCTGAGGCCGGCTGTTTTGAGACGTCGCCGTAACCGTCTCCGACAGGCAGCAGGTGAGCGCAGGGCGAGGGCGAGCCCGAGCTGGATCGGTGGTCGGCACCGTCCCACCCATGCCCATTATGCGGTATTCCCAAGCGGATCCGAAGTAACGAACATTATGAATCTTCTTTTTAAAAAATGTACCTTTAGTCCAGCGCCTCGAGAATACTGCGCAGGCGCGGGTGCTCGGCTTCAGGGAATATGGCTCGCACCGTAAGCGATCGATCTGATTTTGGCTCGGAAATCGCGCTCATCAGCACGCGGAAATATGGTTGCTGCTCCGATTTATTATTTTCAAAAGGTATATCGTCATGCCAAAATATTACCTCAGTTTCCTGAAGCCACGACAGATCTCGAAGCATTTCGTCAAGCGCATCCCAATTTTGACCGAAATAACTTGGAAATTCAAGGCGGTTCGCCAGAAGGGCGAACAATTCACGCTTGTCAGAGATTCTCCTTGGCACGATCAAAACCCGATTAGATTGGCTACTTAGCGGAACGGCTGTGCCAGGCGGAGCGAAAGATATGTTCGTAGGCTGTGGCATGAGTTTCAATTCAGTTTAGGGGAACGAATGATTCGTAGTGGTCAGGTGTGTAGTATAACTCGCCCTTGGCACCCTTCACGATCCGCTGCGGCCCGCGGTCACTTACCCACGAAGTTGGCACATCATGTTCCGTGTAGTAACCTGGCGGCGCTCTGGGAAGGTCGCCTCGGACATTATTGAAAATCTTGCCGCGCGAACCACCACTATTGATCGCTGCTAAAGTAGGTCGAAGGTCTACTGTTCCATTCATTATCGTTCCTGTTTTGTGATCTCTAACGGTGACACCTGACACCATATGTGTTGTAGGGCGGAGCTGCCGCCGCGTGCTTGTATACTGGACGGCAGCACGTCCGTGGGCAAGCTTGCCTAATTTAAGCAATCTGCTATAGGGCACGGCACCGACGAGTTCGACGGCGGCGCCCTTATAATCTCCTTTTCGGGCAGCTAGCGTTGCGTCATTAATTCCGACTACCGTACCCACTCCCGGGATTGCACCGGCCACGGCTTTAATACCAGCTGCCTTTTTTTCGGCCGCGTCGGCCTCAGCAGCTGCTGCTCTGGCATCGGCTTCACGGGCCTGGCGCTTCAGTTGACGTTGCCGTTCCGCCTTCGAAGGCAGTACTTCAGCTGTGGCCGGTTCTGGACCGATTGATCCAGAGCTATTTTGGGGTAGTGGGCTTGGTTTCACTTTTAGTATGGTGATCACTTTGTTGGAGTTAGATGGCGGCACGGCACCGAAGCCAGTCCCGGAGTGCACACCATCTTGGCCCCTGCTTACCGCTGAGGGGATACCCGTAGTGACGCCCCGAGGAATGCCCGTCCCTACTCCTGAGGGGATGCCTGTGGTGACGCCCTGAGGAACGCCCGTTGTGACGCCACGGGGGATGCCAGTCGTCACGCCTCGCGGAATGCCCGTCGTTACGCCTCGCGGAATGCCGGTTGTTACGCCCCGAGGAATGCCCGTCGTTACGCCCCGAGGAATGCCTGAGGTGACGCCCCGAGGAATGGCTGTCGTCACGCCTTGCGGAATGCCTGAGGTCACGCCTTGCGGAATGCCTGAGGTCACGCCTTGCGGAATGCCCGTTGTGACGCCGGGTGGGTAGCCTGACGTAAACATCTGGGCGACCGCAGGCCCACTGATCGCAGAACATAACATCGTGATGTAAGCGAGAAGGGAATTCCGAGCGCGCATCGCAGCCCCCGCTCTCAAAAATATTGAGCACTACAGACTTTCACCCTCAAGCATAAGCACACGATCTACCCGTGGCGCAACCGCCGAACGGGCAGTCGAGCATGATAATCTCCCAGAACGCGTCACAAAACGTGCACCCTCCAGCCCTCCTGGATCGTCCGCCAGAGCCGCTCGACATCACGTTGTTGCGCCACGTGCCCTCAGGCCGGCTGTTGCGAGACGTCGCGCGTAACCGTCTCCGACAGGCAATATGAGCGCAGGGCGAGGGCGAGCCCGAGCTGGAGCGGTGGTCGGCACCATCCCACCTTCAATTGTTAGGCAGCATCGCAGGCGCAGCGATGTCGTTCTGGCTTCCCAGCAACAACGCTCAGGGGAGCACCGTGCGCCGGCGCAAGAGCGGCGTAGCGGCGCTACCGCGATCGTCGGCGCCTGCGACGTCAACGAGGTATCACTCAGTGAGATATTCTTCGGCCTCCTCCAGCGAAAAGGAGTGCGGAAACGCGGCCGAGGTGGTGCACGTCTTTGCGGCATTTTGCAGTGTCATGATTCGATAGCGGCCAGCTTCATTTCCGCTGCGCACCTTCCGAATGACAAGCTTTTGCCGCTCTGCGAGCCGCCGAATCCGACGCTCGCGCGATACCATGTCGTTGGTCATGGATGATCTCCGTGGGTTTGTCGTGGCAAACAGTGAACCCCACAGCAAACGTGCTGTGGGGTGATCATTCACCGCCGATAAGGCTTCGCTTTCGGGCGTTTTTCGTCCTCTTTGGCATCATCCTCGGTGTACTCGCGCAGCACCAATCGGCCATTGACCGGCAGTGCCGAGAGCACCACGTTGAGGCCCTTGCCATCCTTGTGGGGCCAGGCTGATCCGATGCGTGTCCAAAAGCCGGACTCGTCATCCTGATCCCCCGACCGATCCTCGACCGTGAATACTTTGTGTGACGGCTTGCCACCACTCATGGGTCTACTCCTTTGCTGTACAGAGGCATCCGGCACGAAGACTCGCGCCAGAAGCTGAGCCGCCTCTGTGATGGGTATGTGCTCGTACTCAGCCACGAACTCGAGAATGCCGCCGCGCCGCCGGCACTTATCCGAAAAGCAGATCCAGCTGCCGGAGGCGGCATCAACGACAAAGGCTGTCTTGTTGCGGCCCTCGTGCAGGGGACAGGCGCCGACAAGTTTTCCGCCCACGGGCTTGAGGCTCGCGAGGAGGCGGTAGTGATCAAGAACCGCGGTGATTGAAACGACGCGCTTGAGGTGCGCGTAGTCCACGAAGGGCGTGCGCATCCGGCGTCTCCAAGAACGATCTGTCTCAATGGTATGCCGCGCGAAGCGCGCGTCAATGTGCAGGGGTGCGCGAGCATCCCCGTCGCTATCCGTACAAAAAGACCGCGGCTCAGAGGCGCGCTGTCAAGGGTTTGCGGCTGCGCCGCCGCGCCACGCGATCCGCGCCCCCACACGCCTGCGCGCCCTTGACAGCGCGACGCCGCGGTTCATGACCCGCTCGCAAGCAGGGAGACGTTTTCGGCTTTCGCACTTTTCCAGATTGGCGCGAGTAACCCCTCTGCGGCGAGCTTTTCGGACGTCGTGTAGAGAAAAAGCCCCGGCGCAGTCTCGCCAGTCGCCGCGCGCTGTGCCGTGATCATGTTGTCGATGCGTGCGGTGCTGGTGGTGATGGTCAAGACGCGCATGCGCTGGAAATTCCACTGCGCTTTGAACGCATCCTGGCGCCACGCCTCGAGGTAGGCGTAGTGCTTGAGGGAGAACTTGTTTTTGATGCGTTCGGTGCCGCGGTCTATTTCCACCGCGTAGTTGGTGCGCTCGCTCCCGCGCACGATCGAGCACAGGCGATCGGGAATGACGGCAATCGTGGTCGGTCGGCGGTTGGGGCCGAGGCACGAGACCTGCAGGCGCAAGGGATCGCGCAGAGCCTGCGTCTCAGGCGGCATGGTGGTTGCGATGAGGCGGTGCTGGTCGAGAAACGCGAGCCCGGCATCGGTACAGCGCGCCTCGGCATCGAGCACAAACTGCGCCGTCTCCAGCGTGTGAGCGAGAAACGGTGCCGTCGCGGAGCGATTGTTCTGGCCGAGGTGCGCCGCATCGAGTCCCGCCTGGTGGCCGTGCTCGCGCAGGAGCCTGGCGCCCTTGCCACTGAGCCCGTAGACGAGCGGAAACGAGCCATCCACAAACGCCGCGAGGTGCACGAACTGGCTCGGCGGGCGATCGAGGAAGGCGTGCGCGAAGAGGTACTGCAGGCGCCGCACCACCTGCTGAGGCGAGCCGCCGACGCGGGCCGCGATCTGCGTGCTCGAGAGAAAGCGAAACTGCGCACACGCCGCGAGAATGGCGACATCGCGGGCGGTGAGCCGGAAGCGCGGTGGGTCACTGGGGCGCACGAGGCGCTTGAGCGAGGACTCCATCGTCAGCATACTCTCAAGTGTAGCCGGTGAACCGGGGTTCATTCGGTGTTATCCCCATCGCTCTTCACGATGCGCAGCGCGGAGCGCGACCCGGGCTTCGGTCGCGGTTTCGGTTTGGCGCGCGTGCGCCAAAATTCCCGGGCAAACGCGGTCGGATCATCGACGGGAGCAAAGGTTTCGGGTGCCGCGGGATCATCTGGGCGGTCAGGTGCGGGCTCGGTGCGCGCGAGACGCTCTGCAACGAGCGCGTCAGCTTTGTCCACCGATACGAGGTAGGGATTCCGGGCGGCGATAGCTGCGATGTAGCGCGGCACGAGGAGATCGCGGTAGCGGTCGGATTTGAAGCCCGGCGCCATGTCAGGGGTGCGCAGGCGTAAGGGGGCGTCGCCGTGAAGGCGAACGATGACCTCGCGCGGCTGCAGCGATTGCAGTTCGGCCTGGACGCGGCCGATCTGCTCCTCAAGCGTGAACAGCGCACTCGGCATCCAGGTGTAGTCGGTGATGTACGTCTCGCTGAGGCCCTCTGACACCGAGACGGCTCGGCTCGTACCGTACGCCACGCTCTCGGCTCGCCCGTGCGCAATGCTCTCGCTGGTGCCGTAGCCCACGCTTTCGCTCGTGCCCCACGCCTCGCTCACAGTCTCGCCGCGTGAGGTCGACTGGCTTCCACCCCTCGTCTGCGACTCGGTCGTGCCGGACGATCGGCTCTGTGAGGCGCTGTGGCTCGTGCTTGAGGCGTTGCTCTCGGACGCGCTCGACATCGTGGTGTCGGCGAGCCCGTGGGACGCGGACGTGCCGTGCGAGGAAGAGAGCGACGTGCCAATCGTCATCGCGGTGATCTCGGGCGCCGACGCATACCACGCGCGCAGATTGGGGGAGTGGAGCGAGGGTGGAGAAGCGGTGAGGTCAACGTGCGGCGGGGCCAGCGAGAGCGAGGCACTCTCGCCCATCCCGCTCGACGCAGACGCGCCGTGGCTGTGGCTGACGGTCGAGCCCGCCGACGTGCCATGGGAGTGACCGCGACTGAGGCCGTGCGCTTGGCCCTCGGAGGAGCCGATAGAGCGGCTCGAGGACTGACCGTTCGACCAGTTGGTGCCGTCGCTTGCGCTTGTACTCTCGGCGCGCCCTTGGCTGTGCGAGCGGCCAAGGGCAACACTCGTGCTGCGGGCGTGCCCGATGGTTTCGGTGTGGGCGCTGCCGCGACTCTCGCTCGTGCCGCGGCTTTCGCCCAATCCGCGGCTCTCGACGAGCACCTTCCGCGAGCCCACCGCAACCGGGCGTTCCGTCCCGGGCTTGTACTCATTGAGCCGCAAGCTCGGGCTGAGTGCGAAGAGCTCGGCGAAGAAACGGGCGTGCTCCGGGTTCGGAACGCGAAAGGCACACCACGCGCCGCAGTTGGTGATGAGTGCATCGGCGACCTCATCGGTGCGCCGCGCCTGTTCCCAGCGTTGAATCGAGCCGTAGACGAAGAGGCCGTGCTTGCGGGTCTGGTCGAGTGCACGTGCGGTGTCGATGGTGAGCAGGCTCTCGGCTTCGTCGAGCGCGAGGACGTGGGGGGCCGATCGATCGGGTGGCCGCCGCCGCGCATGAGAAAAAAACAGGCTGCCGATGAGGCAACCAATGAATGATGCGTCGGCGTAGTCGAGCGCGCCCAGATCGAAGAGCGCAATGGCCCGCTGATCCATGAGGCGCTGCGGATTGAGGCCCTGCGGCTGCCCAAGCATGCGGGCCATGCGTGGATCAGCAACCCACCGGGTCAAGCGGTTGCGCAGCGACTCGGTGACCTCGAGGAAGCGTGCCGGCTGCGTTCGGGCAAGCGCGTCGAGATCTGCGAGGTCGTCGCGAATGACCGGATTGCCGATCTGACCCAAGATGACCTCACGCAGTTCGGCACCACCGAGCGTCAGCAGTTTGAGCACATCGAGGAGCGTGCCGCGCCGCAGCGCGACCGCAAAGCTGAGCACGAACACGAGCCGGGCGAGGCGCGGTGTCTGTTCGGGGCTCGCACCGAACTTGGCCTCGATGACGCGCGTAACGACATTGGCGCACTCGGCCGCGCGCTCGTCGGAGACGTCGCCATCGATCTGCAGCGGATTGAGGCCGAGCGTGAAGCCGCCCGCCGGATTGAAGTAGTGGACGTCGCGATCGTGCAGCCCGTGGGCGGGGTTGGCACAGACGTCGACAATCTCGCGCACGAACGTGCCGTGTGGATCAACAGCGCTCAGACCCACCATGCGGCTGCGAATCCACGCGAGTGCGAGCAGCGCGAGGAGCTTGGACTTGCCGTAGCCGGAGGCCCCGATGATGCCGAGGTGGGTGGTCGGCGGCCTGCGGGTGATGAGTGGAAACGTCATCGCTTGCCCTTCTCGTCGAGGGCAGCCTCAAAAATCTTGCCGAGCGTCGCGCGCAGATCGGGCGAGAGCTCCGGCATGGCCGAAAGAATTTCGCCGAGCTCGCTTGGTGAGAGTCCCGGCGACGGCAGCTGGGGTGGCGCCGCGGGAGCTGGCTTCGGGATCAGCGCATCGCGCCGGTGCTTCGCTTCGAGCATTTTGGCCTGCGCCTGCAGCTCGGCGGTGAGGTGAACGAGATCGGCCATGCGCTGCTGATGTTGCCGCGTGGTGTGACCCAGAATGAATTCGTCGCGCGCGATGTCCCGTAATGCGCCGAGGCGGGCAATGGCGCGCCCGAGCTCAAAGCGGGCCTCGATCAGCGCGACGGCCGCGCGAGCCTGATCTGCGCGGGCACGCAAGTAGCGCGCGTGCTCTTCGACAAAATCCGCATCGGCAGCAGCGACGTTCTCCGGCGTGTACGATGGGAACCACTCGTTCTTGCCGAGCTCCGCCGAGGAGGGAAGAGCCATCCCGCCTGGCAGAGGAACCGTTATCGATTTGCGATCGGACATGGCGCACCTCACACGTCATCGTCGTCGGCGAGGCCCGCCCTGCGCGCCTCGGAGATGATCTTCGCGATGTAGGCGTCGGCTTCCGCGCGGGCTTCCTCGACGCGCGCGGTTAGGTCCTCGAGGGAGATGGTTTCTTCGTCGATCTCCGCCTCGTCGGAGGGTGTTTCCGGCGTCTCGTCGGGGAAGAATGCGAGGAGGCCCCCGAGAAGGAGAAGGAGCAACAAGGCACCGCCTACGGGGTCGGATCCGTGGCCCGCGGCCGACTGCTGTGGCGGGACGTACGCTGAGGAGACCCACGTGTAGCTGGTGGGGTCGCCGGCGCATTCGTACGTGTGCCATGTTTGACACCAGCGCACGCCGCTCTCGTACCAGCAGTGCTCTTGATCGTACGAGGTCTTGAAGCACTGGCCGGCGTGAGCCGTTGCGGCGAGTTGGGTGGCGAGAAGGACGAGACAGAGAACGCGGTACATGGGCGAGCTCTCGAGTTAATCGGTGCGCTCGCGCGCCGACGTGGGATCAGCGCGCGGGCAGGTTCCAGCGATAGCAGTGGTCGGGGTCGTCGCGCCGCGGAGTGGGATCGCGCCGAGGAGGGCGGTGGACGCCCGGTTCGTCGAGCGTCGGGTTCGCGAAACTGCCGAAGGAGCTGCCCTCTGGCATTCGTGGTTGCGACAGCGTGCGATCGGTATGCGTGTCCCAGTCTTCATCGTAGCCGCGCGCGTCGCGATCGCAGGCGCTCGGGGCAGCCGTGGATTGGCTATGAAGCGCCCCGGTCGAGAGTGCCGGGCCGGCAACAATCAGCGAGCTCAGCGCAAGTGCGACGACAGTGCAGCGAGGCATGACAATCTCCTTAGAGCGAGAACCGCGGAGGACGCGCGGCGTGGGGTGTCGCCGCAACGCTGCGAACCACGGGCGCGAGAACCGCGAGCAACTCCCGCTGGAGGGCGGGATTCGCACGAATATGGCGAGCCAGAACGGCCAGCACGTCCGTGAGAACGCGGCCCGCGTCGGCAGGCGCGATCAGTTCATGATGATCACTCGGCATGCTCAGCCCCCCTCTGTATGCGTGGCTGGCCGTCGCTTACGGCGTCGTATGCATGCGCCGGTGCCGCACTGAAGAGCTGAGCCTCGAGGTCATCGATCGCATTGTCGATGCCGTCGTACTGCGCGGTGATCTCATCGAGCGCTTCATCGCGCCCCTCGGTCGCGCACTGTCGCAAGAACGCGAACAGCTCGTCGTAGTCCGGTACGCCGTCGCGCTCGAAGCCCGCGAGGTCGCAGCCCAACTCGGCGGCGAGATCGTGCAGGCGGGTGGGAAGTGGGATTGCCATCTGCGGCTCCTGTCATGAGCCGGCATGCTGAGGACGTACCGTTCGGCGCACTGCGCATGCCGGGTAAGCAGGCGCAGAACGGCAGGTCAGCGCGCTAGATAGCGCATGAAGGCGTCGAAGCCGCCGACTGGCGGAAACTCGGCAATCAGCTGTTCGAGAAGCGCGTGCTCCTTGCTTTCCTCGCGTGCTGTGTAGATCCAGTGCAGCGCGTGCCGATTGCGGTGTCTGTGCGCGCTCGGGGGAGCGGCCCTGCGATGAAGCTGTTGTGTCGACGGGGGCAACTCGTCTGAAGAGGCAGGGACGTTGCGAGAGTGCCCATCAGGGGGCATACTCATCAGTGGACTGCTAGTCATTGTGTCCTCGGTTTTTGACTAGCCGTGCCCGCACCAGGTGCTTCGCACCGATCGTGCGTGAGCCTCGCTGCGTCAACAGCGGGGCTCTTTCCATAGAAGCGGGAACGACGGGCCAACGTGCCCCGCGGCTCTGCGGACGGGGCGGCTCACCTCCAGTTGAGGGGCACTGTGCAGAGCCTCCGGATGGGCATCCTGCTCTGCGGCCACTGGGGTGCTCGAAAACCGAGACAACTCAAAATTAGGAGAAAGACCGTTACTCTACAAGGGGGATGCCAAAATATTATCAATGGTTCGAGATCATGACACCCGAAGAATGCCTTGTCCGAGTCCGGCCCTACGCTGACCGGATACTCGCTTTGGTTAATACGATGCCGCCCGCCTTTTGGCTGCAACCGCACCAGGCTCGGTACATTCATGTCGTGTCGCTGAGCGCGGGCATTGTACATGGCCTAACGGGCGCGGCCATATTGGGCTATGACCCGAGGATCGTACCGACGTCCGACCCGGAGCTTTTTGGCCGGTACCTGCGATCAGTCGCGTGCACACTCGATATGTCGCAGCCCCTGGGTGCGCCGGAGCGAAGCCTCTGGCGAGGGGGCTTCCATTTTAATGCTGTGATGGTGCGCCTCGTGACGCTCGTGGACATTTACGAAAAGACGCAACAACGAGGCGCACCACGCCTCGAGCTGCCGGCCCTCAACAAGATCAAGGCCGATCGTCGGAAATTGGTGCACGAGCCGCCTGGCACGCTGCCGCGCACGATCGGATACGAGGAGTTGGTGGATACCTTTGGTCGGCTCGTGCCGACAATCGAGCGTGACTTCGCACAGCGTCTCGCGGCGGAGCGCAAACGTGGGCGCTTATGAATGCCCCATGTCGATAGCCGAGAGCTGAGCGCGGATCATCGCGTCGATCACCGCGCGCGGTCGCGCATGGCGTGCCCGCGTTCGAGCCAAGACCGCCGCCGTGCGATTGATCTCTGGCGCGTGAGGATAGCGTGTTTCGAGGTAGAGAGCGCCGCTCGGCGCCCCATTCTCGAGGAGCGTGGCGCGTGCCCGGTAGTTTGGTAAGTCGAGGAAGGCCGATGCCTCGATTTGCATTTCGCGCCCCACGTGCGCGGCATCATCGGCCCCGAGGCGAAACGCGATGAGCGAGCCACAGTTGCCGAACGCGGCATGCCTCAGTGTATCGGGAAGCTGCGCGAGATTTTGGTGGGCAAGCACGAGCGATAAGCGGTATTTGCGGCTCTCTGACAAGATCCGGACGAATGAATCAGTAGCGAAATTTTGAAATTCGTCAACGTATAGAATGTGGTCTGATCGTTTGTCTTCAGGTACGGTTGCGCGACCTTCCGCCGCCTGCGAAAACGCGGTGATGAGAAACGCGCCGATGAGGTGCGAGGGCGTCTCTCCGAGGCGGCCTTTTGAGAGATTGATGATGAGACAGCGGTGCTCGTCCATGATCGCGCGGACATTGATGGTGCAGCGCACTTGCGCGACCATGTGACGGATCGCCGGCTCGCTGAGTAAAAGACCGATTTTGTTGAGAAGCGGGTCGACCGCTTCAACCGCAAAGCGCTCGGAAAAGCGCGTGAACTCGTCGAGCCAGAAGCTGCGAACGATCGGATCGTCGCACCGGCTAATCAGCAGATCGCGAAACGCATCGTCCGAAAAGACACGGGGGAGCATGAGGAGCGTCGTACCGGGTGTATCGAGGAGGAGCCGCAGCGCGGCATTCAGGATGCGAATGACACGCGGCGTGGTCGCGGTGCTCAAATTCCAAATGTGCGAGAACGCGGCGAGCAGATGCGCCGCGACGAGCGGGCGCTGATCCGGGAGCACCTGCGCCAGGGGATTGAATCCGACCGAGTAGGCGAGGTCAGAGGGATCGAGATAGATGACTTCCGATCGCCACGCGGGCACTGCGTCAACAACTGACTCGGCCAAGTCACCGTGCGGGTCAAATAGGGAGAACCCGCGGCCCGCTGCTAAATCGCTGAACATCATTGCCTTGAGCAGCGTGCTCTTCCCGACGCCGGTTTTGCCGATCAGCAGCACGTGCCGGCGCCGATCGGACAGGGAGAGTGTGACAGGCGCCGCGAGTTCGAGCCCGCGTGTCGTGGTGCCGAGCACGATGTCAATCCCGTCCATAGGTCGGCGGCCGAGCCGGGCGAGCAATCCCAACGGATCACGCGTGTCGTCGGCCATTGTGGGAGACAGCCGAAACCGGGGGCGGGCGCCGGCCGATGGATAGGGCCGTGCCTACATTCTAACGCTCAGCGAAGCAAGATGATGGAGATGTCCCGGACTCTGTTGAACTTCGAGCCGGAGCCGCTGCTCGCCGAGCACCGTATTCATGAAGGCCCGCGGAAACAAGACCGCGACCGTGAAGCTTTGATGGCTCATAACTGCAGCCCTGGCGTTCTCGGTTCGTGCCAGGATCGGCAGCTAACGGGGGTATACGATGCATTCTGGCGAGGCCGCCGACCGTCCTTCTTGACCCGAAGCGACGGGTGCTGCCTGGTTATTGTGGTAGTCCGCTGTTGCTGCGGACAGCCGGCACGAACCGAACCCGGTATCTCATCCCTGTATGATCGAGGTGGGCTTTCGTCCGATCCGCAGAGTGACCAAGAAGCAAGCCAATGCTTTCAGCGACGCATCGAGCGTGTTCGAGGCGCGCTCCGTCATAGGGTCCCGAATCTTGCCTGAAGCTCCTCGGCTATTGTGTCGAAGCGCGCGTGGTCCTTGAGGCTGGCTGCGAGCATCATGGCGCCTTGCAAAGACGCAACGATCGAGTCCGCCAGCCCGCGCCGGGTGGCACTTGGCCAGATTTCCGGCATCCGCTTGTCGAGCCAATCGATGTTGGCTTCGAAGAACGCGGCAACAGCGGCCGCCAGCGGCGGTGGCAGCCCGCTGCTTTCGGCACCGAGCATGCCACACAGGCAGATGCGGTCCGACCCGACGAGGGCCTCACGATAGACCGCTATGAAGGCCGCCAGCGCCTCCTCGAACCTGGATAGGCCCGCTGCGCGCTCATCAAGGCGCTTGAAGAAATGCGCCTGGTAGCGTGCGACCAGCGCGAGACCGAGGTCTTCCTTCTGGCGATAATAGTAGTGAACGCTCGCGCTCTTGATGCCGAGGTCGTCCGCCAGCTCCCTAAAACTGACGGCGTGATAGCCCCGCAATCGCACTGCGGCCTCGGCGGCATCCAGCAGCTTGTCATTCATTTCGGTCATTGAATCGTTGGCTCACGCTTCTGTGATCTATCTATGGATAGATTGCCTTGGCGCGTCTATCTACCGGAAGATAGAGTAAACTAGCCAAGGCAAGAATGCAAGAATGCAAAAGGCATGCACACGCCTTGATACAGGCTCATCAACCCCCAGGAGACACACCTGTATGAAAGTCTATGAGTTCAACGGCTTCCCCAATCCGGCCCGTGTTCGGATCGCGCTCGCAGAGAAGGGCATGACCGGCCGCGTTCAGTTCGTCACTGTCGATGTGCCAAACGGTGAGCATCGCTCGCCCGCTTTCCTCGCGAAGAACCCGTCCGGCGCTGTGCCGGTTCTGGAACTTGACGATGGCACCTGTATCGCCGAGTGCACCGCCATCACCGAATACATCGACCATGCCGACGGCAACCCCATTCTGACCGGCAAAACTGCGAAAGACCGGGCTGTCATCCACATGATGCAGCGCCGCGCGGAAGCGGGCCTGCTTGATGCGGTCGGCACCTACTTCCACCATGCAACTCCGGGCCTCGGTCCGAAGCTCGAAACGTATCAGTGCGCGGAATGGGGTGATCATCAGAAACAACGCGCGCTGGCCGGGATGAGATATCTCGACGGCGTACTTGCCAAGCAGCCCTATCTTGCAGGCCAGAATTTCTCGATGGCCGACATCACGGCGTTCGCTGGTCTCGGCTTCGCGGATTTTGCGAAGATCGACATCCCCGCCGAGTGTTCGAACCTGAAGGCTTGGCGCGCGCGCGTCGCCGAACGCCCGAGCGTCAAGGGTTGACCTCAAGTCGTCCCCCGAGACAGGAGCTAAACGATGGAACTCAACGCCAAGTTCGATGAACGCGTCGTCGTTCATGCAGCCGACATCCCATGGGTGAAGTCGCCGATGCCCGGCGTCGACCGACGGATGCTCGACCGCATCGGCGGGGAGGTTGCGCGTGCGACGACCATCGTGCGCTACGCACCGGAGAGCAAGTTCTCAGCCCACGTGCATACCGGCGGCGAGGAGTTCTTCGTGCTCGACGGCGTGTTTCAGGACGAGCACGGTGATTTTCCGGCGGGGAGCTACATCCGCAACCCGCCGGAGTCGAGCCACACGCCGGGCTCGGCACCGGGCTGCACAATCTTCGTTAAGCTTTGGCAATTCGATCTCGCTGATCGCACGCACGTGCGCATCGATACCAACAAACTTGGCATGGTCCAACCTGCCGATCGGCCGGGTGTCGCGGTTGCGCCGTTGTTTGAGGACGCGCGCGAAACCGTGCGCATGGAGCAATGGGATGCGGGAGCACGCGTGAAACTCGATCTGCCGGAGGGAGGCGAGTTCCTCGCCATTGACGGTGGCTTCACTGAGAGCGGTGACCAGCTTCGCCAACAGTCGTGGTTGCGTTTGCCGATGGGCGCAACGCTGGACGCGACAGCCGGATCAAACGGCGCGCGCGTCTGGGTGAAGACCCGACACCTGCGCTTCGTCGCGCCGCCTAAGGCGGCTTGAAAGAGCATGACCGCCAAGCCTCTCGCCATCATTGCTGGCGCTGGACCCGGGCTCGGCGCCATGCTCATCCAGCGCTTCGCGGCCGGCGGCTATCATGCCGTCGGCCTTCGCCGCGCAGCCGATGCTGCGGCGGAAAGCAACGTGGTCGCCGTCGATCTCTCGCGACCGGCCGATGTCGAGGCTTCTATAGCCGACCTCGTGAGCCATCACGGCGCACCCAAAGGCGTCGTGCACAATCCGTCCCGCCTCGTCATTGGCCCACTTGCCCACACCTCGCTCGATCAGTTCGAAGCGTGCTGGCGCGATATGGCGTTCTCGGCCGCCGTGCTCGCGCACGCAGTATTGCCGCGGATGGCAGAGGCTGGCGGCGGTGCCTTTCTCGTCTCAGGTGCAACGGCGAGCTTGCGTGGCGGCGCGCGGTTCTCGGCGTTCGCGTCGGCGAAATTCGCGTTGCGCGGCCTGACACAGTCGCTCGCCCGCGAGTTCCAGCCGCACAGTATTCATGTCGCGCACATAATTCTCGACGGCATCATCGACACCGCAACAAGTCGCGCGCTGCACGGCCTCGCCCCCGCCCGCATGATGTCGCCGGATGACATCGCCGAGACCTTTTGGCAGACAGCTCATCAGCCGCGCTCGACGTGGAGCCATGAGATCGACCTCAGGCCATCGAGCGAGACATTCTGATGCGGACCGAAACGCTGATCATCGGAGGCGGGCTGTCGGGACTGGCCTTGGCGCGAATGCTGACGGCAGCAGGCCGTGACGTGCTGGTGCTGGAGGCGCGCGATCGGCTGGGCGGACGCATGCTCAGCCACTCCCACGTCAGCAATGCGGCGGCTTTCGACCTCGGCCCTGCTTGGTTCTGGCCCGGACAGGAGCGCATGGAAGCGCTTATCGCCGCGCTCGGACTTCAGCCGTTCGAGCAGAATTGCAACGGCGACCAGATCTACGAAGACGAGGCCGGTCGCGTGCATCGTGGCCGCGGACATGCCGCCATGGCAGGCTCCCTTCGCATAGTCGGCGGCATGGGGCAGCTGATCGCGAAGCTCGCCGCAACATTGCCACCGCGAATCGTGCACACGTCCCATCGCGTGACCCGCCTCGAACCCACAATCGATGGCCTTCGTGTCAGCTTCGACGGTGATCGTGCCAGCGGAGACGTCACATGCAAGCGGGCCGTGCTCGCACTGCCGCCACGGCTCGCGACCGCGCGGATCGACATGACGGGCGTCGTGCCGGCAACCGTTCTCCGCGCGTGGTCTTCGGTTCCGACCTGGATGGCGGGGCAAGCCAAGATCGTCGCCGTTTACGACCAGCCGATCTGGCGCAACCAGGGCCTCTCGGGAGACGCCATGAGCCGCCGCGGCCCGCTCGTCGAAATCCACGACGCTTCTCCTACCGAAGGTGGGCCGTACGCCCTGTTCGGATTCGTTGGCGTGCCGCCGCATGCACGAACGGATCAGGACGCGCTGGCGCAGGCGACAAAAGCGCAACTCGGTCGCTTGTTCGGCGCGAAAGCCGCCGCTCCGTCAGATGTACTTGTCAAGGATTGGGCGCAGGATCAGTTCACGGCAACGGCCGACGACATGGCGCCCTTGATGCAGCACCCACACTATGGCCTGCCGCAAAGTCATACCGTGGTGTGCGAGGGGCGCCTGCTGCTCGCCGGATCGGAAAGCGCACCGACATTCGGTGGCTATCTTGAAGGTGCGCTCGAAGCGGCCGATCGCTGCGCCGCCTGACATCTTGATCTACACCATGGGCCACTGCCTCTACTGCAAACGGGCGAAGGCATTGCTCAAGGTCAAGGGTCAGACGTTCAGATCGCCACGACCCCGTCGCATCTACCGTCGACGGCGCCTCGCCCTCGACGACGGCGCGCTCGACAGCCGGTTCGAGAGACACATGGGCGAGCCCGATTTCGTTCTCGCGTGGGCACATGTAGGCTCGCGCCCCAAACTAAGAGGAGGCATCGATGGCCCACCAGAGAATCCGCAAGTACAACACCAAGGACATCTATCCGGGCCAAGCGCTGGACAACGATCTCTGCATGGCCGTCCGCGTCGGCAACCGCATCTGGCTTCGGGGCCAGACCGGCCTCGACCTCGAAGGCCTGTTCGTCGGCGAGGGGGACGCTGCGGCGCAGGCCGAGAACGCCATGGCCTGCGTGAAGATCCTGTTGGAGGAGGCGGGCTCGGACCTCTCCCACATCGTCAAGACGACGATCTACCTGACCGACCGCAAGTATCGCGAGCCGGTCTATCAGGTGGTCGGACGGTGGCTCAAAGGCGTCTACCCTTGCCAGACCGGGCTGATAGTCGCCGGCCTCGCCAAGCCCGGGATGTTCATGGAAATCGACGTCGAGGCGGTGATCCCGTGACGCGGGCCG
>LNDR01000319.1 GCA_001464755.1 Rhizobiales bacterium Ga0077524
CTCGCCAACTGGATGATCCCCGGCAAGATGGTGAAGGGGATGGGCGGCGCCATGGATCTCGTCGCCGGTGTCGAGCGGGTGATCGTCGTAATGGAGCACACGGCCAAGAAAAAGGATGGCGGGATCGACCTCAAGATCCTCCCACGGTGCACACTGCCACTGACAGGCGTCGGCGTCGTCAATCGGATCATCACCGACCTCGCAGTCATGGACGTGACCGAGCGTGGGCTCAAGGTTGTGGAAATGGCGCCGGGCGTCACACCCGAGGAGCTAGAACGCTGCACCGGCGTGGCGCTCCACCTGCACTAGGCGCTCAGCGACGGCGGGGCCGAGATGGAGGCGCGGTTGCGTGGCGGGTGACGCTTCACTTCGACTAAAGCGGCTCCTACTCGGGACCAGGGGCGGTCGCCTTGCGCTGATGGCGCCAAGGGCGCTGATGGCGATGCGGGCCGCTCGCGTCGCCCCTCGTCTCGGGCAGGTTCTCGCCTGGAGCGTGCGCTCGCGCGAGATCGCCAATTTCACCTACGAAACGACGCGCGAGAGCCAACTGGTGCTGGCAGCCGTCGTTGCCGAAATCGCAAATCGGCCGCCGAGCGAAATCGTCGGCTACATCAACGAGCTCGCCGCCGATCGCGAGCTTGCCGAGCATGTCGCCGACGTTGCCCGGGCGCCAGAAAGCCGTTGGAGCGTCGACCCTGGATTCAAGCCTGGGCGGCGCCTCGCGTTCTACCTTCTGGCACGCGCTCTCAAGCCACGACGCGTGGTCGAGGCCGGCGTCGACAAGGGCCTTGGCGCGCTCCTCGTCTCCCGTGCACTCACCCTCAATCGGGCCGAGGGACATGCCGGCGACTATCTTGGAATCGAGCTGGATCCGTCGAAGCCCATCCCGCTTTACGAAAGGTGGCCTGACAGGGTCGGACAAATCATTCGCGGCAGCTCGACAGACATCTTGCGCAAGCAAGCCGCGCCTATCGACCTTTTCATTCATGATACCGTCCCAGAAGCCGGCCACATGACGGAGCAACTGGCGACAGTGCGCCTCTTGATGGCGCCCGTCGGCGTCATTGCAAGCACGTGGACGACTCCGGAGCTGATCAATCACGCGCTCCAACATGGGCTCAAGCTTCTGACGCACCAAGAGGAAACCATGGATCACTGGTTTCCCGGCGACCGGGTCGCCTTCATCTACGGCCATGGTGGCGCCGCGAGCGATAGCGATAAGTGCGTGACGTCGCTCGACACGCACGTGTAGCCTTCCGGTCCTCTGCTCGCCACCTCACTCAATACTCTCACTCAGCGTTCCCAGATCGAGAAACGGAGCCCGCCCATGCCCGAACTTCGCGAGATCGCCAGCGGTTTGCGCTTCCCCGAGGGGCCGATCGCAATGCCCGACGGCAGCCTGCTTCTCGTTGAGATCGAGCGCGGCACACTGACCCGCGTCGAGGGGAACGGACGCACGAGCGTTGTCGCGACACCCGGAGGAGGGCCGAACGGTGCCGCCATCGGGCCCGACGGCGCCTGCTACATCACCAACAACGGCGGCTTCGAATGGATCAAGGGGGCGGACGGCATTCGCCCGCACATGCAGGCACACGACTATAAGGGCGGCCGCATCGAGCGCGTCGACCTCGCGACCGGGAAAGTGGAGGTCCTTTACACAAAAGGTCCAAACCACAAGCTCAACGGCCCGAACGATCTCGTCTTCGATGCTCACGGCGGTTTCTATTTCACCGATCTCGGCAAGGTGCGCGACCGTGAATGGGACCGCGGCTGCGTCTACTGGGCTAAGGCCGACGGCAGCGAGATCAAGGAAGTAGCCTTTCCTCTGACCACACCGAACGGATGTGGCCTTTCGCCAGACGGAAAGGTCCTCTATGTCGCGGAGACGCAGACAGGACGCGTCTGGGCCTACGACATCGTCGCGCCTGGGGAAGTAAAGAAGCAGCCCTGGCCATCGCCTTCCGGAGGCCGAATGCTGGCAGGCGTCGGCGGCTACAATCTGTTCGATTCACTTGCCGTCGACGCGGACGGCAATGTGTGCGTGGCAACGCTGTTCAATCCCGGCATCACGGTCATCTCGCCTTCCGGAAACTGGCGTCACATCGCGCTACCGGGCGATCCTTACGTAACCAACATCTGCTTCGGCGGGCCAAGCCTGAAAACGGCTTACGTCACATTGTCCATGTCGGGCCGCTTGGTGGCGTTGGATTGGGAACGGCCAGGCTGCCCGCTCAATCATCTCAACACGTGATGGTGGAGCAATCGGCCTTCGCCACAAGCCTTGGCGCCTCGTGACATGATCGAGATCGGTGGCGCATCTGGTTCGGCTTGTTCACAGTCGACGCCATGGTCGTCGCGGCGGTGTTGTTGCCGGTTTTCCTGGTGTTCACGTCGCTCGGAAGCCGCTTCTTCGATCGCGGCGGCGACCGGCATTTTCGGGCCGCGGCGCTCGGCATCCTCTTGCTGATCGGCCTGGCGGCGGTTGCGAGTTCGGTGAAGGTGCTTCTGATCGGCGCGAGTTGACACCGCGGGTCCATCGAGACATCGAGGAATAGCTACGATGGCGGAGTAAGATCGTCAGCGGTTCGTTCGGCTGTTGGGAGCCGCAAAGGAGATTTACATGCGATTGACTTTCGGGCTTGCGGGCGCGTCGATGCTTATGGCCATGGTCTGGGGCGCAGCTGCCCTCTCGGCTCAGGACAGACCCCCTCCCGCGGTCGGCACAGGTCCGAGCGTGATCACGGAGGGTGCCAAGGGCGTTACGATCGGCGGGGCCCCGGCTGCCCGGTCTGGCGACCGCACGAGCGACGGCGATGCGATCGCCAAGGGCTCGAGCAACGTGTTCATCAATGGGCGACCGGCCGTTACCGTGGGCGACTCGACCGCATGTGGTGGCGTCGTCGTTGGCGGAGCCTCGGGCGTGTTCATCAATGGTAAACCCGTCGCACGCGCAGGTGACATAACGACCGGCTGCCCTGGAAAGAAGTAAACGGGTCTCCGCAGCAGAAGGGCGAAGCATGCGTTTGGCGGGCAAACTGAGCTGGTCGTTGATCACCGCCCTGGCACTCGCGGTGCTCGCGGCACCGGCTGCTCTCTCGCAAGTCGGAAGGCAGGGCCAGTTGCCGTCGCCGGCACTGAAGCAACAACAGGAGGCCGCGGCAGAGCTTTGGCGGCGCGGCGATTTTGCCGCCGGCTTGGCAGCGTCCGAACGGCTGCTGGTTGCCACGAAGGCAGAGTTCGGACCTGATCACGAGCAAGTGGCAATCCAGGCCTATGGGCTTGGTCTGGTCGCCGAGGCAGCTGGGCGTCTCGACGTTGCTGAACGCGCGTTTCGCGAGAACGTGGCCATCGGTGAGAAAGTCTACGGAAAGGATACAGCACTCACGACGCAAGGGCAGGAGAAGCTCGCCGAGATCCTGGTAGCGGCCGGCCGAGCGGCCGAAGCCGAACCGATTCTGCGGAAGGTGCTCTCGATCCGGACTGCGACGGTCGGCTCCGACAATTCCTACAACGCCAGCACGCATGCAGCTCTTGGTGCAGCAAGCCTGGCCCGCGGCGACGCCGCTGCAGCACTGAATGCTTATCGCGAAGCCGTGCGCCTTCTGTCGGGGAAGCGTGAGACGCAGACACTTGCCGCGCACGTCATGGAGAATGAGATCCGCCGGCAGGTCTCGGCATTCACGGGCTTGGTCGACGCCGCTTGGCAGGTGGCCGGACGTGGCGGGCCGGTCCCCGCCCTCGCCGACGAGACCTTTGCCACAAGCCAGCGTGCGTGGACGACGTCCGCCGCGTCCGCGCTGGCGCGCATGTCCGCTCGGCTGGCAGCGGGAGAGACGGAGCTCGGGCGACGTATTCGACGGCAGCAGGATGCAGCGGAGCGGGTTCTGGCTCTGCATCAGGAGGACATGAGGGAACTCGCGCGCTGGAGCGAAGTGCAACGCAAAGACACAGCGTACTCGTCGTTGCTGGAGCAGTTCCGCGCAGCCAGTATCGCTCAGCATCGCGACACCGCACCCACCGTCAAGCGCCAGGCCGAACTCGTTGCAGACCTGCAGGCGCATCTGGCACGCTGCCCGCCGGGGCAGAAAAAAACCGGATGTGAGAAGGCCGAGCGAGAACGCAGCGCGATCACGAAGGAACTCGGCGAGCTATCGACGGTGACCTCGAAGGATTCAGGCTCGATCATGGCCATTCATCGCCAGATGGAGGCCGCGGAAGCCAGATTGCCCGGCCATGCCGCGTTCCAGACGGCACGCAAGGCGCGGATCGACGAGCAGGTGCGCCTCGATCAGACCGTGGCCGCGGAGCGCAAGGCCATCAGCGTGTCATTTCCTGATTTCGTGGAGCTGACCGAGCCGCAGCCGCTGACGATCGCCGCCACGCAGGCGCTGCTGCGACCGACCGAGGCGCTCGTGACGCTGCTGGTCGGGCGCGAGCATAGCCACGTCTGGGCGATCTCGAAGGAACAGTCGGTCTGGGCACGCATCCCAGCAGGAGCCAAGACGCTCGCCGGACACGTCACGGCGCTGAGGCAAGCGCTCGATCCACTGGCAGGGATGTCCGGGGACTCTGCGGCACGACCGGCACCAGCGTTCGATCTCGCAAGAGCCCACGATCTCTACAGGGTCCTGCTCGGGCCGGTGGAGGCGGTGGTTCGCGACAAGTCGAGCCTCTTGCTGGTGCCGACAGGGCCGCTGACGAGCCTGCCGTTCCATTTGCTGATCACTCGATCACCACGCCCGGAGACCAGCCCCGCGCAATCCCTGAAAAGCGCCGAATGGCTGACTCGCCGCCACGCCACGACCGTGCTGCCCTCGGTACCGTCGCTCGCCGCCTTGAGACGCGCCGGGACCAATATCAGAGCTGCAGAGCCGTTCCTCGGAATCGGAGATCCGGCGCTGACGGGACCTCCATCCTCCGGGGCACGGGCCGCGCGGGCTCCGCAGACGGCGCTGGCATCGATCTATCGCAACGGGCAAGCCGACCTCAGGGCGCTGCGGGAATTGACGCCTCTGCCCGAAACTGCAACCGAGTTGAAGGCGATCGCTGCCGCGTTGAAGGCTCCTGACGAGGCTGTCCTCCTCGGGCACGAGGCGACCGAGACACGGATCAGGCGGGAAGCACTCGACCGCTACCGCGTGGTCCATTTCGCGACCCACGGTCTCGTTGCGGGCGAATTGTCCGGGCTGGCTGAGCCAGCGCTCGTGCTAACGCCGCCTATCCGGGCTTCAGAGGCGGACGATGGTCTGTTGACGGCATCGGAGGTGGCGTCGTTGAAGCTCAAGGCGGATTGGGTGGTGCTTTCCGCGTGCAATACGGCGGCCGGCGCAGAGGTCGGTGCAGAAGCCCTCTCCGGGCTGGCGCGTGCCTTTTTCTTCGCCGGTGCGAAGGCGCTTCTTGTCTCGCACTGGGCCGTCAACTCCGATGCGACGGTTTGGCTGACGACAGGGACGTTCGCGGCACTGGCCAAGGATCCCGGAATCGGCCGGGCGGAGGCATTCCGCCGGACGATGCTGGCCATGATCGATTCCGGCCTGCCACCATCGATGTGGGCCCCCTTCGTGATCGTCGGAGAGGGTGCCGGCCAGAACTGAGCGGGCGTGACAATGTCACCGACAAGGGGGGCGTCGCCGATCTAGGTTGGACTGCGTAACCCATGGAGGGCTCAAGCATGATCTCGAACGTCGGCGGCATCGACCGCATTCTCCGCATCGTGGCTGGCATCGTGCTGATCGCACTGGTGTTCGTCGGCCCGCAAACGCCTTGGGGCTGGATCGGAGTGATCCCGCTGGCCACAGGCCTGCTCGGCTGGTGCCCGGCCTATGTCCCGTTCGGCATCTCGAGCTGCCCGCGTGGCACCAAGAGTTGAACGGCAGCTCGCCTACCGTGCCGGCCTCGGGCGGGTAGGCGATCGATCCGATAGCGACCTCAAGCGTTACCCGACAAGCTGAGACGCCCAGATTGGACGGCCGCATCGAAGTCGGCGCACCAAACTCTGGATTGCATTCCATTGCATCTTCGAGAGGCATGTGATGACATATTCCATCGACACCACGCTGAAACCCGAGGTAGCGGGCTTCTTCGATCCCGACACGGCAACGATTTCCTACGTGGTCAAAGATCCCGCGTCGAAATCCTGTGCCGTGATCGACAGCGTCATGGATATCGATTACGCGGCGGGCCGCATCGCATTCGCCTCGGCAGATCAACTGATCGACTACATTCGCGCCAACGACCTCTCGCTCGAGTGGTTGATCGAGACACATGCGCACGCCGATCACCTGTCAGCGGCGCCGTACATCCAAGGCAAGCTCGGCGGCAAGATTGGCATCGGCGCCGAGATCAAGACGGTGCAGGAAGTGTTCGGCAAGGTATTCAACGAGGGCACCGAGTTTCGGCGCGATGGCAGCCAGTTCGACCGACTGTTCGTCGACGGCGACACCTACAAAATTGGTTCGATGAAGGCTTTCGCGATGGCGACGCCGGGGCACACGCCCGCGTGCATGACGCATGTGATCGGCAATGCCGCCTTTGTCGGCGACACTTTGTTCATGCCGGACGGCGGCACAGCACGGGCCGACTTCCCGGGAGGCGACGCGCGGGTGCTGTTCCGTTCGATCCGCAAGCTTTTGGAGACCCTACCGTCCGAGACGCGCCTGTTCATGTGCCACGACTATGGACCCAACGGGCGCGATGTGAGGTGGGAGACCACGATCGCCGACGAGCGGGCACACAACATACACGTGCGTGACGGCATAAGTGAAAACGAGTTCGTGAAATTGCGGGAAGCCAGGGACAAGACACTGGGGATGCCGCGGCTGATCCTGCCCTCGCTGCAGGTTAACATCCGCGCTGGTCACTTGCCGGAGCCGGATGCGAGCGGAAGGCGGTTCCTGAAGCTGCCGTTGAACGCTTTCTGAAGCGTGATCGAGGAGGTACGGGGAGAAACCCGTCCTCTCGTGACTTCACTGGACTAGGCAGTTGCTATCTCTCGCAAAATGGCTACGCTTTGGTCGTTCTTTGCCGAAAGCGGGCCGGATGGCGCAAGATTTTCTCTCACTGATGTCCGGGACGCTGGTCGGGACCGTGCTTGGACTTATCGGCGGCGGCGGTTCCATTCTGGCCGTGCCGCTGCTCGTCTACGTGGTCGGGGTGAAATCGCCTCATGTTGCCATCGGAACGAGCGCGATTGCGGTGGCGCTCAGCGCTCTCGCCAGCCTGCTCGGTCATGCGCGAATGGGCAACGTGCGATGGCCGTGCGCGCTCACGTTTACGCTCGCCGGGGTCATCGGCGCAACCCTCGGCTCAACTGTGGGCAAAGCCTTCGACGGAAGACGCCTGTTGCTCCTGTTCGGGCTGCTTATGGTCGTCGTGGCGGCTGTGATGCTCCGGCGACGGCCGGCGACGGCCACCGCGTTCGTGCCGCTGACCCGGGACAGCGCATCCACCATAGCGCCGCGGCTCGCCGGCTTCGGCCTGATTACAGGCACGTTGGCCGGTTTCTTCGGGATTGGCGGTGGCTTTCTCGTCGTACCAGGCCTGATCGCCGCGACCGAGATGCCACTGATCGCGGCCATCGGGTCGAGCCTCGTCTCAGTGACAGCATTCGGCATCACGACAGCAGCCAACTACGCGGCATCGGACCTGATCGATTGGCGGCTCGTTGTCTTGTTCGTCATCGGTGGCGTGGCTGGAAGCGTGGTCGGAGGGCGCCTCGCTCAGCGGCTGTCGACCCACAAGGCGGCCCTGACGCAGGTCTTTGCGGCCATTGTCGCCAGTGCCGGACTTTACGTGGTATGGCGCGGTGTTGCCGGCTGAACGGGCCTCACCCCACCTTCGGCATCACGTCCTTGGCGAAGGCGTCGAGCTTGGCCAGGGCGTCGTCGATATCGCTGCTCTCAAAGCCGATGTTGATGTGATGGACGCCGGCATCGCGGTAGGCGCGGGCATCCGCCGCGATCTCGTCGGCGGTGCCGGTAAAGGTCATGCGGCCCCCGTCGCGCGATTTGAGCGGCATGCCCAGCGAATAGTTCGGCGCGAAGATTGCGACATCGAGCGAGGCGGGATCACGGCCAGCGGCGCGGGCGTGCGCCAGCATGTCGGCCAGCGAAGCCTTGAAGCGGAGCGGATCGTCGAGCGGTTCGTTTGGATTGCGAATGGTCGGGTACCACCCGTCTCCCAATTCCGCAGCGCGCTTCCGTGCAGCCACGCCTTCGCCGCCAACCCAGATGGGCGGACCCGGACGTTGCACTGGCTTCGGCTCGAACATGATGTTTCCGACCTTGACGAACTCGCCTTCGAAAACCGGGTTCTCCGCGGTCCACATGGTACGGAAAGCGCGGATATACTCGTTTGAGGCGGCGCCTCGGCGCTCGAACGGAGGGGCCGAGCCGAGGGCTGCCATCTCCTCACGCATCCAACCTACTCCCACGCCGACCGTGACGCGCCCCTTGGAAAGCACGTCGACTGTGGCGAGCGTCTTGGCCGTGAGCACGGCCGGGCGGTGGGGCACGACCATGACGGAGGTCAGAAGGCGTATCCGCTTCGTGATCGCCGCGGCATAGGCGAGGCAGGAGAGCTGCTCGAGACAAAAGCCGGTTGCCACGCCAGGCCAGTCACCCGTCTCGTTATAGGGGTACTTGCTATCGATCGTGCGCGCGATGACGACGTGGTCGGAGAAGCCGAGGTAGGAGAGCCCCAGGCCATCGGCATGCTGAGCAATGCGCGCGAGGTTATCCGGGTGGGCCGCCGCGCCGCGCGTACCAAGATGAAGGCCGAAGTCCATAGGGGCTCTCTCCTGCATTGGTGGGTCTGACTTGTCGGATCGGCTACTGCGCCGTCAGGCCGCCATCGACGACGAGACCCGCTCCGGTCATGAAGCCAGCATCGTCGGACGCAAGGAAGCAGATGCCGTGAGCAATGTCTTCCGGCTGCCCGAGACGGCCGATGGGGTGGCTCTTCAAGGCAACCGTGCGGGCCGCCTCGGTATCGTTGGTGCCGGTTTGCGTGGCACGGGCAACGAACGTCTGGTTGCCCATGTCGGTCTCGATGACGCCGGGATGGATCGAGTTGACGCGGATCTTGTAGCCCTTGCGGCCATAGGACAGTGCCGTCGATTTCGTGAACAGGGTCACGCCGCCCTTGGTCATCGAGTAGAGCGGATCGAGCTGCGATCCGACGATCCCGGCGACCGAGGCCAGGTTGACAATCGCACTGCCGTGCTTCGAGGCGGCTCCAGCCTCCTTGAGGGCGGCGGTGCAAATCTTCGTGCCGAGCCAGACGCCCGTGAGATTGACCGCGACGAGCTTATGCCACTCGTCGAGTGTGACCTCTTCGAAGTCACGGCCCAGGAAAAGGCCCGCGTTGTTGACGAGGATATCGAGCTTTCCGAAGCGCTTCTGCGCGGTGGCAACAGCGGCCTGCCAGTCTTTCTCACTAGTCACGTCGAGGGGAACAAAGACCGCCTTGCCGCCAGCAGCCTCGATCTCAGCCACCGTCTCCTTGGCCTTTTCGGCGAGCAGATCGCCAATCAAGACAGCAGCGCCAGCGTCTGCCATGACGCGAGCCGTTGCCGCTCCAATGCCGCGCGCTGCGCCCGAAATGAGAGCTACCTTGCCGTCGAGCCTGTTGGTCATTACCGGTTCCTTCTGGATTGGTCAGGCGACAATCTCACCACCCTTGCCCGGCGGTGCCAAGCTGATAGGTGGCGGATTGCCGTCACGTAGCGGTCGGCGGCTTCGCCTCGTCGCGAATACGGCCAGGCACGACCCGAACGCGGCGGGGCGCCGCAAGCCAGATCGCGACGACCGAGACGAGGCACAGCCCGATGGCGATGAGGAAGGCGATCCGATAGCTGCCGGTGAGGTCGTGCACGACGCCCGCGACGAACGGCCCGGCGGCGCCACCGGCGATGAGGCCACCGCTAGCAAAGCCGAGGATGGTGCCATAGTGGCGGCCCTCGAACAGCTCGGCGACGATCGGTCCCATGATCCCGGTCAGGGCATACCCGAGCAGGCCTTGTGAGAGAACCATGAGATAAAGGAGCGGCTCGGAGCGTCCAGCCTCGAGCGCCAGCAATGCGGCGTAGCAGATGGCGAAGCCCGCGCACGAGATGGTCCACACGATTTCGCGGCCGACGCGATCGGAGAGAGCGCCGAGGGCGATTTGGGCGGGCACCGCGACCATGGCGACGAGGCCCAGCGCCCAGGCTGCCTCGACCGCGGAGAAGCCGACCTCGATCAGATACTTGGTCTGGTGAACTTGAACCGCGTACCATACGAAACCTGCCGAGAAATAGCCGGTGATGACCCACCAGAATCGGGTTGTTCGCAGCGCACGGGCGGGAGTCCAGTCTATGGCGGCCCAGACCGGATCGATGACGTAGGAGCGGCGCGAGGCCGGCCGGCCGCCGCTGCCGTCTCCATCAGGCGCGAGACCGATCGATTCGGGTCGCTTGAAAACGAGCAGGTTCAACGGCAGTAGAATAATCAACGTCGCGATCCCGAGCGTCCAGCACGAGGCGCGCCAGCCCTCGCGCGCGATAATCTCCTGCAGCAGCGGCAGGATGACGATGGCACCGATGCCCGCACCCGAGAACGCGATGGCAATGGCGAAGGCCCGTCGGCGGACAAACCAGTTGGGCAGATATTGCGACTGGGCGGTGAAGCCCATGCAGTTGACCCCGGTTCCCGCGAGAAGGCCCAGCGTCAGATAGAGATGCCAGGGCTCGGTCATCCAGGTCGCGCCGACGAGGCCACCCGACGTGAGCAGCACTCCCGTCATGATGACCGTGCGCGGTCCACGCGTGTCCATCACGCGCCCTATGACGGGAGTAATGAACGCCGAGACGAGGAAACCGAACGAGAAGGCGCCGGCGGCGAGACCTCGGTCCCACCCGAACTCGGCGACGATCGGCGGAAACAGCAGAGAAAAAGAGGTCCGCGCCGTGACCCCGAGCGCGATGGTGGCGAAGGCAACGGCAATGATCACCCAGCCATAGAAGAACGGCAATCGGGCCGCGAGCGGCGGCGACGGCGTCTCGGGCATGGGTATCCTCGTTCCGGCCTGTAGCCGTTTCGACGGCAGCCGCCGGCTGCGGCTGCATTGCGCCACATCGACCGGCAACCAGATTTCAGCGACGACGCCCGAGGTCCGCGCCCGGCAACGTCAAACGAAGCGACGGCGGATCGCATCGACTGCGCGCGTGGTCAGGTCGATGGCTGCCCCATCGATCGGCAGGGCCTGCGACGAGAGCTTAGCGATCACCAACTCGCGCGCGCGATCGACGAAGAGGTTCTGGCCATGAATGCCCATGCCAAACGTGAGTGGCGCCTCACCCTGCTCGACGTACCATTTGGTACGATAGTGCATTCGGCGACCAGGGTAATATTCGCCGAAGCTCCCCGCGTCCCATGCATGTTTGTCGCCAGCTTGCTCGATGTCGTCGATCCATGCCTGGGGCACGATCTCACGCGTGCCGCGACGTCCGCCATGGACCAAGAGGTGGCCAACGCGAGCAAGATCCATCGCGGTCACGCACATGCCGCCGGCGCATCGCGGTGCGCCAAGCCTGTCGACGGTGATGTAGGCGCTGTGAGCAGCGCCAAGGGGCTTCCAGAGTAGATCGCTCATCAGGTCCGCGTAGCGGCGGCCGGTTGCTCGCTCGATGATCCAGCCGAGGAGATCGGTGCAGGGTGAGACGTAGTTGAACTTTCCGCCGTGCGATCCGAGCGTCGCACGAAGTGTCGGTAGAAACGAGCGCATATCCGACGGTGGCTCTCCGGGATCGAGAGGATTCCAGTTGGTCGACTTGCGGTAGGCGACGATGTCGCCCGATGTGGCCAGATAGTCCTCGTCGAAGTCGAGGCCAGAGCGCATGTCGAGCAGCTGGCGGACGGTCACGCCTTCAAACGCACTGCCCCTTAACTCCGCAACGTACTTGGTCGCGGGCGCATCGGTGTCCAGCATGCCGCGGGACACGAGGATGCCGGCGAGCAACCCCAAGAAGGACTTGGAAACCGACATGAGAATGTGCGGCGTCGCGGCGGTCATCCCGTTGAAATAGCGCTCGCAGACGACGCGCCCCCGATGCACGACAACAAACGCATCCGTCAGCGTCACCTCGAGGAAGGCATCGAGGTCGAGCTTGCCGCTCTTGCCGCTGTCGATCTCCAGCCCATCGAGCTGGTCGGCGACAGGAGGCAGCCGCCAGAGATCATCGACCTCGTTCGTGATATCGGCAGACGGGACGATCTCGCGAACGTGCTGGAAGGCCCAGCGGTTGAAAGGCGGTTGACGCCAATTGGCGAGAGTCACCCGCTGTTCGGGCGGAGGCGGGAAAGAAGACATGAGGGATGTCATGATGGACGAACTCATTCGGGGCCGTACTGCCAGTGACCGTCTTCGCCAACCCACGGTGCGGGTCAGCGCTTTTTTCGCGAGAGGCTTCAGTGAAGCGGGCCGGATCAGCAGGTCGCACCACCGTCGATCACCAGCGTGGTCCCGGTTACGAACGAGGCCTCGTCCGACAACAGAAAGAGGGCGCCGTTGGCGACCTCGTCGGGCTGACCGGGACGTCCCATGGGCGTCTGATAGGCGCGCTTCTTGACGAGTTCTTCCTTGTCCATCCCCATGGTCGATTGTTGGTCAGGGCGGGCCACGAAGACGCGCAGCATCGGGGTATCGATCGGCCCCGGGCAGATGGCGTTGACGCGGATTTTCTCTTTGGCGTAGCGCTTGGCGAGACCGCGCACGAGCCCGACCACCCCATGTTTTACCGCGGAGTAGACGGGTGAAAACTGCGAGCCGGAGACGCCCGAGGTCGAGGCCGTGTAAAGAAGGGCCCCGCCGGCACGAGCGCGCATCTCGGGCAGCGCAGCCTCGGTGGTGACGAGGACGGTGCGCAGATTGAGCGCGACGGCACTGTCCCACTCCCTGAGATCGAGGCCCTCGAATGCGGCAGGGCCTGGATGACCGACGTGGTTCCAGACGAAGTCGAGCCCGCCGAATGCCTTGGCGGTCTCGGACACGACACGGCGCGAATCGGCGTCCTGGGACAGGTCTGCGACGATGCCGTGCGCGCGTCCACCCTGAGCCTTGATCTCCTGTACGACCGCGGCTACGGCCTTCTCGTCGATATCGGCGACACCGACCGCAGCACCCTCCTTGGCGAAACGAATAGCGCCAGCGCGCCCCATTCCTGAGCCCGCTGCCGTGACCAGTCCGATTTTGCCTTGCATCCGCATTGTGGTCTCCTGCTGAAGCCTCGTTTGCAAACGAGCCACAGGCCGAGGCTGCTTGCAAGGGTGGCGGCCCGATCCCCTTCCTCGCTCGGTCGGCAAAGTCGGGACGGCCGTCAAGCGCTTGTTAAGCAAAGTGAGTGAGGATTGCTGGACCACAGATTTGTCGCATTGACCACCTAGCCCTTGCAATGCGGAAGACCATTCCGCATGGCAGCCGCAAGGTCGTCGATCCGTCTTCAGCTCGTTCGCTCAGCGTCGGAAAGCCTGCGTCATGTTGTACAAGCTGAAGCCGTCCATCGGACGCACTCGCACCTCCAGGCTCGCAGCCGCTATCGCAGCATCGATAGCCGCATCCGCTGCCGCGCCGGCGTTCGCCGAGCCATGGCCGAGCCGGGTCGACGCAACCTATCGCATCGAGTTTAACGGATTCGACGTTGGCAAGTTCGACCTTCAGGCGAATGTGACCGGTACGTCCTACACGGTTGCGGGCGAAGCGCGCATCTCCGCTCTGCTCGGCGCCTTCAAATGGCAGGGTCTGACCCGCAGCTCTGGCGTGCTAAGTGGCGCGTCGCCAAAACCCGCCGGCTATACGTTCGACTTCAACGGCATCGGCAAGCAAGGCTCCATCAAGCTCGGCTACAAGCACGGCGCCATAACGAGCATCTCCAGCCTGCCGCAAACGCCGCCTACGCCGGACACGGTCCCCGTAGAGACACAGCATCTTAAGGATGTTCTCGATCCGCTTAGTGCGGTTCTGGCTCTCAGCCGCACGAGTGATGCCAATCCGTGCACGCGAAAGCTGGCCGTGTTCGACGGCAAGCAGCGCTTTGACCTCACCCTCTCGTTCCTCCGCCAGCAGGCGGTAGCCGAGGCACGGCCCAGCGGCCAGCCGGGTGTGGCATTCGTGTGCCGCGTGCGCTACGTGCCCATCGCCGGACACCGAATGACCGCAGATACGCGACACATGGCGACCACCGAAGGGATCGAGGTCTCGCTAAGGCCCGTGCCGAGCGCGGCGCTCTTCGTGCCTCACCAGATCTCGATTCCGACAGCGGCCGGCACCGCCACGCTGACCGCCGAGCGCATCAACATAGTAACGCGAAGCGAGCAGATCGCCCTCACCAATTGAGAGCCTCGCGCAAGGCTCTGCCCGGTCATATGGGTGGTCGATCACCGGCGTTTTGCCTCATGACCCAACTAGCCGCACCGATTTCTGGCTTTGTTCCCCGGTTCAGCGCAAAGTCCCCTTGATTGCCGGCTTGCGCTTTGCGATGCCTCGCGGGCAAGCCTCGGCTTCGAGGGAGAGGGATTTGGCGTTTCAGCACCGTATCCGTAACGTGACGGCCGTTCTCGGCCCCACGAATACCGGCAAGACACATCTCGCCATCGAGCGTATGCTCGGTCACCAGTCAGGCATGATCGGCTTGCCGTTGCGACTTCTCGCCCGAGAGGTCTACGACAAGATCGTCGCGCGGATCGGTCCGTCGGCGGTCGCGCTCGTGACCGGCGAGGAGAAGATCAAGCCGGACAACCCGCGCTATTGGGTCTCGACAGTCGAGGCGATGCCGCGCGGCGTCGACGTCGATTTTCTCGCCATCGACGAGATCCAGCTCGCAGCGGACCCGGATCGTGGACACATCTTCACCGACCGGCTCCTGCACGCCCGCGGCCGCTCCGAGACGCTGCTCCTAGGCGCCGGCACGATGCGCGACGCGATCAGCGAGCTCATCCCCGAAGCCAACTTCATCTCCCGACCGCGCCTCTCGAAGATCAGCTACGCCGGTCAGAAGAAGATCACGCGCCTGCCGAAGCGCACGGCAATCGTGGCTTTCTCGGCCGCCGAGGTGTACTCGATCGCAGAGTTAATTCGGCGCCAATTGGGTGGTGCAGCCGTGGTGCTCGGTGCGCTGTCGCCTCGCACCCGCAATGCGCAGGTCGCGCTCTACCAGAATGGCGATGTCGATTTTCTGGTTGCGACCGACGCGATCGGGATGGGCCTCAACCTGGACGTTGACCACGTGGCGTTCGCGGCAATGCGGAAATTCGACGGGCACGTCACGCGAGACTTGACGCCAGGCGAGCTCGGGCAGATCGCGGGACGGGCCGGGCGGCACCTCAACGACGGCACATTCGGCGTGACCGGCGACGCTCAACCATTCGAGCCGGACTTGATCGAACGGCTCGAGACTCACACCTTCGACACCGTCCGCGTGCTGCAGTGGCGAAACCGCAACCTCGAGCTCTCCACACTGGAGCGGCTGCGCGAGAGCCTGCGCGAGATCCCGAGCCAGCAGCGCCTGCAAAGGGCGCGCATGGCCGAGGACGTGACGGCGCTTGAGATGCTGGCTGGCGATCCGGCTATCGCCGACCGCGCCGTTGGGCAGGCAGCAGTGACCAAGCTCTGGGACGTCTGCCAAGTGCCCGATTACCGCAAAATCTCGTCGCAGAACCATGCCGAGTTGGTGGCGCAGCTCTACGGGTTCCTGATGAGCGCGGACGAGCAGATTCCCGAGGATTGGTTCGCGAACCAAGTTGCCCTCGCGGATCGGACGGACGGCGACATCGACACACTCGCGACGCGCATCGCGCACATCCGCACTTGGACGTTCGTGTCGAACCGTGCCGAGTGGCTGCGTGATCCGGGCCACTGGCAGGACCGGACGCGCGCCATCGAGGACAGCCTCTCGGACGCGCTCCATCTGCAGCTCACCCAGCGGTTCGTCGATCGCAAGACAAGTGCGCTGATGAAGGGGCTGCGCGACAAGGAGGACATGACCGCCGACATCGCCGCCGACGGTGCAGTGACGGTCGAGAACCACTACGTCGGTCGGCTCAAGGGTT
The DNA here is from genome assembly GCA_001464755.1 of Rhizobiales bacterium Ga0077524. Classification (GTDB taxonomy): domain Bacteria; phylum Pseudomonadota; class Alphaproteobacteria; order Rhizobiales; family Hyphomicrobiaceae. The sequence goes on from LNDR01000319.1 coordinate 16,083, forward strand.
TCCGATTCTGGCCAGACACGCAGGCGGACGCAACCGGCGTCCACGGCAAAGCGTCGCGCGGAGCATCGGCACATGTGGTCGCCAAGGAACTCGCGATGCGGGCCCGCCGCGTGGCCGCAGCCAAGACCGACGCTTTCAAGCTGACGCGGAACGCCCGAATCCTATGGCGTGACGAGGAGATTGCCCGTCTCGAGCCGGGCGACGATCCAATGCGACCGACAGTGGTCGTGCTGGCGGATGAGCATCTGACCGGTCCCGACAAAGAGAAGGTGCAGCAGCGGCTCGGCACTTGGGTCGCTGAGGTCATCGCCGACCGCTTGAAACCGCTGATGGAGCTAAAGTCGGCCGAGGACGTGACCGGACTCGCGCGCGGCATCGCGTTTCGCATGTCCGAGAGCTTCGGCATCGTGAAACGCGACGCCATCGCCGATGAAATGCGACAGCTCGACCAGCCCTCCCGGGCGCAACTGAGGAAGTACGGCGTCCGCTTCGGTGCGTTCAATATCTTCCTGCCCCCACTGCTGAAGCCGGCTCCTGCGGAGCTGACACTGGCGCTATGGGTGCTTAACAAGGGGGCGCAGTCCGGGGTTTCGGTTGAGCAACTCCCGGAGCCGCCTCGCGCCGGTCTCACGTCCGTGGCTATCGATGCCGCAGTGCCAGAAGATTTCTATCGCGCAGCGGGCTACCATGTGTGCGGCCCCCGCGCGATCCGTGTCGACATGCTGGAGCGACTGGCGGATTCGATCCGGCCGCTCCTCGCCTGGAGAGCGAGCGACCCCGGACAGACACCTCCTCGCGGCTCGAGTGGCGACGGCGGGTTCATGGTAACGCCCGAGATGATGTCGATCCTTGGCTGCTCGTCGACTGAGCTTGCCGCCGTGCTTTCGACGCTCGGCTTCCGCTCTGAGCAGCGGCCGGCGCCGAAGCCACGTGCTAAAGGACCGCGCGACACCGAAGCGGTTGGAACGACCTCGGAGCAGACGCCGACCGATCTTGGCAACGAGCCCGCAGAAGCCGCGTCATTCACGGCCGAGCGACAGACCGAGGCCGAGCCACAGACCGAGCCACAGGTAGAGGCGGAGGTGTTGGTGGCCGATGATGTCGGCCAAGCGGCAGCGGGCCCGCTGCCAGTTATCGCTGATACGACCGAGGTGACGGTGGTGGCGGACGTTACCGCGACCGATACGACCACAGAAGAGGCCGCGGACACCGATACAGCCGGCGACACGGTCGAGGCTGCGACGCCGATGGTCGAAATCTGGAGACCGCGGCGGCGTCATCGCGAAGAGCGGCGTCCGCCACGGCGCGAGGGCCGTGGACAGGGGCAGCGCGCCACCGAAGCGCCCGCTGCGCCGGCTGCAGAGGCAGCCGTTAGCGATCAGGCCGAGCGCACTCCAGGCGAGCGCGGTCACGGCCGCGGCCACAACCGTGACCGCCAGCGCGGCGAGGCCAGGCATGGCCCGAGGCCTCCTGGCGGAGAGCGGCGCGAGGGCGAGCAGCGCAACGACGCTCCGCGCGGCGAGGGCGACGGCCGTCGCGAGGCGCGAGGAGCAGCGCCGAACCGAGGCCACGATCGGCCCAGTGGCGGTGGTGGCGACCGCAAGCGGCAAAGCGGCCGGGACGACCGGCGCGATGACCGTCGTGACGATCGATCTCGGACCCGCGTGAGCACGGCTTCGCCGCAGCGCAAAGGGGGACCGGATCCCGATTCCCCGTTCGCGGCGCTCAGCGCTCTCAAGCAGCAACTCGAGAAGAGCAACAAGACGCCGAGTTCGTAATGACCGACGACGCGAGCGGGCGGGCCGCCGAGCAAGCAAGCACTGCCCAGCGGCTCGACAAATGGCTTTGGTTCGCGCGCGTCATTCGCACGCGAACACTCGCTGCAGGCCTCGTCATTGATGGCCGCGTGAGGATCAATCGTGAGCGTATTATAAAGCCAAGCCAGACCGTGAAACCTGGCGACGTGATCACCGTGGCCGTCGGGACCCACGTGCGTGTGCTCGAGGTCGTCGCGCCAGGCGCGCGCCGCGGCCCTGCAGCGGAAGCCCAGACGCTTTACCGAGACCTGACACCGCCGCGCCCACCCACATCAGGCGACTCGGGGCACATGGATAACGGTGGCGGACAGCGCGACCACGGCAGCGGGCGCCCGACGAAGCGCGACCGGCGCGCGATCGACCGGCTTCGTGACAACGACACCTGAATTCGCGGTGGCGCCATGAGCGTTCATCGAGATTGCGACAAACTGACGAGAGGCGAACAGCGCCACTTTCCTCGCGCGCAGAGGCGTGCAATCCAAGAGAGAGAGAGAGCGCGTCACCGCGACATCGGAAGGCTAGAGGCCGGGATAACCGACATGACCTACATCGTCACCGAGCTTTGCATAAAATGCAAGTATATGGACTGTGTCGAGGTGTGCCCGGTCGACTGCTTCTACGAAGGCAACAACATGCTCGTCATTCACCCTGACGAGTGCATCGATTGCGGCGTGTGCGAGCCCGAGTGCCCCGTCGAGGCCATCAAGCCCGACACTGAGCCCGGTCTTGAGAGGTGGTTGGAGATTAACCGAGAGTATTCCGAGACGTGGCCCAACATCACGGCAAAGAAGCCCGCACCTGGCGATGCCGACAACTTCCGCGACGAGAAGGGCAAGTTTGAGAAGTACTTTTCCAGCGAGCCGGGCGAGGGCGACTGAGCTGTTTACCAAGTCATCTGGAAATCGAACGCGCGCCGACTGCCAGAGGTTAAGCTCGTTCCCCGTCTTCTTTGCATGAGGATGCACGCGACGGCTTCAATTGCGATGAAGATTATGTTACAGTGCACTTGTCGGTGAGTAGCACGGCCAGTTGGCGTGCCTCATCTGCTTGCGTGCAGGACATAACTGATGCGTACCGTCCAGATCGGCGATCTCAGAGAAGCGGTCGCCAAGGGCTCGACGGCATACACAAGAACGCAAGCACGGCATCATCAACGACATCGAGGGAACTGGATAGCGTGCCGCACCATCAAATGGCACGCCTAGGAGCAGGCTACTCGTGGCAATCCAATCGATTGCGGCGAGAAGAGCTGTGATTGCCCGCTTGCGGGGCACACTTGACGGACTCGCTACCGGGCGCGGTAGCGGATTTAACGGCTGACGGAGCGTAGAAAGCAATGACGAAGAAGACCAAGCTGCCGCCGAAAACTGCTGCTGCGAAGGCCGTGTCATTGAAGTCGAAGTCTGTGAAAGTGAGTTCCAAGCCCGCATCGGTTGCGGCTTCATCCAAGTCCTCGGCAAAAGCCGCTCCTGCGAAGGCGAAGACACCCGCTACGGCCAAGACGAAAGCGGTCGTGAAGCCGGTCGCGCCGCAGAAAGTAGTTGCGAAGTCGGACAAGCCTGTGTTTGCGAAGCCGGCCTCCACAATTGCTCCGCGCACTCCTCAGGCCCAGCCGCAGGTCCAGCCGCAACGCGCGATGCCCGCACAGGGCGCGAAACCCTCGGAGCGCCTGACGGCATCCGTACCAACGAAGGCAGCAGCGAAAGTCGCTACGCCAGCAGCGGCGGCGGACCCGAAGAAGCCGGTGACGTCGCGCCACGGCTTCAAGACCAGTGAATTGATTGTCTATCCGGCCCATGGTGTCGGACGCATCATCGGAATTGAGGAGCAGGAGATCGCGGGAATTTCGCTGGAGTTGTTCGTAATCGAGTTCGAGAAGGACAAGATGACTCTTCGTGTCCCAACCTCGAAGCTTGCGAGCGTCGGCATGCGCAAGCTCGCCGAGGACGGCGTCCTTAAGAGGGCTATGGACACGCTCAAAGGCAAGGCTCGCATTAAGCGCACGATGTGGAGCCGCAGGGCGCAGGAGTACGAAGCGAAGATCAACTCTGGCGATCTCGTTGCCATCGCCGAGGTTGTTCGCGACCTGTACCGGAGCGAGGCACAGCCCGAGCAGTCGTACTCCGAGCGTCAGCTGTACGAGGCCGCACTCGACCGCATGTCGCGGGAGCTTGCAGCCGTGGATCACTCGGACGAACGCGGAGCGATGCAGCGGATTACCGAGGTCCTCGCCAGGAGCGCGCGCGGACGCCGAGCCGCAGAGGAGCAAGGCGATGCGCCCGCAGGCGAGGTGAAGGCGGCCTGATCACGACTGGCCGACGTGCATGCGGCTAGCAGCGCCATCTTACGAGACTTTCGTGCGCCGGCCCCGGCAAGGCGGCGCGAATGTCCCCTCATCCTCGATTTCAAGTTGGCCGGCCGAGACGAGCTCGATCTCCGGACCTCTGTGATCGTCGACCCAGCCCCGGACGAGCACGTTGCGTCCGACGAGGCTTTCCTTCCACCCCATCTGCAGGGCTTCCGTGAGGCTCCGGCGCCAAACCACATGAAATGCATCCCATTGCGATCGGCCCTCCGCTGCCGCAGCACGTTCGCCGCTCGCTAGTTCAATGATCGCGAGGCCGCGTGTCTCGCGTGTACGTTCAATGCGTCCACGTACGAGTTGAAACGTGTGCCGGTAGAGGGTCAGCTCGGTCGGGCGATCCGCTGGCCGGATCTGATAGGCGGCATTCGACCATAGACCCAGCCCCGCCTCTCGCGCCTTTCGCTCGAGGGCGACAAGGGCTGGCAGACAAGGATCGCCACCGGGCAACGCGTAAGCTCGGGCCTGTCCCGTCTCGACGAGGCGCC
>LNDR01000320.1 GCA_001464755.1 Rhizobiales bacterium Ga0077524
CACGCCCCGGACGGCGCCTTCGTCGAGCGCGTGCCCGGCACCGCGCCCCACCTCGCCGACATCCACGACTTCACCATCGCCACGACCATGAGCTTCGGCCCGTTCGGCTGCTCCATCAACGCCATGAACATCGCCGTCCCGAAGCTCGTTTCCGGCATCACCCGCGGCCTCTTCGCCTCCGACCTCGCACACCACTGGCACGACCTCCAATCCTTCGCCGGCACCGTCTTCGAACCGCGTGCGGTGGACAGGGGGGAGTGAGGGGGAGTTTCATAGTCCGCGGCCTTGCCGCTGCGCTCGCACCTTCAGCCATGACCACAACAAGGACGATCGAGTGCAATTCCACAGTCCCCGCCTCACCGGAGTTCCCGGACGAAGCCGCGCGCAGCACGAGCGCAGATCCGGGATCGTTCCGCGCCTCGGATGATCGCAGACGTGGAAGGACCCTGGATCTCCAGACGCCTGCGGCGGCCTCCGCCCGGGGACGCGGGGGACGTGGCCGGGGCGAGGGAGCATTCATCGCTCAGGGTAGGAAACGGGCTGAGGCCTGGCGGTTTAGACCGGGCTGAGTCCGGACACCCCACGCCTGCCCACTTCCCCATCATCGCTGCTGGTTGAAGCGTCAACGGTGTGTCGTGCGAATCGAGTAGCGTCTTCGTCATGGCCGCTTCGAGGCCGTCACTGGGGGAAGGGCTCATCGGCGCCCGGCTTCGGTGGTTGAAGTCCGCGTCGAGACGCGGGGCCAATCGCCTCGCGGGAACCGGGCGAGGGTATGCTGGCACCAGGCCTCAGGCCTCAGACGAGCAGCACGGCGGCGTGGATGGGCCGCTCATGCGAACGTCGCGGATCGCCAGACCGTTCCGGCTCCAGCCGAGCCCATCCTGACCTGGCCATGTCTCGCAGATGTGGTGCCGCCGGCTTTCCGGTGGCGCGGCGCCGCGTGCGGGAAAGGTCTCAACGACGATGGAGTGGTCCATGCCGACACGCCGTCATCCACGAGTTCAGCCAGTGACTGTGATCGTTGCAGAAGGACGCAAGGCCCGCAGGACCAGCGGGGACGAACCACTCAACTGGAGACTGCTCGTCCGGCGTGTCAAACCGCTCGTTCCCCCAATACGGGGCTGATTGAGCTTCGCCGGCAGGCGTGCGAGCCCAAGCCGGCCACGAGCAAGACAGAGCACCGGTCCCCTCGGGCCGGTGTTTTTCGTGCTCGTGGCGCTGGCGACGCCCCTGCGGGGAGCCGGCCGCCAGCGCGGGCAGAGCCATGATCAACCATCCTACATGACGAGCGACCCTGATCGGGTATAGTGGCCCCGAGGAAACGTCAGCGGTCGAAGCCGCGTCATTCGGAGGAAGCTCAATGTCGTCCGTCACGCTTACCGTCAACGGCCGCACCGTCACGGCCGATGTCGACCCCCGAACGCTGCTCGTCGACTTCCTGCGCACCAACTTGCGCCTGACCGGCACCCACGTCGGCTGCGACACCAGCCAGTGCGGCGCCTGCGTCGTGCATGTGGACGGGCGCGCCATCAAGTCGTGCACCACGCTCGCGCTGTCGTGCGCGGGATCGCAGGTGACGACCATCGAAGGCATCGGTACCGCCGCCAAGCTGCATCCGATGCAGGAGGCCTTCCGCGAGCATCACGCGCTGCAGTGCGGGTTCTGCACGCCCGGCATGATCATGGCCGGCATCGACCTCGTGAACCGCAAGGGCGCCAAGGTCGACGAGCACACCATCCGCGAGGAACTCGAAGGCAATATCTGCCGCTGCACGGGCTACCACAACATCGTCCGCGCTATCGAGACCGGCGCCGCCGGCATGGCCGCCATGAAGCAGGCCGCCGAATAAACGAGATCCGGGAGAGAACTCACCCATGACCGACCAGGGCATCGGCGCTTCCGTCAAGCGCAAGGAAGACCTCCGCTTCATCACCGGCAAAGGCCAGTACGTCGACGACATCAATCGTCAGGGCCAGAGTTACGCCATCTTCGTGCGCTCGCCGCACGCGCACGCCAACATCAAGGGCATCGACGCCAAGGCTGCGCTCGCGGCACCCGGCGTGCTCGCGATCTTCACGGGCGAGGACCTCGCGGCCGACAAGATCGGCGGCCTGATCTGCGGCTGGATGATCCACTCGAAGGACGGCAGCCCGATGAAGGCGGGCCCGCATCCCGCACTCGCGCAGGGCAAGGTGCGCTACGTCGGCGATCACGTCGCCGTCGTCATCGCCGAGACGCTGGACCAGGCCAAGGACGCGGCCGAGAAGGTGGCGGTCGACTACGACGTGCTCCCCGCCGCCGTCGATCCGGCCAAGACGCAACGCTCCGGCCAGCCGCAGGTACACGCCGAGGCACCCAACAACACCGTCTACCAGTGGCACCTCGGCGACAAGGACGCGGTCGACGCCGCATTCGCCAAAGCCGCGCACGTCACCAAGCTCGACATCGTCAACAACCGCCTCGTGCCGAACGCGATGGAGCCCCGCGCTGCCATCGGCGAGTACGATAGCGGCACCGACAACCTCACGCTCTGGACGACGAGCCAGAACCCGCACGTCGCCCGCCTCGTGCTCTCGGCGTTCGTCGGCATCGCGCCGGAGCACAAGCTGCGTGTCATCGCGCCCGACGTCGGTGGCGGCTTCGGCTCCAAGATCTTCATTTACGCCGAGGAGACGGTGTGCATCTGGGCGGCGCGGAAGATCAACCGTCCGGTGAAGTGGACGGCGGATCGCTCCGAGGCGTTCTATTCCGACGCGCACGGCCGTGATCACGTGACGACCGCCGAACTCGCGGTCGACAAGGCCGGCACGATCCTCGCGCTTCGGGCCAACACCAAGGCCAATCTCGGCGCCTATCTCTCGACCTTCGCCTCGTCGGTGCCGACCTATCTCTATGCGCCGCTGCTGTCGGGCCAGTACAACATCCCGGCGATCTATTGCGAGGTCGATGGCGTCTACACCAACACCACGCCGGTCGATGCCTATCGCGGTGCCGGACGGCCGGAGGCGACGTTCGTGATCGAGCGCCTCGTGGAGGTAGCCGCGCGCGAGACCGGTCGTGATCCGGCCGAGTTTCGCCGGCAGAACTTCATCACCCAGTTCCCGCATCAGACGCCGGTCATCATGGCGTACGACACGGGCGACTACGCCGCGTGCCTCGACAAGGCATTGGCCATGGCCGACTACAAGACCTTCGGCCAGCGCAAGGCGGCGAGCGCTGCCAAGGGCAAGCTCCGTGGCATCGGCTTCTCGGCCTATATCGAGGCGTGCGGTATCGCGCCGTCGCGTGCAGTCGGCTCGCTCGGTGCAGGCGTGGGCTTGTGGGAATCGGCCGAGATCCGCGTCAACCCGGTCGGCACGGTCGAAGTGCTGACCGGCTCGCACAGCCACGGCCAGGGCCACGAGACGACAATGGCCCAGATCATCTCGTCGAAGCTCGGCGTGCCGATCGATAGCGTGTCGATCGTGCATGGCGACACCGACAAGGTGCAGATGGGCATGGGCACCTACGGCTCGCGCTCGGGTGCGGTCGGCGGCTCGGCCATCGTCAAGGCGGCCGAGAAGGTGATCGCGAAAGGCAAGCGCGTCGCTGCCGCCTGCATGGAGGTCGAGGAGGATCAGGTCGACTTCGAGGCCGGCGAGTTCTCGGCGCGGGGCACCAACAAGAAGATGACGTTCGGCGAGGTGGCTCTCCAAGCCTACGTCGCGCACAAGTTCGATCCCGAGAAGATCGAGCCCGGCCTCAAGGAGACGTCGTTTTACGACCCGAAGAACTTCACGTTCCCATCGGGCGTGCACATCGCCGAGGTCGAGATCGACATGGCGACGGGCGTCACCAAGGTCGATCGCTGGACGGCGGTCGACGACTTCGGCGTGCTGATCAACCCGATGATCGTCGAGGGGCAGGTTCACGGCGGCATCGCGCAGGGCGTCGGCCAGGCATTGCTGGAGGGTGCCCGCTACGACGAGACCGGCCAGCTCGTCACGGCGAGCTTCATGGACTACGGCATGCCACGCGCGGCCGATGTGCCGTCCTTCAATGTCGCCATGACCAATACGCCGTGCCCGTCGAACCCGCTTGGGGTCAAGGGCTGCGGCGAGGCGGGTGCCATCGCGGCGCCCGCGGCCATGGTCAATGCCATCACCAACGCGCTCGGCCACGAGGGCATCGCCATGCCGGCGACGCCCCAGGCGGTCTGGCGTGCCATTCAAAAAATGCCCCGCAAGGCGGCCGAGTGAGGGAGGAGAGCACATGTACGCATTCGACTATCGCCGGCCGCATTCGCTGAACGAGGCGGATCTCGCACTGAAGGCCCATCCGGGCGCCAAGCTGCTGGCGGGGGGGCAGACGCTGATTCCGGCCATGAAACTCCGGCTGGCCGAGCCGGGCCAAGTCGTCGATCTGGGCGGGATCGGCGACCTCAAGGGCATCACGCAGAAGGACGGTGCCATTCGAATCGGCGCCATGACCACGCACGCAGCGGTCGCCGAGTCGACGGTCGTGGCTGCGGCGCTGCCAGGTCTTGCGGCGCTTGCCGCGGGCATCGGTGATCCGCACGTGCGCAACCGCGGCACCATCGGCGGCTCGGTCGCCAACAACGACCCCGGTGCCGATTACCCGGCGGCTGTTCTGGCACTCGGGGCGACGGTGCACACATCGAAGCGGGCGATCGGCGCGGACCAGTTCTTCAACGGTCTGTTCTCGACGGTCCTCGAGGAGAGCGAGATCATCACGCACATCGACTTTCCCGTGGCCGAACGCTTCGCCTACGCCAAGTTCGCCAATCCCGCCTCGCGCTATGCACTCGTGGGCGTGGCGGTCGCGAAGTCGAAATCCGGTGTGCGCGTGGCGGTCACAGGAGCGGGTGCATCCGGCGTCTATCGGCTGCCGCAAGCCGAAACGGCGCTCGCCGCCAGTTTTTCGGCGAAGGCCGTGGACGGATTGAAGATCGATGCCTCGAACCTGATGTCCGACATCCACGCGGAAGCGGATTATCGCGCTCATCTCATCGGCGTAATGCTGCGCCGGGCGGTCGGCTGAGGCGCATCGACCCATTCGAGGCGAACCCGCGGGGCGGCGTGACAGGATCACGTCGCCCCGTTGTCGTTTGAGTGAGGCGTCTGAGCGAGATCGCGGTTGCTCGCGTGAGGCCGCCGTATCCGGGCTCGGCCTCGGAAAGCGTGGCGCCGGCTATTGGCAGTAGCTGCCGCGTCCGCCGCGATCGGCAAGGTCGAAGTGAAAATGATTGCGGTGCGCTTCATTCGCCTCGGGGCCGAGCGCAGTCGCAAACCGGTTGCAGGCCGACGTATGGAGCATGCGAAGGAAGCGCTGGCGAGCGTCCTGGGCTTTGGCTTCCGTGCCGGGCTGCTTCAACTGGGCTTGAGCGGGCGGTGCCTGTAGTGGCGTCGACGCCTCGCTCTTTGCCTTGGGTCCACCGAGCCTCGACGGCTGTCCGAGAGACAAGCCCGTATTTGGCCGATCCTCGTCGTCGGCGCTGCCGGCGCCTTTTATCGTCGGCGCGCCGACGATGCCGCGCAAGGCTGTGAGTCCGTCGGCGGATGGGACCAGGCCGAGACTGTTCTGGCGGGCATTGCGTTCGGCTATGGACGGCCCTGGAGCCGAGAGACCGGGACGCTGTTGCTGCTGCGCCCTGGCGATTGCCTGAGCGCGGGCCTCAGCCTCGGCTTTTGCGGCGGCGTGTGCCTGGGCGGCGGCCTCCGCGGCGGCGATCCGTGCCTTGATGTCGCGATCCGTCATGCCCCAGTCGGCCATGAGGTCGACCGGCTCTTTGCGATCGAGGCGGAAAGACTTGATGTCGAGGGCGTTGGCGCGACCATGCTCGCTCAGCCGGCTGCGTTTGCGTCCATAAGCATTGCGGCACGAGTAGGAACTCAGAACTTCGATGCCGACCACCTGCTGTCCCAGTAGCTTCTTGGCTGCAGGCTGGACGTCGATCTTCAGCCAATCTCCGAGCGCCGCCACCATATCGCAGTTGACGATCGCTGCCTGCGAGAGAGAGACCTTGCCGATTGCCGTCAACTGGACCGGGGACGGCGTGCCGCATTCGCCTTCGCGGATCGGCTCCATCGGAGTGGCGACTGCGTCATAGCGGGCCAGAATGGCGTTGCAGCGCGCGCGAGCGGTGGCAATCTCCGTCTCGGTCCAACCTGGCTCGGGCACGGGTGCTGCGGCCGCGGCTGGGGGCTGAGCCCCGACCTGCGGTGTTGGCTGCGCGCCGGGCGCGGCGACAGTATTGCCGGTGGCTTGTGCCATCAACGTCGGCCTGACGTCCTGCATCGTGAGAGGCCACTGTGGCGTCGTCATTGGCGACTGTGCGTGCGCCGGCAACATCGGCGATGCGATTGCCACGATGGCCAGCGTCACGGCTTGTCTCGACGGCAGTTGCAGCATGGAGACTCCAGCTTCTCGGCACATCACCCAATGGGCAGGCAGCGCACGCCAAGCGCCGACCACATGCGCAACGAATCATCAGCATAATGCTGGAAACGAAGCATCATTGGTAGCGGCGTATTGCCCGCCGGATTGTGGCAGACCGGGGGCAAGCGCCGCAGTTGCCGACAAATCAGCCCGCGTGCTGTAACGATCGTCCCGCAGGTGTTGTTCCGGCAGCACGATCGAGGCTCGATGACGGCAGGGTTGCGAGATGACGACTGAGGCGGGGATCTCGAGCGATGGCACGCTCGGACTGGTGATGAGCCGGAGCAACGCGGTCGGTATAGCCACGCTGAATCGGCCGGCACGCCGGAACGCGATCTCCCAAGATATGCAGACCGAGCTTGTTGGGTGGTATCGCCGATTGGCACGAGATCCGGGAATTTATGCCGCGTCGCTGGCTTCTGCGCTCGACGGTGTGTTCTCGGTGGGCGGCGACGTGCGCGAAATCGTCGAGCTTGGCCGGCAGGACATCGCCAAGGCGCGTGAAGCGCTCGCTTCGGAACTCCGGCTGTGCTGGCAGCACGAATGCTTCTCGAAGCCGACGATCGCGCTGATCGACGGTGTCGTCATGGGCACTGGCGTCGGGATTACGCTCTACGGAACGCATCGTGTTGCCGGCGAGGGGTATCGCTTCTGCATGCCTGAAACGGCAATCGGCTACGTTCCCGATTGCGGTGTCGCACATGCTTTCGCGCGCATGCCGAGCGGGATCGGGCTCTACCTCGGCCTCACGGGCGCGGACGTCGGTCCAGCGGATGCCCTGGCACTCGGACTCGCGACGCATGTCATTCCGCGTGCCGAGCATGCGGCCCTCCTTTCTCAGATCGCGGACGCGGACCCCGTGGATCCGGTGCTCGACGCTCGCCATCGGGACCCGGGAGTGGGCCCGCTGACGCAAGCTGCCACTCGCATCGCGCGCTATTTCGACGAGACGTCGCTCGAAGCGATTCTCGCCAGGCTGGAGAAGCCGCATGCCGAGGATCGCGATTGGGCCACCGCAACCGCCACGACGCTGCGGTCGCGGTCACCGTTGGCGCTGGCGCTGACGTTCCGCTCAATCGTCAATGCCGCCGGGCTCGACATCCGTGAAACGCTGGCTCAGGATTTCAGGCTCGCGTGGCATCTGGCCGCTGACGCTGATTTCCACGAGGGCGTTCGCGCGGCGCTGATCGACAAGGACAGGCGCCCGAAATGGCGTCATCGGCGGATCGAGGACGTGCCGGCCGATCTGGTCGAGGGCTACTTTGCGCCGCTCGCCGGGGATGAACTCGCGCTTCCCCTGCGGCGGGAGATGGAGGCGGCCCGCTCATAGGACCATCACGGTCCCGCTCACGCGTTCGAAAACGCGTGTCGTGGTACCGGTCGAAGTGGTCATCGATTGATGCGCGGCGCGCGCAAGGGCGCGATGGCGATCACGGGAATACAGCGGAGTGACGATCGATCCATCTATTAAGTTCCTGTTCAGTATGTCTTTTAGGGTAAGATTTAATTTCCTCCTCTAGGTTCAACCCACGACCCGGCCGATCAAGAACAAAAGAGTCGGGCAGAGCGTCAGGTAGAACCGAAGGCTTAAACAATGACAGTTGCGTTGGATCTCGGGCGTGTACGCGCGCCAGCGAAGGATGAGTCGTTTCGTAGCGACTATCTCCAGGCGCTGCGGCTGATCGAGCGGCTGCACCGCCTCCTCCTCGATGTGATCAAGGACGAGTTCGACCGCGTCGGCGGAGCGGAACTCAACAGCGTGCAGGCGTTGCTGCTCTACAACATCGGCGAAAGCGAGTTGACGGCGGGCGAACTCAAGACACGCGGCTACTATCTCGGCTCGAATGTCTCCTACAACCTGAAGAAGCTCGTCGACATGGGCTATCTTCACTACAAGCGGTCCGAGGTCGATCGACGGTCGGTACGTGTCAGCCTCACCCAGAAGGGCAAGGACGCGTGCGACGTGGTGAACGCCCTCTACCAGCGTCAGCTCGGCTCGATCGAGGCGGTGGGCGAGGTCAACCGCGGCGACGTCCTGGAACTCAACAAGTCGCTCGTTCGCCTCGAGCGCTTCTGGTCCGACCAGATCCGCTATCGCCTGTGATGTCCGCGCGGCGACCGAGGCTGCCCGGGGACGGGACGCCTCGGAGACGTTGGGACGATTCTACCCTCGTGCGGAGCGAGCTGGCGCGAAGGCGGCGGACAGCCGATTGACCTGCTCGGCGACCGGATTGACCACCATCTCGTCGACCACGGCCTCTGGATGCTCGAGTGCCCGGTCGACATGAGTGATGCGGTCGTGCAGCGCAAAGCTGGCTTCGATGAGTTCCTTGAGCTTGTCGGGTAGCTGAGCAAAGCCCTGTACGTGCTGTGGGCGACCGATCGCGGTGAGCCTCAGGCGCCGACGCTTCACGCGGGCCTCCTCCGGTCCGATTTCGCCGGCCTTCAACGCCCGCCGAATGACAAGCCACGAGGCCAGCTCGAGCAGCCGTGTCGTCAGGCGCATGCTCTCCGACGCATAAAGCATGCTCGCCGAAGGCCCGATGGCCTTGGAATCGCGGCGGCCCTGTCCCTCGAGATAGTTGGCGGTCGCCTCGACGAGCGCCATCCCTTCCTGGAATACATGATCGAACTGTTGAGAACTCGCGAACCGCTCCGCGAAGGAGATGGTGACGCCCATGCCCGTTGCCACGCTACCCACTTGTCACCTCGATACCTGAACTGTCGCCCGAACAGGGCTTCACTCGATTACCCGTCATCAGCGCCGCTGTGAAGGGGAGCATCGCTAAGACGGGTTAAGGACCTGTCTCGATTTGAGCACTTTGAATGCGAGAATTGTGAGGCGATGGAAAAAATTGAGCCGCCCGAGGGCGGCTCTGAAGTCGAACAGGGAGGCGTCAAGCAGAGTGGACAGGACCCACTCGGTTCCAGGAGCCCTGGATGCGCTGAAGATAGCTGGATGCGGTAAACGCGACTTTAATGGCAAACGCTTCGTTGCCGTCCCCGCGTTAAGCATCGCCCTGCAGGCCGCGACCGCACTCATGGTTGCCGCTTGCAAGTCTCGCGCCCGCCGACCGTCGTTCATCAAGAGGTCTTGAACAGCGCGCTCGCCGCGGCCGTATGCGCTTTCTTTGCCGCGACTTCGGCCTTGATCCGAGCGATCTCGGCTTCGAGTGTCCCGACGCGAGCCTCGAGCTCCGCAACCGACAAGGTGGAGAGAGGTTCGCCGATAACGATGGCGGCCTTCTGCTTTCCCTTTGCCTCGTCCCAGTCCATCCAAGCCTCCATCCGGTTCCGCACGTTCTAGAGAAGCACGCGCCCCACCTTGTCTCAACCGGCGGCAAAGGGCATTCAAGCCTGAAGGAAATCGAGAGAGAAGCCAGAGGACACCATGACCGATCTGCCAGCGACCATGATCGCCATCGTCATAGACGGAAAGGGTGGCCCCGAGGTGCTCGTGCCGGGCGAGGTGCCCGTGCCGCGCCCGTCGGCCGGCCAGATCCTCGTGAAAGTCTCCGCCGCAGGCGTCAACCGGCCGGATGTCCAGCAGCGCATGGGCGCTTACCCGCCGCCGCCTGGCCACTCGCCGTTGCCCGGCCTCGAGATCGCAGGCGTCGTCGCAGCCGTGGGTGATGGCGTCCGACGCTGGCAGCCGGGCGACAAGGTCTGCGCGCTCGTGAACGGTGGCGGCTACGCCCCGTATTGCATTGCCGAGGACGTCCAGACTTTGCCCGTCCCGGCCGGCCTTTCGATGACCGATGCCGCGGGATTGCCCGAGACTGTCTTTACCGTCTGGAACAACGTCTTCGAGCGCGGCCGCCTCGGGCCGGGCGAATGGTTTCTCGTCCACGGTGGCACGAGTGGCATCGGCACGTGCGCCATCCAGATGGCCAAGGCCTTCGGTGCCCGTGTCGTCGCGACGGCCGGCAGTGCCGATAAGGTCGCGTTCTGCAAGACCCTGGGCGCCGATGCGGCCATCGACTACCGCACGCAGGATTTCGTCAAGGAGGTTCGCGCGGCGACAGGCGGTCATGGCGCCGACGTCATTCTCGACATGGTCGGCGGCGATTACACCGAGCGCAACATCGTGGTCGCCGCCGAGGACGGCCGGATCGTGCAGATCGCGGCGTTGGGCGGCGCCGAAGCGAAGATCAACGTCGCCCGCCTGATGATGAAGCGCGTCACCTTGACAGGCTCGACGCTGCGTCCTCGCACCCGAGCCGTCAAGGCGGGCTTCGCGCGCGAGATCGAGACGCGGGTCTGGCCGCTCGTCGAGACCGGACGGCTGAAGGTCGTGCTCGACTCGACCTTCCCCCTCGCCAAGGCGGCGGACGCTCATCGTCGGATGGAAACCAGCCAGCATATCGGCAAGATCATTCTGGTGATCTGACCTCGGCGACCTCGCGGCGGAAGCGTGTCCTGCGCCACAGGCGCTCGTCGTTCCACTGGCTGTGCATCGAAGCCCGTGGCAACGTCCGGGCCGGATCGAAACGTGAGGCTGAATGACGGCGGTGGCGGCGACTGGGGCGAGCGAAGAGATCGGGGTCGGCCGACGCTATCTCATCCTGTTCTCCTGCGTTCTCACCGTCGCGCTCTATTTCACGTCGATCCTGGTCGCCTCGACTGTGCTGCCCCAGATGCAGGGCTCGTTTTCGGCTACTCCTGACGAGATCTCCTGGACGGTCACCTTCAACATCCTGGCGACCGCCATCACCATGCCCATGACCGGCTGGCTGGTCGCACGCTTCGGCCGGTCTACGGTCATGGTCTGGTCGACGGCCATCTTCGCCGTCACGATGGTGCTCTGCGGACAAGCCTCCTCGATTGAGGAGCTCGTCCTCTGGCGCATCGTGCAGGGGGCCGCCGGCGCGCCGAGCGTGCCCCTGGTCCAGACGATCCTTCTCGATGTGTTTCCGCCCCGCCAGCACCGCATGGTGCTGGGCATGTATGGCATGGGCGTCACGCTGGGCCCGATCATCGGGCCGACGCTCGGCGGCTACTTGGCTGAACTCGCGACATGGCGCTGGGCCTTTCACGTCCTCTTCCCGGTCGGCGCGATTGCGGCCATCGGGCTTTCGGCTTCGTTGCCGCGCGATGAGAAGAAGGGGCCGATCTACCTCAGTTGGACCGGCTTCATTTTGCTATCGGTTGCCATCGGTGCGCTGCAGTGGGTGCTCGCGCGCGGCCAGCGCCTCGACTGGTTCGATTCTCTCGAGATCCAGGTGTCATTGGCCATCGCCGTGCTCGCCTTCTACCTGTTCGTGGGGCACAGCTTGACGGCGACCCGACCGTTCCTCGACCTGCGGCTTTTGCTCAACCGCAACTATCTCTTCGGTATCCTGCTCATCACCGCCTTCGGCATGCTGAACTTTACGCCGATGGTCCTCCTGCCAACCCTCATGCGCGTCCACCTGGGCTTTCCTGACGCGCTTGTCGGGCAAGTGATCGGCGCTCGCGGCGTCGGCGGCCTGATTGGCTTCTTTGCCGTCATCTTCATGTCGCGGGTCGATCCGCGCGCAACCATCGCCATTGGGTTTCTGCTGCAGGCGATAGCCGGCTACGGCCTCATGCAGATGGACGTCAATGTCACGCCCTGGGAACTCGAGCTGAACGGCATGGTGCAGGGGCTCTCGAGTGGCATCCTCGTGGTCGCCCTCACTCTCGTGTCCTTCGACGGCATCCCGCGCGAGAAGATGGCCGAGGCGCTCGCGCTCTATCACCTCCTGCGAAACATCGGGGCGAGCTTCTTCATCTCGCTCTCGGTCGCAGAGGTGATCCGCTACACCGGCATCAACTATGCGCAGCTTTCGGAGCATTTGAGCCCCTACAACCGGTCTCTGGCATTGCCTTGGGTCACAGGTCTCTGGGAGATTGCCTCGGCGCCCAGCCTGCAGCAGCTCAGCCGCGAGATTTCGCGCCAGTCCGCTGTCATCGCCTACATCAACACGTTCGGGTTGTTCACCGTCGTCTCGGCCGCGGCGGTGCCGCTCGTCGTGATGCTGAGGCGCCCCCGCAAGGCGGTCTGAATCTCGAAAGTGCGTGCCAGTCGGTGGCTAAAGGGGGCGCGCCAGTTCCTTCAGGCCGCGCCGGATCAACTTCGCCGTGTCCGCGTCCTCGCCGAGTTCGGCTCCGGCCGTAGCGATTGCCGCCGCCGCATGCTGCGGATTGTACCCGAGGTTGACCAGTGCCGAGATGGCCTCGGCAGCGGCACTCGGCGTTGCGCTCGGCAGGCTTGCGCCTTTGGGGCCTTGCGGCACGTCCAGGCCGGCCATGCTGAGCGCCGGCGCTTTGTCCTTCAGCTCGAGCACGATCCGTTGCGCTAACTTTTTTCCGACACCCGGCGTCTGCTCTATGGCCCCCGCGTTGCCGAGTGCGATTGCCGAGGCGAGGTCGTGCGGAGACAGCGTGCCGAGCACGCTCAGCGCAACCTTCGAGCCGACACCCTGGATCTGCTGCAGGATGCGGAACCACGACCGCTCGACCTCGCTGCGGAAGCCGAAGAGTCGGATGGCGTCCTCGCGGACGTGCGTGTCGATCGTCAGCGTGACGTCTTGCCCGGTCTCGAGCGCGCGAAGCGTCCGCGCCGAGCACTGCACCTCGTAGCCGACACCATTCACGTCGATGATCGCGTGCGCCTCACCGATGGCCGCGACCTTGCCTCTGAGCTGCCCGATCATGCGTACCTCCGAGCAGGACACGACTTTGGGATGCAGAGCGTAGGAAGGAGGGAGTAGGCAACTGACGCCAGGTTTCGAGAGAGCATGACGCGGACATCCCTGCGCTGACTCGATAAGGGTTGCGATTGCCTGCAACCTGAGATCATTTGCCTACTTCCTACTTCCTACTTCCTACTTCCTACTTCCACGCTCCTCTTCTCAACGATTGCCGCTTGCTGCCGCCGCCATACGTGCCGCCGGACTCGTCCGGTGATTGGCATGGCAGATGGCGATCGCCAGCGCATCCGCCTCGTCGGCCGACTCGAAGCGAGCTTTGGGCAGGAGCATCGAGACCATCATCTGGATCTGCCGCTTCTCCGCATGGCCAGCACCCACCACGGTCTTCTTGATCAGGTTGGGCGGATACTCGGCAATGCGCAGACCCTTCATGGCTGGTGCCAGAAGCGCCATGCCGCGCGCTTGCCCGAGCTTCAGCGTGGCCCGCGGATTCTCGTTGACGAACGTCTCCTCGACCGCGGCCTCGACAGGGCGCCAAGCCGCCAGCACGCCCGCGAGCCCTTCGTAGATTTCGCGCAGCCGATAGGCGAGGTCGTCGTCGCCGTTCGAGGTGACATGACCGCTCGCCACGTACACGAGCCGTACGCCATCGGATTCGATCACGCCCCACCCGGTCCGCCGGAGGCCAGGGTCGATGCCGATTATGCGAATCGCCACGTTCTTCATGACGACGCGGTTAGCATGTCGCGCCGGGTTTCGCTCCGGCTACGTTTGACGCAACCGGGGATAAACTCGCTCAACGCTCTGTCGTGGACCTGCCCGAGGTTCGGTAGCGGCAGATACCGAGTTCTGCGACGGTTGCGCCGTAGGGATTGTGGATAAGTGCCCGGCGCGGCCGCCCATCGGCCCGGCTCGGCGCCAGTTGGGTCCCGATCGTAGTGGTCTCGACCGCGAGTTGCAGGTTGCGCACGTAGCTCTCGAAGCCGTCCGTTCCCTTGCCTATCGTCTGGCCCATGACGGCAGTCTCCCGCTCCTACCGCAGGACAAGTTACCTGGGGAGCATTGAGGTCCCGTCGATATTCCAGTCCGGAATTCGGTGTTCACTTTAGAGTTTCGTTCATCATTGCGCACGGCGGTGCCGCCTAAGCCGCCGTCAGCCGCGCCAAAGTGGCCTCGTCCACCTCGAAGTTCGAGAATACGGACTGCACGTCGTCGTCGTCATCGAGCGCTGCGATCATCTTGAGAATGGTCTCCGCCTTGTCCGCGTCGACCTGGGTCGACAGCGTCGGCTTCCAGATCGCCTTGACTTGCTCCGGCTCGCCGAGCTTGCCTTCGAGGGCGGATGCAACTTGCCCCAGGGCCTCGAATGTAGTCGTCACGAGGTGACCCTCCTCGCCGCTCTCGACGTCCTCGGCCCCGGCCTCGATCGCCGCTTCCAGCATGGCGTCTGGCGATGCTGCGTCCGCTTTGAAGCGGATCTCACCGACGCGCGCGAACATGTGGCTGACCGAGCCCGTGGCACCCATGTTGCCGTTGTACTTCGTGAAGACGGCCCTGACCGCGCCACCGGTGCGATTGCGGTTGTCCGTCAGCGCCTCGACAATCACCGCCACCCCGCCCGGTGCGTAACCCTCGTATCGAACCTGCTCGTAGGTATCCGCATCGCCGCCGAGCGCCTTCTTGATCGCACGCTCGACGTTGTCCTTGGGCATGTTCTCGGCGCGCGCGTTCTGCACGGCGAGCCGCAAGCGTGGGTTCATGTCCGGGTCGGGCAGGCCGGATTTCGCGGCGACCGTGATCTCGCGCGCGAGCTTGGCGAACAGCTTGGCGCGCATCGCATCCTGCTTGCCCTTGCGGTGCATGATGTTCTTGAATTGGGAATGTCCGGCCATGGCTCGTTCTCGAGGTGCTCGTCGGCAAGGAGGCTTGTGACCGTTTCGGCGTGTGCCGTTGCGGGCACGGCCCTTATAGTCGAAAGGTTGTCCCCGAATCCAGTTGGGGCGGCACTGGGAAGGCAAGGCCCGGAAGGTTGCCCCTGATCGGCGGTCGGGGCCGCCGGTGGTGCCGATGCGATAGTCGAGCGAGGGACACCGCAGGCATGAACGACTGGGGAGAGGTCGCCACCGAGGCGCGTGCCGGGCGGCGGTCCCGGCATCTCGCGCTCATTATTGCCGTGTTGTTTCTGCTCGCCTTCATGAACCTGTTCCTTCGCTCGAGCCTTGGCGTCATGGCGCCCGAACTCGCCCGCGAGATGACGTTGTCCCCGGCGGCCCTCTCGACCGTCGCCAGCGCCTTCTTCATCGCCTATGCCGTGATGCAACTCCCGACCGGCATGCTGCTCGACCGGTTCGGCGCCCGCCTGACGCTCGCCGGGATGTTGCTCTTCACCACCGCCGGTGCTGGCACGTTCGCAGCCGCCGATTCTGTGGCGCTGCTGTCGCTGGGTCGCGTGCTGATGGGCATCGGCTGTGCGGGTATCTTCACCGGCGCATTTTATGTGCTCGCCCGTTGGATGCCGCAGGACCGCGTCGTCACGTTGATGGGCACCCTTAACACGTTCGCCGCATCCGGGACGCTTTCCGCGACGACGCCGCTCGCCGCCCTGATCGCCTTGATCGGCTGGCGCGAGTGCTACGGCTTTTTCACGATCGCGGTTGCCGTGCTGCTCGCCGCCGTGTGGCTCGTCGTCCGCGACGGACCGCCGGGCGCCGCCCCGACGGCTTCGAGCACGGAGAGCCTCTCGAGCGTGGTCGGCGGTGTCGGCGAGGCGCTCCGCCAGCCCGGCATGGTGCGGCTTCTTCTGACCGGCCTACCGATCTCCGCGACCACCACCATCACCGGCGTCTGGGGGGCACCCTACCTCCGCCAGGTCCACGGGCTCGACGTCATCGCCAGCGGCAACGTGCTGCTCGCCATGGCGCTCTGTTCGATGGCCGGTCACACGGCGCTCGGCCTCGTCGCAAGGCACTTCAACTCGGTCAAGACGGCGATGCTGACCGGCATGACCGGCGTGATCGCTGCCATGACCAGCCTCGCGGCGCTCGACCACCCGCCCGTATTGGCGGTCACCGCTCTGTTCGGTTTGCTCGGCCTCTCCGCATCGTTCCCCATGATCGTCTTTGCCCATGCGCGCGGCCTTGTCGCGCCGCACCTGATGGGGCGTGGCCTGTCGGCAGCCAACATGGGTCTGATGACCGCTATCGCCCTTATGCAGCTCGTGTTCGGATGGATCGTCGGCACCGTCTCGGGCCCCGGTGCCATACCGACCGAGATCGCCTACCGCACCGCCTTTGCCGTCCAGGCCACCGCCGCAGTGCTGGCATTTCTCGTCTATCTGCCCATCCGCGACGTGAAGCCGAAGGGCTGAAGAGGCGCCCTTGAGAGAACTCGCGTCACCGCTGATAATCCCGCCGGCTGCCGCGCCCTCGAAAGGCTTTCCAGAGCAGCACATAGGGAGCTCGTCATGGCGGCACGCAGCGGAACGCAGTATCTCGACGGCCTGAGAGCCCAGCAGCGGTCGATCTGGCTCGGGGGGACGCGCGTCGAGGACGTGACCACCCATCCTGGCCTCGCCTCTGGTGCCCGCGCTATTGCCTCGCTCTACGACATGCAACTCGAGCCATCGCTCAAGTCCGAGATGACCTACACTTCGCCCACCACGGGCGATCCGGTCGGCCTCTCCTTCATCATACCGAAAACCATCGACGATCTCGTCCGCCGCCGCGAGATGATGCTGCGCTGGGCCCGCGCCACCTGCGGCATGATGGGCCGCTCGCCCGATTTCATGAACGTCTCCTTCGCCGCCTGGGCCGCCGCCGCCGGCTACTTCGCCCGCGGTCGCCCCGAGTTCGGCGAGAACATGCGCCGCTACTACGAGCACATCCGCGAGAACGACCTCGTCCTCACCCACGCCCTCATCAATTTGCAGCGCAGCCGCTCGAGCACTGGGCTTTACAATCTCGAGGACGGCACCGCGCTCCGCGTCATGCGCGAGACCAGCGCCGGCGTCGTCGTCCGTGGCGCCCGCGTCCTCGCCACGCTGGGCGCCTACGCCGACGAGATCGCGGTCTACTCGCCCCGCCTCGGCCTCCACAGCGACGGCCACAGCCCTTTTGCGCTCTCGTTCGCCATCCCCTGCGCCACCAAGGGCCTGCGCTTCCTGTGCCGCGACAGCTACGATCTCGGCCGCTCTCATTTCGACCATCCGCTCGGCTCGCGCTTCGAGGAGATGGACTGCATCGTCTTCTTCGACGACGTGCTCGTGCCCTGGGAGCGCGTCTTTCTCTTGGGCGATGTAGGCCTCCTCAACAACCTCGGACCCGGCACCAACTACTCCGCGCATTCCGCCCACCAGGGCGCCGTCAAGAACCTCGCCAAGTGCGAGTTCATTCTCGGTCTCGCGCTGCTGATGGTCGAGACGCTGGGCTCCGGAAAAGCGCCCCAGGTCGAGGCCATGATCGGCGAGCTGATGCTGCACACGACCACCACCAAAGCCCTGATGCGCGCCGCCGAGGCCGACGCAAAAATCGACGAATGGGGCGTCATGTGTCCCGATGCGGTCATGGTCGAGAGCACGCGCAACCTGTTCGTCACCGTCTACCCCCGCCTCGTCGAGATCCTGCAGTTGCTCGGCTCGTCGAGCTTCATGATCGCGCCGAGCGAGGCGGATATGGACGGCCCCCTCAAGGCCGACATCGACCAGTACCTCGCCACCGACGGCGCCTCGGCCCGCGACCGCGTCAAGCTCTTCCGCCTCGCCTCCGACGTTGCCATCAACGCATTCGGCTCGCGCCAGGTCCTCTACGAGCGCTTCTACGCCGGTGACCCCCTCGCTCGTGCCCGCGCGCTCGCCGGCATTTACGCAAAAGGCGAGGCGATGGAGCGGGTCCGGGCGTTTCTGGCGGAAGAGGCGGAGTGAGCCCAGTTTGCTGCCTCCGATCCCGACAGATGTCATCCCGGGCCTTGCCTGCCCCGGCGAAGGCCGGGGTGCCCGGGACCCATCCCTCCACGAGTCCGGGCCGTCCCGCTGCGCTCGCTTTGGCCCGCAGGGCCTTCCCCTCCCCTCGACGGG
This sequence comes from Rhizobiales bacterium Ga0077524, assembly GCA_001464755.1. GTDB lineage: Bacteria > Pseudomonadota > Alphaproteobacteria > Rhizobiales > Hyphomicrobiaceae. Next base: position 18,184 of record LNDR01000320.1, read on the forward strand.
GAGGGGGCAGGGGTGGGGTGAACGTCTGGCGCAATCGGCGGAGATTGAGCAAGACGTCTGTCCGGTCACGAGCCTCCTCCGGTCCGGGGACACGGTCGGCGCCCATACGCCATCGGGAGGACGCCGTCCGGCCACCGTTTTTTGATTTTAGAGGCAGCCTCGCGGCGCCCTCCGACGACATTTTCGCGTTCGCAGGAGCGAGCCGTGGGGGGGGCCCCGACCCGTGTTCACTGCGGACGCCTGACTTACGTAGTGGCGATCACCGCTCCAGAGGTCAGATACCGCCTCCTGCCCCCACTTTCGGCACGCCTCGCGAAAACGACCCGCGCGGACAGGAAGCGGGGAGAATACGCGAACCCGAAGGACCGGGGATAAGTTTGCGAATGTCGGAACAGTCCGACCCATCCCGCGTGGCACCGAAGGTTATCCAATAGCGCCCGCGTCACCCCCCCGATGTCATCCCGGTGCTTGTCACCGGGACCCATCGCGCCGCAAGCTCCATCCGTCGAAGGAGCACCCGCGTGTCCACCTATTTCGTCTATCTGCTCGCCAGCAAACCGTACGGCACGCTGTACATCGGCGTGACCAACGGCCTGATCCGCCGCATCGACGAGCACCGAGCCGGAACCGCCTCCAAGTTCACGGCCAAGTACAAGGCGCACCACCTCGTCTGGTATCGCGAATTCGCCGACGTCGAGGAAGCGATCCAGCGCGAAAAGACCATGAAGGAATGGCCGCGCCAGTGGAAAATCAACGAGATCGAGCGCGAGAACCCGCACTGGCTCGACCTCTATCCCTCGCTACCCGGCGTGCGGTCAATCACGCCGCACTGAGCAAGCTGATGAATGGGTCCCGTGGACAAGCCACGGGATGACACAGGGCGAGCTGCTGGCACGATGGGCTGGGACTGGTTCGCAGGGTAGGCGGACACGTTCCTTCTCGGCCGCCCCCACCCACCGATGTCATCCCGGTGCTTGTCACCGGGACCCATCGCGCCGCGAGTTCGAGCGGTCGAAGTACGCCGGGGATTTACAGCGCATTCCTCGCCATTCGCTGCCGCGCAGCGTCCGCCCTAACGCACCGAGCAAGCTGAGAAATGGGTCCCGGTGACAAGCACCGGGATGACAGAGTTTGAACCGCTAACGCTTCGGTGTGAGGCTAAATTGTGGAAGTAGCTACGTGCGGCGTTCACGACGCATCCTCTATATGTGCCGTCATCCCCGCGAAGGCGGGATCCACGCCGAGGCAGAAGCGTATCGCACCCCGCCGTGAGTGCCCGCCTACGAAGGCATGGACATGCGGAGATGCAGACATTGACCGTCCACTGAGCCCAGCCCTACGCTGCATCCAGCGCCCTGGCAGAGGTTCCCCTGCTAAGACCGTCCGCCGACGTGACGGGTCACCGGCCAGGGAGACGTGGTCGCACCCGCTATTGATACTTGTTGCGCTCGGCGAAGCAGTTTAGCTGTTGGCACAAAGAGAGAATATTTCTATGAGCGAATTTGGAGGTGCCTGGTCTGAGAAGAAGCTCGATTGCGTATCGAGCTACCTGGAGGCGTATCATACGGCTCTCAAGAACAAGGACTTCCAGTTGGTTTACATCGACGCCTTCTGTGGTGACGGCGCTCAGAAGACCAGGGGAGGCGAAGACCAAGTGATGCTCGTCGAAGCCGCGCTTGAGCGCATGCGCGGATCAGCGGAGCGTGCCGTCTCGCTGCCTACACCATTCCACCGCTACCACTTTATCGACAAATCCAAGAAGTCGCTCGCACAGCTCAAAGAGCATCTGCTGGGCCTGAAGCCTGAGCTGGCAGAGCGCATGCACTTCCATGCTGGCGATGTGAACGTTGAACTGCCAAAGACAATCCAAAGCCTTAATCCGAAGCGTGAGCGGGCGGTGGTCTTCGCCGACCCGTTCGGCATGCAGGTGGATTGGGAGACCATTGAGGCTGTTGCGGCCTGTCCCATAGTCGACTTCTGGTATCTCGTGCCCACAGGCTTGGCGCTCAATCGAATGGCGACAACGAGCGGCAACATGCCAAAGAGCTGGGGCGACCGCATTGACCGCTTCATGGGTGAGAAAGAATGGCGGGAACGCTGGTATCGGCGGACCGAGAGTGATGACCTCTTCGGACGGATCGAGACCGTCGAGAAAGTAGCCGATATCAAGCTCATTGAAGACGACTTTCAAGCTCGGCTCGGGAAGGCTTTTCCTCTTGTTGCGAAGAACAGGATGCGATTGACCGATCAGGGTCGGGTGCTGTTCACACTCATGTTCGCTTGCTCTAATCCATCACCGAAGGCGCGTGGCCTTGCGTCCAATATCGCCAATCATCTTTTAAAGGGCTGAGCATGGCCAACAACTCTAGCATCGAATGGACCGAGGCAACGTGGAACCCGGTGGCGGGCTGCACGGTGCTCTCACCGGGATGCACGAATTGCTATGCGATGCGGTTGGCTGCGCGCCTGGCTCTCATGGGCCTCGATAAGTACGAAGGCACAACGCGCGTATCAGGGCGACGAGCGAAATGGAACGGCAAAGTGAAGACCGACTCAGGATCGCTCAATGTACCGAGGAACTGGAAGAAGGGACGGCTCATCTTTGTGAACAGTATGTCCGACCTGTTCCATGATGCCGTGCCGCTTGAGTACATCCAGGCTGTCTTCAAGGTGATGACAGAGACGCCGCAGCACACGTATCAGGTGCTGACGAAGCGGGCCGAGCGGCTTGAGGAATTAGCGCCGAAGCTGAATTGGCCGAAGAACGTGTGGATGGGCGTGAGCGTCGAAAGCGCTGACTACCTGTACCGCATCGATCATTTGCGCCGCACTAAGGCGCAGACGAAGTTCTTGAGCCTGGAACCGTTGCTCGGGCCGCTCGAAGACATGAATCTAGAAAGCATCGACTGG
>LNDR01000321.1 GCA_001464755.1 Rhizobiales bacterium Ga0077524
CTCCAATGGCTTTACGCGGCCGGCTGTTCGCGTGGCGGGGCTCGGCTATGCGCTACCCGGTACTGTGCTGGCGCTCGGGCTGCTGGTTCCGCTCGCGACCTTCGACAACTACGTCGATGCCCTAGCTCGCAGTTGGCTCGGCATCTCGACGGGGCTCCTGTTGTCGGGAACGATCGCAACGCTGGTGCTGGCCTTTTCCGTCCGCTTCCTCGCCGTCGCACACGGTACGGTCGAGGCGGGCCTCGAGCGCATCTCGCCTAATCTCGACGCAGCGGCCCGCACGCTTGGTGAGACCGCGCTGTCGGCGCTCCGGCGCGTGCATCTTCCGCTGCTCCTGCCGGCGCTCGCGACCGCTGCGCTGCTCGTCTTCGTCGATGCCATGAAGGAGCTACCAGCGACACTGCTGCTGCGCCCCTTCAACTTCGAGACGCTGTCGACGCACGTCTATGCGCTCGCCTCGTTGGAGCAAGTGGAAGCCGCGAGTGTCGGCGCTGTCGCCATCGTGCTGGTCGGGTTGATTCCCGTCCTGCTCCTCCACAAGGCCGTCGCGGACGGCCGGGCTGGCACTTGAAACACGCGCGGCGTGCTTAATCGGTGGCGCTCGGTGACACTGCTGAGGGGAGCCGGTCGTCTCACGTGAAAGCGCTTCGCGCCAACGGCGACGACTTGTCAGACCGACAGAAAGCGCGTCACCAGACTTGGATCGGCATCGAGTTCTGCAAGTGTGCCAGCAAAGCGCACTGTACCGGTCTCGAGGATGAGCACCCGATCGGCGAACGTGCGCACGAACCCGAGGTTCTGCTCCGAGACCACCAGCCCGATGCCGCGGGCTTTCAGTGTGGCTACCGCCTCGGCAATTCGAGCGAGAATGACCGGGGCCAAGCCTTCGGAGGGCTCGTCGAGAAGCAGCAGCCGCGGATTACCCATCAGTGTTCGCGCGATCGCCAGCATCTGCTGCTCACCGCCCGAAAGATGTCCCGCTCGCCGGTCTGCAATGGCCTGGAGTGGCGGGAATAGGGTCCAGATCTCGGCCTCGCTCCAAGCGTGACCGTCGCGGGCGGGCTGCCGGCCCACAGCGAGATTCTCCGCGACGCTCAGTCCAGCGAAAATGCGCCGGTCCTCTGGCACGTAGCCGGCTCCCGCTCGAGCGATATGGTGGGTCGCAAGCCCGCCGACCTGCCGCCCGTCGAGTAGGATGCGGCCCTGCAACTCGACCTCGAGCCCCATGATGGCCTTCAGTGCCGTGGATTTGCCGGCGCCGTTGCGGCCGAGCAGAACCACTGCCTCACCCGGCGCGACGCTGAACGTGATGCTGGTCAACACGCGTGCATGCCCGTAGCGCGCTTCGAGGTCCGACACCTCGAGCAGCGCGGGCTTGCCGATGCCGGTCAGATCGATCGACGAGTTCATTCCGGCTCCCCGCTCGCCGCATGCCCGAGATACACCTCGCGAACGAGAGGGCTTTTGCGGATCTCCGCAGGGGTGCCGGCTGCAACCAGTTCTCCGCGACTCATCACGAGCACGCGCTCGGCATGTCTGAACACCACACCCATGTCATGCTCGGTGAAAAAGATCGCGGCGCGTCGGGCTCGTGCGATCCTGACGGCTAGCGCCATCAGCGCTTCGCGCTCGGCTGCCGCCATGCCTGCCGTCGGCTCGTCCATGAGCAGAAGTCGTGGCCGGCTCGCGAGTGCCATAGCGAGTTCCACGCGCTTGAGATCGCCGTAAGCGAGGGTTCCGCAAACGCGCTCGGCGAGCGCATCGAGCCCGACGTCGGTGATCAGGCTTCGCGTCTCGGGCACATCGAGCGCGCCCATGCGACGAAGCGCACCTGGCAGCCGCCAGGGCCCCGCTTGCGCCGCCATTACACCCACGGCGACGGTCTCGCGCACCGTCATAGACGTGAAGGTCGCCGTGATCTGGAAGGTGCGTGCAACGCCGCGGCGCCATAGCTCGCGTGCCCCGAGACCCGTGACGTCGGCCCCTTCCAGGCGGACGCGGCCGCGATCCGGTCTGAGCTGCCCATTGACCAGGTTGAACGTCGTTGTCTTGCCGGCGCCATTGGGTCCGATCAGCGCCACGATTTCGCCCTGGGCGACGGCGAACGAGACCCCGCTGACCGCGCGAAAGCCGCCGAACGACTTCTCGAGGGCATCGACCTCGAGTGCCCCATTCATGCTCATTGGCGCCGCCTTTCGGCCAGCCAGCCGCCGATCGTCCCGGTGATGCCGCGCGGAAAAACCAGCGTCAACACGACGATCGTCATGCCTAGCACCGCCTGCCAGTAGGGCGTCGCTCGCGTCAGCCAGTCGGAAAGCAGCGTGAAGACGAAAGCACCGACCACAGGGCCCGCCAGCGTTTCCACGCCACCCAGCAGCACCATGACGAGCGCATCGACCGAGCGTGGTATCGCGAGCGCATCCGGCGACAGCGATCCTTTCGAGAATACGAGGAGTGCGCCTGCGAGGCCCGCGACAGAGCCGGAAAGCACGAAGGCAGCCAGACGTATGCCCTTGATATCGAGCCCAGAGGCCTCGGCCCGTCGCGCGTGATCCCGCGTTGCGCGAAGCGCATAGCCGATAGGGGTGTGAGCCAAATGCCAGATCGCCGCCATCACGGCTGCAGCGAACGAGATAGCGAGCAGATAGTACGCCCATTTCTCGGCAAGCAAGGTCGGCGGCCAGATGCCAACGAGCCCGTTCGAGCCGCCGGTCACCTCGTCCCACTGGAAGGCGACGGCCCACAGTATCTGCGCGAAAGCGAGCGTCAGCATAGCCAGCGAGATGCCCGAGGCCTCGAGAGCCAGCCGGCCGATCAATGCCGCCAGTAGCGCAGCCACCGCCAAGCCCACCAGCAGTGCCGCGGCGAAGGGCAGACCGGCGAGTGAGGCGAGCGCTGCGCCATAGGCGCCGGCCCCGAAGTATGCGGCATGCCCGAACGAGGCCATCCCGCCCCAGCCCATCAGGATTGCAAGGCTTGCAGCCACCAGCGCGAATGCCGCGATATCGGTCAGCAGGACGAGATTGTATCGGTCGACGATCAACGGCAGCAGCAACAGAAGAGCAAGAGCACTCGCGCCTTTGGCCCAAAAGCTGCGGCTCGGGATCGGCAGAGGCGCGAACGTTGTCGCCGCTCCACGCTGCACCGCCGGTTCGCTGCCGAGAAGTCCGTGCGGGCGTGCCAGCAGAACGGCCGCCATAACCACGAACTCGGCGACGAGAGTCAACTTCGAGAACGAGATCGTAACGCCTGCGATGGTCGTTGTGCCGAGACCGATGCACCAGGCTTTTACGACCGAGATCAGGACAGCGGCGAGGTAGGCACCCGGAATGCTGCCAAGGCCACCTACTACTGTGACCACGAATACGTCGGCGATGATCGAGAGATCCATGCCGAGACTTGCCGGCTCGCGCGGCAATGCCAGGGCTCCTGCGAGCCCGGCGAGAAAGGCGCCGAGCGCCAGCACGCTCGAGAACAGCAGCGCCTGGTCGATCCCGAGCGCCGCGGCCATCTCGCGGTCCTCGGTCGCGGCCCGGACCCGCAGGCCCCATGCAGTGCGGTTAAGCAGCCACCAAACGCCACCGAGCATTGCTGGCCCGATCACGAGCAGGAACGCGTCGTACGTCGGCAGCTGCTTGCCCAGTATCGTCAGACTGCCCGTGAGGCCGGGCGCACGCGGCCCGAGGATATCCTCGGGTCCCCATGCAGCGAGCACCGCGTCCTTGACGATCAGCACGACGCCGAAGGTCGCAACGAGCTGCAGCAACTCGGGCGCCCGGTAGATGCGGCGCAAGATTGTGAGCTCCATCGCGAGGCCGATGGCTGCAACCGCCAGGGCGGCGACCACGGCGCCGCCCCAAAAGCCGAGCGCCCCTCCGCCCAGCCAGGCGTTCGCCGAGATCGCGATGTAGGCGCCGAGCATGTAGAATGAGCCGTGGGCGAAATTCACGATGCGCGTCACGCCAAAGATCAGCGATAGCCCGAGCGCGACAAGGAACAGGAGCGATGCGCTCGCCAGGCCATTCAGCGTTTGGATCAGTAGCGAAGCGAGCATCGGCGAGGCGATCCTCTCGAGGCTGACGGCGGCCCGGCACCGGCTATCAAGCCGAGGCGGGCCCAGAAGGGGCCCGCCAGCATATTCCTAGAGTGGAGATGCGATCGGTCAATTCGCCGAGGCACGACGAGCCTTCACCTCGGCATCTGGCGGCAAATGCTTCTCGCCAGGCTCGTAGCGCCAGTCGACCATGACGCCGCGTCCCTCACGAACGCCGGTCCGCCCCACATAGGCGCCCATCGTCGATTGATGATCGAGCGCCCGATAGACGACCTTGCCGAACGGCGTTCCAACCTCCAGCCCGGCCATCGCCTCGCGCAACTTGTCCGTATCCGGCGAACCCGCCTTCTTCAACGCCTCCGCCACGGTGTATAGCGCCGCATAGCCGACCACCGAGCCGAGGCGCGGATAGTCGTTCCATTTGGCCCGGTAGGCCTTGAGGAAGGCGTCGTGCTCGGGCGTCTTGATCTGGTCCCAAGGGTAGCCTGTTACGTACCAGCCGACCGGCGCCTCGTCCTTCAGCGGGTCGAGATACTCGGGCTCGCCGCCGAGCAATGAAAACACGGCCACATTCGTGAAGAGGCCGCGCGTCGTCCCCTCGCGCACGAACTTCTGCAAGTCCGGCCCGAACGTCACGTTGAAGATGGCGTCGGGCTTGGCGTCGGCGATGGCCTGCGCCACCGCGCCCGCCTCGATCTTGCCGAGGGGCGACGCCTGCTCGGCCACGAACTCGATCCCCGGCTGCCGCGCCTGCATCAGCTGCTTGAACGAGGCGACAGCCGACTGGCCGTACTCGTAGTTCGGATAGACCAGCGCCCACCGCTTCTTGCCGAGCTTGACCGCTTCCTCGACCAGCATGTTGACCTGCATGTACGTCGAGGCGCGCAAGCGGAACGTGTAGGCGTTGCCGTTCTCCCAGACGAGCTTGTCGGTCAGCGGCTCGGCGGCGATGAACACCACCTTCTGCTGCTTGGCAAAGCTCGAGATGGCAAGTCCGACATGGCTGAGGAAGCCGCCCGTCAGCAGCGCCACCTTCTCGCGGCTGACCAACTCCTCAGCCACGCGCACAGCGTCGCCGGGCGACGCGTTGTCGTCGCGGCTGATGACCTCGAGCTTGCGCCCGTTGATGCCACCTGCCGCATTGATCTCCTCCACAGCCAGTTCCCAGCCTTTCTTGTAGGGCTCGAGGAACGCCGGGATGGCCTTGTAGCTGTTGAGTTCGCCGATGCGGATCGGCTCCTGAGCCGCGACACGGGACGGCAGCACGCTGGCACCGGCGACCGCCGACGCTAACGCCAGCCCGAAGACGGCTGAAAACGCTAGATTCATGTGAAGGCTCCTCGGAGCATGGCGGCCGGGCGCATCGCTTCGACCGCTGGGGTTTAGCCCCCTTCGGTAGGGCGGGTCGGAGGGGCCCGAAGAATTCGCAATCTAGTCCCGACTGGCAGACATGCAAGGACCGGATTAAGGAGAAGGCTTCGCCATTCCACGGGAAGTCCCATGACCTCGCACTCCGACGCCGGCACGACCCTTCCAGCCGACACATACAGACTGCGCCTGCCGGGGCCGATCGCCGTGCCGGAACGCGTGCGAATGGCTATCGCGCGCCCCATTGTCAGCCATCGCGGCCCTGAATTCCGGGCGATCTGGTCCCGTACGATTGAGAAGCTCCGGCCACTCCTCGGCACGGCGCAGCCGATACATCCACTGGCGACGAGCGGCACGGGGGTCATGGAAGCGGCCCTGCTCAACATCGTCGCTCCCGGCGAGCGCCTGCTCATCGTCAACAACGGCCAGTGGGGTGAGCGCTTCGCCACCATCGGCCGGGCACTGGGCGCCGTGATCGACACGATCGACGTGCCCTGGGGCGAAACGGTCGACCCAGCGGCGATCGAGTACCATCTCGAGCGCCACGACTATCGTGCTCTCATCGTCGTGCACAACGAGAGCTCAACCGGCGTCGTCGGCGACCTCGCGACGGCCGGCCGTCTCGTCCGCGACCGGCCAACGCTGCTCGTCACAGATACCGTCTCAGGCCTTGCCGGCATGGACTTCCAGATGGATGCCTGGGGCGTGGACGTGGCCGTTGCCGGCTCGCAGAAGGCCCTGATGTGCCCTCCTGGTCTCGGGATCATCGCCGCCAGCGAGAAGGCCTGGAACGTCATCCGCCGTGACAATGGCCTGCCTCGCTTCTTTTTCGATCTCCGCCGCGCGCGCGATAGCTATGACAAGGGTGAATCGACCTTCACACCCGCCATCTCTCTGGTCTATGGCCTCGACACATCGCTCGACATGATCCACGAGGAGGGGCTCGCCAACGTGCTTGCCCGCCATGCCCGACTTGCTCGAGGAATGAAGGCTGGCGCAGCCGCTCTCGGCCTCGAGAATTTCGCCAGGGCCGAAGCGCAGTCCAACACCGTCGCCTGTTTCCACCTCCCCGAGGGGGTCGACGGGACGCGCCTCATTCGCCGCCTCTACGAGAAGCACCGAACCGTCATCGCGGGTGCACGCAATCGTCTGCAAGGCAAGATGATCCGCATCGGTACGATGGGTGCGATCGGCGAAGGTGATATCCTCACCGACCTGATGCACATCGAGAATGTGCTTGCAGAGCTCGGCCATTCGCTAAGTGCGGGCACAGCGGTTACTGCTGCGTCGGCCGCTTTCCGCGAGTGACGGGCTTCGCAGCCGCGGCTGCACAGACCAAGTCGAGGTCGCGCTTCTAGCTAAATAGCTGATCGGGTCGTATCAGTGAAGCGTTCGCCCGGGCGGGGTCCAGGTCGCCGCAGCCTCGAACGGGTCTTTCTCGACCGGCGTCGACTTGTAGCCCTCGACCGTGCGCGCCAGGATCTCCTTGATGGCCTCGAGGCTGCCGGTTTCGAGCTGCATTGCAGCTTCGAGCTGGGCGAGTTCCCTTTCGAGCACCGACACCGGGAGGAACGGCTCCTTGTTCTGGCGGATGCGTGGATGCTCCGTCGCGGTGGTGTGCCCTTCGTCAAGCAGCAGTTCCTCGAACAGCTTCTCGCCGGGCCGGAGGCCCACGTAGCGAATGGCAATGTCGCCGAGGGGATTGGCCTCGTCGCGGATGTCGAGGCCAACCATGCGGATCATCGTGCGCGCAAGATCGTCGATGCGCACCGGCTCGCCCATGTCGAGTACAAAGACCTCACCGCCTTTCGCCATCGCACCCGCCTGGATGACGAGCGTGGCGGCCTCCGGAATCGACATGAAATATCGGATGACGTCGCGGTGCGTGACGGTCACCGGCCCGCCGTCCTGGATCTGCCGGCGGAAGCGGCGCACGACCGATCCGGAGCTGTCGAGAACGTTGCCGAACCGCACCATCGTGAACACGGTCTTGGCACCAGCTGCCGCAGCGGCCTGAAACACGAGCTCGGCGAGGCGCTTGCTTGCGCCCATGACGTTGGTCGGGCGCACGGCTTTGTCCGTCGAGACGAGCACCACGCGCTCGACACCTGCGCGGAGAGCCATACGTGCCAGAACCAGTGTGCCGAATGTGTTGTTCCTCAAGCCTGCGACGGGGTTCGCCTCCACGATCGGAACATGCTTGTAGGCGGCAGCGTGATAAATGGTCTCGACGCCGTGGGTACGCATCGTTGCCTCGATAAGGCGTGCATCAGCCACCGAGCCGAGAACTCCGACGATGTCCGGCCTGGCCGCCGCGCCGACGCCTTCGGTTGCATCGAGGCGACCTAGTGTGTCTCGGATCTCGGTCTCGACCTCGTAGAGCGCTGCCTCGGATAGCTCCAGCAGGACCAGCCGGGCAGGCCCCTGGCGCAGGATCTGGCGCGAGAGTTCGCTCCCGATCGTCCCGCCGGCCCCTGTCACCATGACCGACTTGCCGCGAATCGAGCGAGCGAGCAACTCGGCATTGGGCGGTACCGGATCGCGGGCGAGCAGATCGTCGACGTCGATTGGACGCAGATCCGTCACGGACACGCGACCTGAGGCGATATCCTCCATTGCCGGCATCGTCTTCACGCGCACCGAGTGCTGCGCCAGGCGCCGGATGATTTCCTGCCGCTCGCCGCGTTGCCGCCTCGGCAGGGCCAGCAAGACCTCTTTCACGGCGTCCCGCTCGACGAATCGGGCGAGCTTGCCAACGCGGTAGACCTTGAGGCCGGCGACCTGCTGCCCGATCAGACTCGGCGTATCGTCGATAAAGCCGATCGCCTCGTGATCTCGGCTGCGCCTCAGGGCCTCGAGGAGCTGCACACCTTCCGTGCCGGCCCCATAAATCAAAACCCGCGTTCGATCAGGTTGCGGAGGTTGCGAACTCACGCCCGTCACAAGCAAAAGAGCCGCGAACTCGCGGCTTGCCCAAACGACGAGACCGCCGATGGCTGGATAGATGAAAATGACGGATCTCGGCACCCAGATGCTCGGGTCTCCGGTGCCGATGGCCATCAACACCACGACCGCCCACATCAGGGTCGAAAGGCCGATACCGACGAAGATCCGGGCGGCTCCCCGGTAGCCGAGAAAACGGGTGACAAGCCTGTAGAGGCCGAGAAAGTGGAAAACGACGACACCGGCGACCGGCGCGCTGATGAGCACCAACCACAAGGTCGCGTTGGCAGGCCAATAAGGTTCGGTCAAACGCAAGGAGAATGCGAGCCAGACCGCCAAGGACAGCAGAACGAGATCATTGAAGATCAGGATGACGCGCTTGAAGGTGCGCGTCCGGCCGATCAGCCAGCTCCGCGCATCGCTGATGCGGGCGTCGAGATCCAGATCTGTGAACACGACATTCCCCAGGACCGTCCGACTTGCGAGACGACGACGCGTGTGACGCAGCCACCTATACGCGTGTTCGCGGGGCGGCGACAACTGCGACGCTGTCGCCGTGACTTTCCTCAATTTTTCCCGGTGGCGCTTGCTTTTTTGTGCGTAGATTGACGATTACGGAACGTCAGAAACCCCGAATCACAGATCGAATCATGTGATGTGCGGACCACGCTCCAGAAGTTCGACCGAGACCCCTTCAGGCCCCTCGATAAACGCGATGCGTGTGCCCGGCCGGATCGTCTCGGGGCCACGCGTGAACTTGGCGCCCTTGGCTTTGAGCGCGGCGCATACCTTGTCTATGTCTTTGCATTCGAGACCGAAGTGGTCGAGCCCGCGATAGGGGTGCGGGGCGCCTTCAGCAGCCTTCGGATTGCCGGAGACGTCTAGAATGAAGATGTTGGCGCCGCCGAGCTTGAGGTCGATGCGCGGTTGCCCACCCGCCACCGAGCGGATCACCTCGGCGCCCAGCATGTCCTCGAAGTATTTCGCCATAGCCTCCGGATCGCGCGTGAACAGATGGATGTGGTCGAAAACATACTGCGTCATGGCGGTGTGTCCTTTCTGTCGTAACCGGGCCGCATCGGCCGGGAGGTCGTCTGCGAAAGATGGCCCAGCCCCGCTGGGAGACGCAAGCTCGGTGGTTCAGCCTGCGTGCTGGCCGCCCGTGGCACATGCGCCGGGCACGATCAATGCACTGGTGGAGATGGCGGATTTCGGGTAAGCGAGGCTTATCCATAGCCCCGGCCGCCGGTGCCCGCATTGCCGTCTCTCGAAGAGTCCCCCCACCGTGCCATTTCCGCCCACTCATCCTGCGCTCGCCAGCGCACTTGCCGCGCGCGACTACTCGATCCCCACGCCGGTCCAGGTCGCCGTGCTGGAAGCCGGTTCCGCCTCGAGCGACCTGCTCGTCTCGGCCCGTACCGGCTCAGGCAAGACCGTTGCTTTCGGCCTCGCGCTGGCGACAACGCTGCTCGGGGAGGCAGATCGCTTCTCTCCGGCGATTGGCGGCCCCTTGGCTTTGATCGTCGCGCCGACCCGCGAGCTGGCCTTGCAGGTGCATCGCGAGCTGACCTGGCTCTACGCCGAGACCGGCGCCCGTATCGTCACCTGCGTCGGTGGCATGGACCCCCGTGTCGAGACCCGCGACCTCACGGCAGGTACGCACATCGTGGTGGGTACGCCCGGCCGCCTGCGCGATCACCTCGAGCGCAAGCACCTGGATCTGTCCTTGCTGCGCGCCGTCGTGCTCGACGAGGCCGACGAGATGCTCGATCTGGGCTTTCGTGACGACCTCGAGTTCCTGCTTGATGCCACGCCCGAGACGCGCCGCACTTTGCTGTTCTCGGCAACGTTGCCGAGGGCGATCGTCACGCTGGCGCGCCGCTACCAGACCGAGGCAGTCCGGATCGCGACGGCAGGGGGAGAAGACCAGCATTCCGATATCGAGTATCACGCCATTCGAGTCGCCTCTGGAGAGGTGGAAAAGGCCATTACGAACCTGCTGCGCTTTCACGAGGCGGCGGCGGCACTCGTGTTCTGCGCAACTCGCGAGGCCGTGAAGCGCATGCAAGGCCGCCTGCTGGAACGCGGTTTTTCGGCCGTTGCCCTGTCGGGTGAGCTGACACAGACCGAGCGCACCCACGCCCTGCAGGCTCTGCGCGACGGACGAGCCCAGGTTCTGGTGGCAACGGACGTGGCCGCCCGTGGCCTCGATTTGCCGGATCTCTCGCTGGTTGTGCACGCCGACCTTCCCAACGATCCGGAAACCCTGCTTCACCGCTCTGGGCGCACGGGCCGTGCAGGTCGCAAGGGGCTGTGCATGCTGATCGTGCCGTATACGCGCCGGCGCAAGGCAGAGACCCTTCTCCACGCGGCAAAGCTGCGTGTGCACTGGGGCACGGCGCCGACCGCCGAGGCGATCGAGGCGCGGGACCAAGAGCGGTTTCTGGCCCAGGCAACATTCGGTGAGCCGGCCTCCGAGACCGAGATGACGCAGGTTCGCGCGCTACAGTCGGCCAGGACTCCCGACGAAATTGCATTGGCGTTGCTGCGCCTCCACAGCCGAAACCTGCCCAAGGCAGAGACGTTGATCGCCGATACGGGGCCGCCGCGCCGCGCTGAACGAGCGCTAACGGAACGTCCGGGCCTTGCGCCAAACGCCGAGGGAGCCCGTCGTTCGGATGAGAATCGGCCACCACGTGCGCCGCGCGTCGGGGATCGCCCGATGGCCTGGTTCCGGCTGAATATCGGTCGCGCCCAGAATGCCGATCCGCGCTGGCTGCTACCCCTGATCTGCCGGGCCGGTGGCGTGACGAAGACGGAGATCGGTGCAATCCGGATTTTCGACAACGAGACTCGCTTCGAGATCGCTGCCGACGTGGCCGATGCGTTCGCGCTCGCGGCTCGGACGGCGAAGGAGAAGCAAGGCCACATCTCGCGTGTCGGCGCTGACACTCCGGACGATGCCGCTGCCGTCGAGGCGGCTATTTCGTCGTTGGGCACGCCGGCGGCGCGCGCACCCGCCAAGCGGCAAGGGAACCAGGGCCGCCACACCTCGCTGCCGCTCGCCGAGCGCTTGGCCGCCAAGCAGGAGCCGCAGACAAAACCGCGCTGGAAGGATCGCAAAGCCGCTGCCCCGGCCCAGCAGGCCAATTCACGCCCGACTGGCGAACGTTCCTGGGCGGGCAACGACGAACGCCCACGGCCCGACAAGCCACGCGGCTCATACAAGCCGGGCGGAAAGGGCAAGCCTTTTGTGAAAAAGAAGCCTCGTCCCGCGGCTGCGGTGGCGGAGTGAAGTCGGCGGCGCCTCCTGCGCAATGATCTGGAGCGGGAGGACGAGATACTCGGCAATCCGTTCGGGGTGATCGACAGATTCTCAGCGCTGCGGCGCGAGATGCAAGGTCTGCGCTCGAAAACATTTCGGCGAGACCGTGCGGCGGCCAGATCGGGATGCGTCTGGTCGATTGCACTTATACTCATGCGGATGTCCGACAGGACAATTTGACGGCCATTTTTCCTCTTTCTCGCGCCACAGTTTCTATTCAGCACTGCCGTCCTCGGGACGGGGGTGCAATGGAAACGGGGACGTAATGAGAAAATTGGTCATAACTGCCGGACTTCTCTCGGTCGCAAATGCGGCCGACGCCGCGCCAATAGCGGTGACGGGGGCGGAAATCGGAACTCTGGTGTCCGGGACGACCGTCGAGATGGACACGCCGCTCGGCAAGACAATCACCGTGCGCTATGTCGCGGGCGGCCGTCTCTCGGGTAATGCGGCCGAACTCGGCTCCTATCTCGGTGCAACAAGCGACACCGGCCGCTGGTGGGTCGAAGGCAATCGCCTCTGCAACAAATGGCTGAAATGGCTCGAGGCCGAGGTGCAGTGCCTCGAATTGAAAAAGAACGGCGACAAAATCGTTTGGAAAAATCAAGCAGGAACCAGCGGCACCGCCACAATCGTCGCCAATGCACCGGAAAAATCATCGAAGAAACAGGTCGTCGTCTCGTCATCGCCGATGCGTCTTTCGGGCCCGGCGACTGCTGCGTCGCCAGCGCTTTCCGCAACGAATGCAGCAGCCCCTGCAGCGGCTAAGCCGCCGTTGCATCGCGTTGCCAACGTCGAGCCCGGCGATGTGCTCAACGTGCGGCAGGGTCCGTCGAGCGAGGAAGCGGTGGTCGGCTTGCTGAAGCCAGAGACGGGCGGCATTGCTTTGTCGGGAGATTGTCGCACCCGCTGGTGTCCAATTGTTCATGCGGGTTTCAGTGGCTGGGTCAATGCCGCCTACCTTGAGCCCGAGGACACCAAACCAGTTCGCGACCGCGCGGTCACGTCGAGAACGCGCCTCGGCACGGAGTCGCGAGACGCTCCGCGCACCTGCCTCAGCGAACCCGCGCGAGCGCTGCTCGATAGGATCGAAGGCCGCTTCGGCCCTGTCCGCGTGATTTCGACATGCCGCTCCGGCGCCACCATCGCCGGCACAGGGCGTCCCTCGCGGCATGCCAGCGGGAATGCCGTCGACTTCGACGCCGGCAGCCGCAAAGGCCTGATCATCGATTGGCTCGTCACCAACCACAAGGCCGGCGGCACCATGACGTATGCCGGTATGGACCACATCCACGTCGACGTCGGCCGTCATTTCGTATCGCTGGCGGGGCGCGGGGGCAGTCGCCGTGATCGCGCTACCGCCGACTGGTCGCGCGGGCGCATGGGATTGACGCGCTGAGCAATTGCCATGCGAGTTGGGCGCGGCGCTGAGCCGCGTCCGTCGTCTATCGCGCGGCGTCCCGGAACGTGACGACGAGAACATCGCGAAAAGCGGGCTCACCAGCAATGATCGGCTCGATCGGTGTCACGCCATGATAAACACGGCTGTCGTCGACGATCGCGGCGTCCAGCGGTTCGGTCAGCGTGAAGCTGCCGAGCGATCGTTTGTCGAGATCAGCGATCGTCGTGGTGCCGCTGCGAATGTTGTGCCGCTTGATCAGCAGCACCAGGACCCAGTCGACGCCGTCGCGATGCATGCCTTCCGGCGTCGGCTTGCCGGCCTCGCCGGGGGCAGCCTCGATACGGAATTGGTGGATTTCCGTCTTCCAGGTTGCGACTGCGGGCGATAGCGGGCTGAAAAGCCGGCCACAGAAGCTGAGGATCGTCGTCAAACTGGAGCCATTCGCGACCTCGTCGCAAACCGGCGCAAACCACCGGTCGAGACCGCCGTTGAGAGGATTGTAATTCGTTGTCTGATAGTGGGGCTGGTGCGGCTGCCGGTGCAGCGAGCCGTCGCGCCCGACCGTGTAGACCCCGTGGCGCCGACGGCGATAGCGACCGCCGTCGGCCATGTAAGTGTCCGTCTCGAGGCTGCTCCAGCTTTCGGCGAAGACCGCCCAGTCGTCGAGCGACCCGGTGGCTTCGAGCATGGCGCGCATGTCGCTTCCCTTGACGTAGACAAAGCCCGAGCGGGCGAGGGTTCCGTCGAAAGCTGGGCGGGGCGTCGGGAGAAGGTCGGCCATGGCAGATCCCACTGGCGTTCTCGGCTGGACTACGGGCACGCACTTTCGGCCGCGCCCGTTTCTCTCATGTCATATAGGACTTTTGCAGGCCCGGGGCGAGGGTCCTCCTGCCCGCGGGGCCAGGTCCTATGTCCCCGGAAGCTTGAAGAAGCTGGTCGAGACCAGGATCTTATTCTCCTGCCGCACGAGCGCGCCGAGCTCGCCGGACGCCTTCACGTAGGCGAGCCACTCGGCGTCGTTCCACAAGGCCTCACGCCGCGCCGTCCGATCGGCGAGGTCCTTGTAGGCCCAGACGTGCACGTAGGAGTTCACGTCGCCGACCTCGGTCGTCGCATAGAGCACGGGCTTGCCGAGCACGCGCGATTGCGGAGCAAAGCCCATCTTCTCATAGAGCGCCAAGTGCGACTTGATCGTGCCGGGCTTCAGGAAATAGGTGCGGTGGTCGAAGATCATCGAACGCTCCTCGGAGGTGGGTGCCGCGATGGCGGCTGTAGCACTCTTGGGCACGGCGCGCGCGCTACGCAAGCAGGGCGATCGCCTTTGCTGCGCCGACTGCCTCCACTGTGGGGGGCAAGGGGAGTGCTACAGCCGCAAATCCCCATTCGATCCGCCCGCGGGAGGGAGCCGCGGCTCGCCATCTCCAGCTTGCCCGGGCATTGCCCTCGTCCTACCGTGAGGTTCACGATCCCCAGCCACATTCCCGGAGCACACGCCATGGCGCGGTTGAAGTTCGGTGCCTTTCTCGCCCCCCACCATCCGATCGGCGAGAACCCTATGCTGCAGCTCCGCCGCGACATCGACCTCGTCGCGCACATGGACAAGCTCGGCTACGACGAGTTCTGGTGCGGCGAGCATCATTCCTCGGGCTGGGAGATGATTGCGAGCCCGGAGCTGTTCCTTGCTGCTGCCGCCGAGCGCACAGCCCGCATCAAGCTGGGGACGGGCGTCGTCTCGCTGCCCTATCACCATCCCTTCATGGTCGCGCAGCGCATGGTGCAACTCGACTGGCAGTCGGGCGGTCGCGCCATCTTCGGCTCGGGCCCCGGCGCATTGGCTTCCGACGCCCACACGCTCGGCATCGACCCGATGCTGCTCCGCGACCGCCAGGACGAGGCCATCGGCATCATCCGGCGGCTCTTCAAGGGCGAGCGCATCACCTACAAAGGCGAGTGGTTCCAACTCAACGATGCCGCGCTGCAACTCCTGCCGCTGCAGGAGGAGATGCCGATGGCCGTCGCCTCCCAGATCAGCCCGTCAGGTTTCACGCTCGCCGGCAAGTACGGCATCGGCATCATTTCGATCGGATCTCTGTCAAGCGAAGGCCTCAACGCGTTGCCGCAGCAGTGGTCGTTCGCCGAGGACGCGGCCAAGAAGCATGGCCAGATCGCCGACCGCAGCCAGTGGCGCGTGCTGCTTTCTTGGCACATTGCCGAGACGCGCGAGAAAGCTCGCGAGCAGGCGCGTGACGGCTTGCTCCGCCACCACAACGAGTACGTGGTCGGCACGCTGCAACGGCCGGGCCTGAAGCCGTTCAAAACCGGCGACGAGGCGGTCGACAAGATGGCGTTCTCGCCGGGCTCGGCGGCCGTCATCGGCACGCCAGACGACCTGATCGCCAAGATCAAGGAGGTTCTCGCCATCTCGGGCGGGTTCGGTACCGTCGTCGGTTTCGTACATGACTGGGCGAACCCGGAGAATACGTTTCGCAGCTACGACATGGTGGCGCGCTACGTGATCCCCGAGATCAACGGCTATATCGCAGGCCTCAGGACGTCGCGGAAATTCGTCGCCGAGAACCGCGAGTACTTCGACCGGGCGAAAGAGGCCGTGATGGCCAAGATCCTCGAGAACGAGCAGGCCGCGGCTGCGCTCGCAGTCACCAAATCGCCGATGCTGGCGGCTTCGTCGAGCAACGTGCCGGACTTCGACAAGGCAGCGACGCGGAAGAAATAAAGGCGGATGCGGGCGGCAGTCGCTGCTGCCGCCTCGATGCCGATCACAGGGAGACGCCCAATGAAGATCACCGCCATTCACGCGCACTATGTGCGCATTCCTTACGACATGGGAGCGCCGACTACCGAGTTCGCGGGGTTGCTCTTCCTCGACACGGACGCGGGCATTACCGGCTGGGGTGAGGGCTTCGGGCACAACATCATTCCCGCAACAAAGGTAGCGCTCGAGACCTATGTGGCGCCCTGGTTCATCGGCAAGGACCCGACCGACATCAACGCGTTGCACCGGGACGCGGCGCAGGCCTTTCACATTTTCGGGCGCAACGGTCCGGTGGTCTATGCGCACTCCGGGATCGACATTGCGCTTTGGGATATTGCCGGCAAGCGAGCGGGATTGCCGGTGTCGGATCTTCTCGGCGGCGCGCGGCGCAAGGAGGTTCGCGCCTACTCAAGCCTGATGCGCTACGGCAATCCTGAGGTCGTGAAAATGATCTGCGCCGGTCGGGCGGCGGCGGGCTTCAAGCACATCAAGCTGCACGAGCACACGGTGGAAGCCGTGATGGCGGCGCGCGAGGGAGCCGGCCCGGACGTCGAGATCATGAACGACGTCAATTGCCCGTGGACGGTGGCCCAGGCGCTCGAGATGGAAAAGGCCTACCGACCGGCGCGGCTCTACTGGCTGGAGGAGCCGGTGTTTCCGCCGGAGGATCACAAGGGCTTGGCGCGCGTGCGCCGCGAAGGGCAGACACGCATTGCAGCCGGCGAGAACGCGGCGGGGCTGCATGATTTTGTCGACAGCTTCGAGAAGGGCGCCATCGACATCGCGCAACCGAGCGTGACGAAGATCGGCGGTATCACGGAGATGCGCAAGATCATTGCGGCAGCCGAGGCGCACTCGGTGCAGTGCATTCCGCATTGCGCCTACTTCGGGCCGGGGAATCTCGCCTCGATCCACATCGTCGCGTCGATGTCCACAGACACGATGCTGGAGAACATCTACGCGAACCTGGAGGCCAGCCCCTACGGCGACGCGATGGTGGCGAAAGGTGGCAAGGTGCGCGTGCCGCAAGGGCCAGGCCTCGGGGTCGATCCCGACATGAGCGTTGTGGAAAAGTACCGGCAGGGGCCGGCTGGCAGCGTCCGCTAAAGTCATACGGGCGGATCCGTTGCACCAAAAGAAACGGGGTCCTGACTGGGACCCCGTGAAAAAGACCGGAAAGAGAGACAGCACGAAAATTTCAGCGAGGAATCTTCAGAATTCCGCGTGTGCGCTCCAGATCGGGCGCAGCCTCGCCGGCACCGCGTTCCAGAGCGCGTTCATAGAGGATCAGGGCGCGCTGCATGTCAGGCGCCCCATCCGAGGTCGGCAAGCGGCTCAGGTAGTAGGTGTCGTAGGAGCGCGCGAGTGCGAGCAGAACCTCGGGGACCGGGCCGTTCATGGCCGCAACGAAACGACGGCGCGCCTGCGTGACCTTACCTTGATCGAACAGCGCCAAGCCTTCTGCCAGCATCTCGGCGACTGCCGCGGGCTCGTCGACGGGAGGCAGAGGCGGCTCAGCGCCGGGCGACGGTGCCGGAGTGGCCGTTGAAGTCGACACAGGAGACGGTGCTGGTGCAGCTGTCCTGGGAGGCGACGGGCGCGTGATCCCGGGCGCTGGCGCTTGCGGCGCGCGCTCGATGACTTCTAGCGGAGGCGCGGCAACTTTCTCGATGCGTTTGGCGACGGCGACTTTTCGGATCCGCCCCGGAGCTACCCGCGACGGCTTAGAGACTGAGCCCGTCACGATCGGATCATCCTTGATCGATCCGTAGCGCCTTGCGGCGGTCTCCTCGTGGTGGGCGCATGCTCCGAGGCTCAAGGCGCAGGCGGTCACCAGAACGGCCGCCACCCTGTCACGTCTCACATATCGCATCTCACCCACCTGCCGCCCGTTGAACTGAACTGCATCAGCAGCGATTCTCTGGGTCCGGTCAGGAGGGTCTTTCAGGTTCTCCACGTCGTCGAAAAGTTTCCACAGGCTGGGTGCGACATGCCGTCACTCGGCTGCCAGGGCCTGAGGACGTGCGACGGCAAGCCCGAGACGCAGGCGCGCCTCGTCGCGCAGGGCGTCGATCGGAAGGCGGCGCCCCTCCGCTTCGTAGTGCCAGAACGTCCAGCCATTGCAGGCCGACTTGCCCTGCACCTCGGCACCGAGGCGGTGGATGGAACCCTGCCGGATGACGCCGCGCGGGCCGGAATGAGCCAGCGAGCCGTCGGCGCGGACCTCGGCCCAGATGCGGCCACGCTCGTCGGAGACGCGGGCGCCTGGCCGGATCATGCCGAGTTCGACGATGGCTCCGAAAGCGACGCGCGGCTCGGCCCTGCGGGGGCGCAACGTCTCGAGCGCATCTGTGGACAGCGTCTCCTCCTTCCCGATCCGCTCCTCGGCGGCGAGAACGTAATCGCGCTCGCGCTCGATACCGATCCAGTGGCGGCCCAGCCGCTCGGCGACCGCGCCGGTGGTCCCCGTGCCGAAGAACGGGTCGAGCACCACGTCACCGGGATTGGTGGTCGCAACGATGATGCGATGAAGCAGGGCCTCGGGCTTCTGGGTCGGGTGGGCCTTGCGGCCCCCGTCGTCCTTCAGACGCTCCGGGCCCGAGCAGATCGGAAACAGCCAGTCCGAGCGCATCTGCACGTCCTCGTTGCCGGCCTTCAACGCATCGTAGTTGAAGGTGACGCGGGAGCGGCGATCGCGGCCGGCCCAGATCAGCGTCTCGTGGGCGTTAGTGAAGCGCTTGCCGCGGAAATTCGGCATCGGATTGACCTTGCGCCAGATGACGTCGTTCTGAAGCCAGAAGCCGAGGTCCTGCAACGCCACGCCGAGGCGGAAAATGTTGTGGTAGGAGCCGATCACCCAGATCGCGCCATCGGGCTTCAGGATGCGGCGGGCCTCGGCGAGCCATTCGAGCGAGAAGCGATCGTAGTCGGCGAAGCTCTGGAACTTGTCCCAGGCATCGTCGACACCGTCGACGACCGTATTGTTGGGACGAAGCAATGTGCGGTCGAGCTGCAAATTATAGGGCGGATCCGCGAACACGAGATCCACCGAACCCGAGGGAATTTCACGCAGGCGCTCCAGGCAATCCCCCTGGAGAACTTTGCCGACCGGCAATTTACCCGACTTGCGACGACGCTCACCCATATGACGTTACTCTCGACAGATACCGCCGGCCACATGAAGCCCATGGCTGCGCCGACGGCGCAACCGGCACTTCCGGCCCGGTAAACAGAGTGTGAAGGGGAGGGGTTAACGGGAGGTTAAGCCCGCCGATCCCGACGAGGTTCAATCTGCCATGTGAATGCGGCGAACAAAGGACGAACTCGTTAACGCGCCCACCCTGCTCGCGCGCGGCAAAGCGAGCAGACCTCAGACCGAGAGCGGTAGTACCACGCGACCGAAATAGCTTCTGCAGCGGACCAGATCCGAGCGGCTATCGACGTCGAAGAGGCGGGTCGTTAGTCCCAATCGGTGTCCCGCGAGATTGGCTTCGACAGCCGCGAGCGTGTCGGGACGTGACCAGTGCACTGCGTTGTACGGATCTGCCAGGGGTGGCCGGCGGCGCATGCCAACGAGCCAGAAGCCTCCGTCTTCGGCGGGGCCGAAGACTGCGTCGTTGCGGCCGAGTTGGCGGAAGGCACGTCGCACGTCGGCGGCACGGATGGCAGGAATGTCCGTGCCAACCAGACAGACCGGACCGGGCGGCAAGGTACGCATGGGCCGGTGCATGCGGGCGCCGAGATCGCCCGAGCCTTGAGCCATGCGGCGGGGCCCTCCCGGAAGCATGGCGCTCGCAACAGCGCTATCCGGACTCACCAGGAGGATCGTCTTCCAGAAGGGTTCGCGGGCGAGGCGGGCGATCACAGCCCGGCACGTGGCGCGGTAGAAGCGCGTTGCCTCGCTTGTTCCGATTTCCCGGGCGAGCCGCGTCTTGACGCGACCGGCCATCGGCAACTTGGCCATGATGACGAGCCGGCACGAAAAGGGCGCCGGGGGTTTTCCCGGTGCCCTCCGGTTGTGCATGCCGGGCGCGGTTTTGCGCATCGCGCTCGGGACCGATCGCAGTGTCAGGATGCCGTAACGGGCACGAGGGCGTAGCCGTTGCCGTCCTTCTTGATGGTGCCGGCGCCGGGCATGCCCCAGTGATAGCCGGTGAGGATCGCGCCCTCGGCGACGGCACGCTCGAACAGGGCGCGACGGTTCTTCTCGGCCAGTGCCGCGTCGGCGTCGAAGACGGCGTGCCAGCCGGGATTCTTGACGAATATCGCAGGGATATTGGTCAGGTCGCCCGTGACAATCAGCTTGGCATTGCCGGACGCCAGCTCGTAGGCAGTATGTCCAGGCGTGTGGCCGTTCGTGTTGAGGGACTTGATGCCCGGGGCAGCCTCGGCGCTATCGGCCACCGGCTTGACGTTCTTCCAGGTCGACAAGGTAGCCTGAATTCGCTTCGCGGCGCCTCGACGGGCTTCCGGGAGCTTCTCGATCAGGTCCGGCGCCGACCAATACTTATGCTCGGCCTCCGGGACCAGGATCTCGGCATTGGGGAATACCTGCGCATTGGTGTCCTTGGCCATCAGCCCGAAGATGTGGTCCGGGTGATAGTGCGTCACGACGATCTTGGAGATCTTCGCGGCGTCGATGCCCGCGGCCTGGAGGTTCTCCTTGGCCAGAAGTCCGGCTTTAGGGCTCAACTGGCCGCCGGTGCCGCTGTCGAACATGATGGTCTGGCCGTCCTTCTCGACGACCGTGACGGTGAAGGTGATGGGTACGTGCTCCTCAGTCAGGCCGCCGGCCTTCAATGCGGCCTTGGTCTCGTCGACCGAGGCGTTCTTGATGAAACCGGGGTCGTGAGCCTTCTCCCAGATGCCGTCGTAGATGGTGGTGACGTTCCAGTCGCCGACCTTGAATTTAGCGAAGCCCTTGGCTCCGGCATCCGGCGCGCGTTGTGCATTGGCAGCCGAGACGAATTCGAGCGGCCCGTCGAGGCCGAACGCGGCCCCGGCGGCGGCGGCCGATACGACGAAGCCTCGACGTGAGATGCTGTTCATGGGTGGTCTCCTGGCTGGCTCATGGGATGCTGCGAGCGCTGCTGCATGGCTACCTGACCCGGATGGGTAAGGAAATGAGCAGCCGGGTCCGGCTCACGGCGATTTGAACTCGCTGACGCACGAGGCAATGGGCGACCTAGCTGTAGATGCGTGCAATAATCCTGGGTGGCACGCGGAGATAGTAGAGCGTCAAGCACGTGAGATTGCGCGCGACGCGGGGCACATAGCCGTCGCGGCGGTAGCGGATCGCGCTGGTGACGGCCGATGAGCGCAGCACGATCGTGCGCGAGCGCCCCAGGCGCCGTATCATGTCGACATCCTCCATCAACGGC
>LNDR01000322.1 GCA_001464755.1 Rhizobiales bacterium Ga0077524
CGCGTGTCGGTGCTCAAGAGCATCGAAGAGCAAGGCAAGCTGTCGCCAGAGCTGGCGAAGGCGATCGGCGGAGCCGAGACGAAGGTGGCGCTAGAGGATCTCTACGCGCCGTTCAAGCCGAAGCGGCGGACGAAAGCGCAGATCGCGCGCGAGGCCGGTCTCGAGCCGCTGATCGAAACGATCATGAGCAACCCTGGGCTGGCCCCCGAGGCAGAGGCGGCCGGCTTCGTCGATGCGGACAAGGGCGTCGCCGACACCAAGGCAGCGCTCGACGGCGCTCGCGCGATCTTGATCGAGCGGATCGGCGAAAAGCCGCAGCTGGTCGGCGGGTTGCGCGAGTGGCTCTGGACGGACGGCGACATCACCTCGAAGGTCATCAAAGGCAAAGAGGCGGAAGGCGCAAAGTTCTCCGACTATTTCGACTACCGCCAGAAGGTTCGCGACATCCCTTCGCACCGGGCTCTGGCCCTGCTGCGCGGGCGCAACGAAGGCATTCTGGACATCGAACTCGACGTCTCGCACCTGGACGGACAGCCGCATCCGGCAGAGGGCAAGATCCGTGTCGCGATGGGCCTTCACGACAAGGGTCGGCCCGCGGACAAGTGGCTCGGCGAAGGCGTGCGGCTTGCGTGGAAGGCGCGACTGCATGTGTCGCTCGCCGTTGATCTGCTCAGCCGCGTCAAGGACAACTCGGACGGTGAGGCGATCAATGTCTTCTCGCGCAACCTGAAGGATCTGCTGCTGGCGGCGCCAGCCGGCCCACGCGTGACGCTCGGGCTCGATCCCGGCATCCGGACGGGGTGCAAAGTGGCGGTCGTCGACCAGACGGGCAAGGTTCTCGAGACGACTACGATCTATCCACACGAACCGAAGAACGACTGGCAGGGCTCACTGGCGGCACTCGGCGCTCTGGTGCTGCGACACAAGGTCGACATCATCGCCATTGGTAACGGCACCGCGAGCCGGGAGACCGATCGTCTGGTCGCCGACCTCATGAAGCGAATGCCCGACCAGCGCGTGACCAAGGTCATGGTGTCGGAAGCCGGCGCGTCGGTCTATTCCGCGTCGGAGCTTGCGGCGAACGAATTCCCGGATCTCGACGTGTCACTCCGGGGTGCCGTCTCGATCGCGCGGCGGTTGCAGGACCCGCTGGCCGAGCTCGTCAAGATCGACCCCAAATCGATCGGCGTTGGCCAATACCAGCACGACGTCGACCAGACGAGCCTGGCCAAGTCGCTGGACGCGGTGGTGGAGGATTGCGTGAATTCCGTCGGCGTTGACGTGAACACGGCATCGGCACCGCTGCTGACACGCGTCTCCGGGCTCAATCGCACGCTTGCCGACAACATCGTTGCGTTCAGGAACGAGAACGGTGCGTTTAAAACTCGCACGGCCTTGAAGAAGGTGCCGCGCCTCGGACCGAAGGCCTTCGAGCAAGCGGCTGGTTTCCTGCGCATCATGAACGGCAAAAACCCGCTCGACGGATCGGCCGTGCACCCGGAAGCCTACGACCTCGTCGAGAAAATCGCCGAGCGCACCAAGCGGCCGCTCAAGGCGATGATCGGCGACCGCGCTTTTCTCAAATCGGTGAAGCCCAGCGAGTTCGCTGACGCGCGTTTCGGCATTCCGACCGTCACCGACATTCTCAACGAGCTGGAAAAACCCGGCCGCGATCCGCGACCCGAGTTCAAGACGGCGACATTCCAGGATGGCGTGGAAAAAATCAGCGACCTCAAACCCGGAATGAAGCTCGAGGGCGTCGTCACGAACGTGACCAACTTCGGCGCCTTCGTCGATATCGGCGTACATCAGGACGGGCTCGTGCACGTCTCGGAGTTGGCGGATCGTTTCGTCAAGGACCCGCACGAGGTGGTCAAGGCCGGCAACGTTGTCGAGGTTCGCGTGAAAGACGTCGATGTGCCTCGGAAGCGGATCGCACTCACGATGCGGTCGGGGGCCATCGACAAGGCCTCGCCGGAAGCCGGGCCACCGCGCGACCGGGCGAGCATCAACGCCGGCTCTGGCGGGCGATTCGAGTCGCGGCCGCCGAGCGCGCAGCAACAGGGCGCGCGAGCAGGGTCAGCCGACGCGAGTGACAATGCCCTCGCCGCCGCGTTCAAGCGCGCGCAAGACGGCAAGCGATAGACGGCAATTGGACCGTGACCAAGCGCGGGTAGAGCGCTACGGCTCTGCCGCTGGAAAAAATGCCGGGCATGATTCCCATCGAGGTCCAATAGCCCTAGTGTTGCCAGGGCCAGTGATTGATTCGGGTGGCCCGCAAGTCGTCAAGTCGAGCACCGCGTGGGAATCTTATCTGGATCGTGTTTGTGCATCGCCTATTTAGGCGATGGCTTTTGGTTATTCATGCCTATACTCACTAGCGGTCGCGCAACTTCGACATTTTGCGTGCTAAATTTGCGACACATATCGCGTGAAAATAGGTCGACCCAACTATCACACTCATTAGATTGGTAAAAATGCGTTAGCCTTCGCTTACATCAAAATCATCGCGCTTAATGCGCCCCAACGCGAAGGAGACCTGAAATGTTCTCGCCACGGAAAGTCGAGCCCGTCGCCAACGGAGCGGCTACCTCAATGGAAGCCGAGCGCGCATTTCCGGCTCCGGCCTATTCACCACCGAGCTCCACCGCCTCGACGCGCTCTCGCGAATCCAACTACTCGATCATCAACGAGTGGCTGAAGATGAAGGGCGACCTCGAGAGCGAGGGCGATATTCTCGTCAAAGGCAAGGTGCACGGCAACATCAAGTGCAACCTACTCATCATCGATACCGACGCCTTCGTCGAGGGCGGTATCACGGCCGATGAGGTTGTGATCAGGGGCACGACCAAGGGCATCATCAATGCCACGAAAGTGCGGCTCGAGAAGACAGCGCATGTCGACAGCGAGATCTGCCACAACGTGTTCTCGGCCGAGGAAGGCGCGCGGATAAAGGGCGCGCTGCACTACAAGGACAATCCGCTCGCCGATGCACAGAAGAAGAAAGACGAGTCGCTGAACTAGCGGCAGCGCAACTCCAGCGGATTTCCGGTGACTTTTTCGGCGGCACGCGGGCATTGCCTCGCTGCCGCCGAAGTCGTCTCGTGTGGTACGAGGGCGAAACTGGCGCGCTCGCCCGGCAATACCGTGTCACTCCCGTCTTGCACTCGGGCGCGGGTAAGGCTTTGATCGCGCATCATCAAACGATTGCAGCCCAGGAGCCCGCGCGTGGACATCAAGACAGTCACCTTCATCGGCCTCGGCGTCATGGGCGAGGCCATGTGCCGGAACCTTGCGAAGAAGGGGGCTTGGCGCGTCGTCGGGTTCGACATGAAGCCCGAGCCCCTGCAGCGCCTCGCGGCTGACGGCGTCGTGGCTGCGCCCACGCTGGCCGCGGCAGTGGCCGAGAGCGACGTGGTCTTGATGTGCCTTCCCGGCGGAGCGGAAGTCGAAGCCGTAACCCGCGGGCCCGGTGGGCTTCTCGGTCTCCTCAGGAAGGGCCAGACGCTCGTCGACATGTCTACCGCGCCACCGCGGTTAATGCGGGAGCTGGCTGCCGAGCTCGAGGCAAAAGGTGTCGATTTTGCCGATGCACCAGTCGCACGAACGCGCCGGGCCGCGGTCGATGGAACGCTCTGCATCATGGTCGGCGGGACTGCAGGCGTCTACGAGCGTATCAAACCGATCCTCGCCACGATGGGAACCGAGATCCCGCTGTGCGGTGGTGTCGGCGCGGGACAGGTCGTGAAAATCATGAACAACATGGTCGTGTTCGAGACGACGCTCGCGATCGCCGAGGCGATCACCATCGCCGAAGCCGCCGGCGTGGACGGCAAGGTGCTCTACGACACCATGTCGAAGGGCTCGGCCGACAGCTTCGTCCTGCGTAATCACGGCATGAAGCACCTGCTGCCGCAAGATTATCCAGAGCAGGCATTCTCGGTGCGCTATGCGATCAAGGATCTGTCCTATGCTCGCGAGCTGGCACGCGAAATGGGCGTCGACGCGCGGGCTGCGGAGCTCACGCACGAGGTTTTCCAGGAGGCGGTCGAACGCGGCGACGGCGATCGGTACACGCCCGTGATCCGTCGTGGCATGCTCAAGCCACGCGGGTGACGGCAGGAGAGGAGCCTCGCGTGTTTCGCATCGAGTTCCGCGGTCCTGGCCAACTTCCGCGTGTGGTCTCAGAGTCGAGCCTCGGTGTGAGCGAGTTCCGACAAATCGCGGCGGACCTCGGTGTCGCACTGAAGCGCGCCCGGAAGACCGGGTTGGTTGCTGCGCGCGAGGCCTTGGGCGACGAGCACATCGAGACGCACTGGAACGGCAAAGAGACAGAGGCCCGCGCCGCCGCCGGGGACTGGATCGTCACCGCGCTAGGCTCGGATCTCGCCCCATTGCGCGACGTGGATGGGCGAAAGAACGTCTATGTGATCAAGCCCGGCCGGTTCGCCGAACTCTACGAGCCAGCGGGAGTATCGACGCCGGAGGGTGGCGCGTACCGGCCTCGAGGCGTGGTCGAGGCGCTCCGCGTCACGGGCGGCTTCGAGATCCGGGCACCATGGGGTGAGACGCAGCGGGCGACCGACGGCTGGCTACTGCTCAACGGCGGCGAGGTCTACGGCAACCACCGCGACACGTTCGCGGCGACCTATGAAATCCTCGACTGATCCGGCGTTCGATCAAGAAACCGGATCGCGGCATTCCTCGTCAGCCGGCAATGGATCGCAACTGGTCTGGTCAGCACAAGCTTTCAGAGCGTCGCGCAGCTCGTCGCTGTAGATGCCGTCGAGACGCCCGCGATAAAGACCACTCGCAGACAAACCGCACTGGTAGAGTTTTACCATTCGCGAGCCGCCGAGGATCATCGCCTGCTGGTAATCAGTGAATGCGCCCCCGTGATTGCCCATCGACTGGCGGATATGGGCACGGGTGTCCCAGGTGTGCTCGCTCATCGGGTTCAACCGCAGTGAGCGCTCGACATCTGCAAGGCCTTCCGCGCCGCGGCCCCACTTGAAGTAGGCCCAGGCGCGATTATTCAGTGCGACTGCAAAATTCGGATTTATGGCGATCGCAGCGTCGTAGTCCTGGATGGCGCGGCCGTAGTCCTGCTTCAGCGACAAGGACAAGGCGCGCATCGAGTAAGCCTGTGAGCGCTCGGCATCGCTCACCGAGGGGCTGTCGATGATAGCCGAGCAGCCGGAATAGCGGCGCTCGTTATCCTCGCTGAAACAATCGGTTGCGACCTCGGCCCGAACCGCACCAGAAAGCGCCACGAGCACCATGGCGGCAGCCACGGAGCGGGATATCGAGCTGCCACGCTGGATCTTCAAGTCTCTGAAACTCCAGTATATTTCGTTCGACCCCTGATGGAGACGAGAACCCGATCTCTATATGGCGAGAAAGGTGGCACGATCAAGTCGCAGCGGCCGGTCCTCGGTTCTCGGGGACCTCGACGTCGAGTTCGAGGAGCAGGAAGCTCCAGGACTTGCCATGCGAGTCGAGTCCGAGCGAGGTGTTCACGCCGCCTTCAAGGGCATCCTCCATGACGAAGTTCAGGCCGTGGAGTTGGTCCATCTCGTAGCGCCGCACAGGTCCCTTTACGAGATTCGGGAAGGCTTGCTTGACGCGGTCGGCGGTGAGCTGGGCCTTCACCAGCGGGTAGTCACCCGGATCATAGACCCAGACCGACACGTTCGATGTATTGCCCTTGTCGCCGGCGCGGGCGTGAGCGATGTCGTGCAGCTTCACTTTGCGCATATCGGATGTGTCTTCTGTTGGCGCTAAGTTCTCTTGTTTGCGTGAGACGACGTACTCTCGTTTGCGCGAGGTGACTCCCCTGCGGGGAGCCGGCCGCCTCGCGCAGGAAGTGGGGGGAGGCGGCCGGTTGGCGCGTGAATCACCTCGTGGGTTGGCGTGTGCTCGTGCCTCATGCGACCAGCACCTCGACGCGCGGTGTCACGCGCTCGCGCTCGAGCAAGGCGGAGTGCGTGACGACGGATGGCGTGATCTGGCCGCGATAGCCGCCGCCACCGGCCGGGCCGCAGCAGAGGAGGGATTCGACCTCCCACAGCATCGTCTCGCACGCCGCGCGATCGGCGGTGCGCATGGCGACGCGAATGCGGACATCTTCTGCCGCCTGGCGAGGGCCGTGTGCGGTTGCGTGCAACGCATTCAATCCAATCTGGTCGATGCGGATCGCCGTTCCGGCGCCGCCGATGCCGACCTCGCGTCCAAGCCTCTCGCTCAGGATGTCGGCGGCGAGCTTCGCGCGGGCGGTAGCGTTGGGGCCGGCGTAGCTCACACCTGCCTCTGCGAGGAAGCCGCCGTCGAAGCCAACCGTCACTTTCAGCGTGTCCGGGCGCCTGGCTCCACCGGCCTTGCCGACGCGCACCCGATCGCGGCCGTCTTCGGCGAGCTCGACCTTGGAGAAATCGGCCGTCACGTCCGGCGTCAGGTAGCGGGCCGGATCGTGCACCTCGTACAATAATTGCTCCTTCACTGTGCGCGACGTCACCATGCCGCCCGCGTCCGCGAGCTTGGTGATCACACAGCCGCCGTCGGCCGTCACCTCGGCGATCGGGTAGCCGCAGTCGGCGAGGCGCGGCACGTCCTTCCGCCCGGGATCGGCGTAGTAGCCGCCCGTGATCTGCATGCCGCATTCCATCAGGTGGCCGACGAGCGTGCCTCTGCCGAGGGCCTGCCAGTCGTCGTTCCGCCAGCCATATTTGTGGGCGATGGGAGCCAGGAACAGCGAGGGGTCTGCGACGCGGCCGGTGATGATCACGTCTGCGCCCGACTCGAGGGCCGGCAAGATGGCATCCAGGCCGAGATAGGCGTTGGCGCTGGTGTAGGGCAGGCCGATTTCGGCGATACGCTTGTCGTGGTGGTCGAACAGCTTGGTGTCGGGGCCGAGCAGATCGGTCACCTCGTCGCCCATCACGGCCGCGACCTTCAGGCCTTTCAGGCCCAACTCACGAGCCACCTCGATTACAACGCGCGCCGCCTCGGGCACGTTGGCAACGCCCATATTCGTCACGATGCGCGTGCCGTTCCGCTTGCAGGCCTTCAGCACGCCCCGCATACGGGCGCGGAGCTGCGGGTTGTAGCCGCGCTTCGGGTCGAGCTTGCGGTCACGATGGGCGAAGGCCAGCGTGCGCTCAGCGCAGGTCTCGAATACGAGGTAGTCGAGGCGCCCCTTCTCCGCGAGATCGATGGCCGGGCCGAGACGGTCCGACGAAAATCCCGCGCCGCAGCCGATCCGAAGCATGGTGCGTCCTTCCAAGGTTCATCGTCGTCCGTCGCGGACGCCGCTTGATTGCCGAGACGCCGGTCGAGGTCGGCTGCGCACGGTCGTCGGTTCCTGGCACGACTGAGCATGCGCCACGCCACTTGGCAACCGGGAGTGTCGCGTTGCATCCGGGACGGTAGCCAACCCGAACTCGACCCATCCGCGCTACGGTTGTATCGATCATCGGAGACGGCAGTTTGCAAAGGCGACTCGAGCCTTCAGCGGAAGAAGAACGAGATGTATTCACCCTTTTGAATGACCTCGAAATTGCGGCCTGCAATGGCGGAAAACAGGGTTCGGCTGGTCCCCTGGCCGGGGAAGAGCCAGTCGTGCGTCTCCATGATGAGCAGATCGGTTCGGTCGAGCCAACCTGTATTGGACCGGAACAATGCCTCCTCGCCCCCCTCGATATCGACTTTCACGATCAGGTTGCGCTTCGCTGCATGCCTTTGCATGACGGTGCTGATTGTCACGGCATCGATCGACGTCGCGCTGCGAACGGATGCTTCCCGCACCCGATAGGCATATTTTTCAGCCTCTGGATCGACGAGTTCCAGCGTAGCCGCCTTATCGTACACGGCGGCCTCAACAATCTCGATCAATGGGTTGTTGCCCGTGTTCTTGCGCGCAAGCTCGACATTGTCCCGCGCCGGCTCGATACCGACGATCCTCGCCTTGGGCAGATGCGCGGCGAAGTAGAGGGCGCTCAACCCGATGTTGGCGCCACAATCGACGATCAAAGGCACCTCGCCAGCCTCAAGCAAACTGTCATAGGCGGCTCGAATCCAGGCGAACTGCGGCGCCGTGCTGATATTGAACTCCTCAGTGTGGAAAATCTGCTCGAGCACAGCGTAATCGCTGGTGCCTTCGCGCACCCAGACCTGACCGATGCGATCGATGTCGACGGGACGGAGGATGGGGGCTACGGAGGCCATTGCTGTTTCTCTATGCTCTCGGAGTCCGACGCACATCTGGCGCGCGACTTGATGGTGGCTGCAGGAACGTTCAGCACTGCATTGGCCATACCAACGCAGCCTTGGTTGAACGGCGGGGGAGAGTCCTGCCGTCAACATTGAGGGGCCGAGATTAGCACAACCTGCCGTGGGAACCCTGCGCCACTGTGCACGCATCATGGCCATGGTGGCCAAGTGAACGATTGGGCGAGTGCATAGTCACCAGCAACGATTTTCAAAAGACTGTCGGTCTGTCTGCTCGATGGGAGCCGGACAGCCCGCAGTTGGTGTTGTCCCCGTCACGCCTTCGGCGCGGTGCGCACGGCAATGCTTTCCCCGCGCTACTTCAACGTCACGCGATAGGTGGCATTGCCGCTGACGTGGATCTGCTCGGTTGCGCGAGAGCCCCGCTGGATGTTGCTCTGGACGTTCAAGCGCTCGATGCGGCAGGTGGTGGCGATGGTCGCCTGGAGAACCTTGCACTCGCTCGCGGCGATCCCGTAGAGCATGCGGCGACCGCTCTCCAGCGCCTCCGTCTGGGACTTCTCGTCTTCCGACTTCAGCGGGATGGCGAGGCTGTAGTTGACCGCGACCTGGATCTCACCAGGCATCGCGCCGCCTTCGGCCGGAACGCGCAGGGGATAAGGTTGCTGCGCGGTGGCCGTGGGTACGAGCGTGCAGACGGCGAGGCCGAGGGCCAGAATGTGCTTCCTGTTCATGCTATTGCGCTCCCCCAACAGTGCCGGCTAGCCCCTACTCCTGACAGCATAACTCAGCGCACGCATCGATTCGAGCGGCGATCGTGAATGCGGTTGATCAGGGGTAAAGGCGGCCACGTCCCGATGCTGCGCCGACGGCAACCGGGCTACGCGGCAAACGGGCCCGGGTTAACGGCCTGCCGCCGACCCTAGCGATGCCATGAGACCCGAGACATCGGGCGCCGCGCGCAACCCTCTGCAGGCGGCCAAGCTCGCCTCGACTTGCTCTGACCTCATCGGTGACAGCGGTGCCAATGCCCGATACTTCGCCTCGATATCGAGCCAGCCGGCGCCGAGACAGGCCGCACCCTTCGGAACGAGGACCGTGCTCGCCACGGTGCGGCCGGCGGTCGTCACGATGGTGACGGTGGCGCCCTGGCGATAGGCTGCCGGGTTCCCAGCCGGTGAAGGGCCGACGCGAATCTTGTCGATCAGAGCGTGAATGACCGGATCGGCGATCTTCTGCGGGCCTGCGTGCTCCCAGCCGAAACGCTTGTCGCGCGCGCCGGCCGCCGTGAAGTAGGCGGGGCTGTGCGCCATGTCGATCAGGTCGGTCGGGTGGGCGGGACCCGGCAATTTGGTGAGGCCTGGTCGTGAGACGATGATCGCGGCGATCTCTTCCGGGGCGATGTCGCCGTCGCGGGCCGCGTTGGCCGCCGCCTCGCCAAAGGCATGGAACGGGTGGCCGCCCGGCACGAGCTTGAACGCGAGGTCAGTGGCGATGTCCCAGTCTCGGCCCAGGTCGCGAACGATGCCGGCCGCGTCGGCCTCGGGGCCGCCGAAAAGCTGGCAGAAGCCGCGATCCATCTCGAGAATCGCCAGCTCGCCCGTGTAGCCCCGCTGTGCGGCCTGCGCGGCCTCGATGCCCAGCATGGTGGCGTTGCCCGCATGGTACTCGCGCGCCACGCTCGTCGCCGCCGCCTTGGCAAGACCGCCGATCGAGGTGGCCGTGAGCGCGATGGCATGCGCCGTCTGACGGGAGTCGAGGCCGAGGAGGCGTGCCGCCGCCACGGCCGGTCCGAATGCCGCGCCCATGCAGCCGTGATGGCCGCGATAATCGAACCGAGGAATGATCGCCTCGCCGATCCGGCCCGCGGCCTCGTAGCCGATGACGATGGCCGCCAGCACGTCTGCGCCCGTGGCGCCGAGCTTTTCCGCGAGGGCCAACGACGTTGCCGTCAGCGGCGTGCCTGCATGGACGATGTTGCGCAGATCGCTGTCATCCGATGCGGCGGCATCGCTCAGCAGCGCGTTGACGCGTGCGGCTCCGACCGCCGGCAGCTTGACGCCGCCCTCGAACCAGACCGAGGCATCCGGCCGTCCGCCGCGCTCCACTTCGATATCGCGGATGATCTGTGCCGAGCGGATATGGCGCCCCGCCGCGGCGCTGGCGAGCGTGCTGGCGATTATCATGGCCGCGAGATCGGTGGTCCGCTCGGGGAGGTCCTCGAAGCGGGTGGCAACGAGAAAGCCGGCGAACGTTTCGGCGATGGTCATTGGCTGAGGTCCCGGCGGCGTGTGGGCGAGGCGGCCAGTAAGGCAGTTCGCGGCGAGGTGCACAACAGGCGGGTCTGGCCGACGCCACTTGCCGCATCCGCTGGCGCGGCGGCGCAGGGCTGCTAGTCTCTCGCCCAGAAACGCGAAGCATCAGACGAGGCAACGCCCCATGAACCAGCCCATCCCCAATTCCGTGCGCCGCATGACCGGCGGCATGGCGCTCGCCGAGATGCTGAAGCTGACCGGCTGCGGGCCGATCTTCGGCATGGGTGGCTTTCAGCTGCTGCCGTTCTACGAAGCCTGCCGCGTGCTTTCGTTGAAGCACTACCTGATCAACGACGAGCGCTGTGGCGCCTTCGCGGCCGATGCCTGGGGCAAGGTCACGAACCGGCCGGCCGTTGCTGACGGCACGCTGGGGCCGGGCGCGACGAACCTCACAACGGGCCTGATCGAGAGCCTCAACGCCGGCATCCCGATGATCGCCATCGCGGGCGACGCCAACCGCGAACACGCCTGGAAGAACATGACGCAGGAGGCGCGGCAGATCGAGATCCTGCGGCCTGCGGTGAAGGAGGTGATCCGCGTCGAGGTGATCAAGCGGCTCCCCGAGCACGTTCGTCGCGCCTTCGCGGTGGCGACCAGCGGGCGTCCCGGGCCTGTACTGCTCGATGTGCCGGAAGACATCGCACATTCCGAGCACGACTTCGACGCAACCGATTTCTGGGTCGACCCCGAGACGCTGAAGGCGCAGGCGCGGCGCACGCGCCCCGACGGCTCTAGCGTGGAAAAGGCCGCCGCGCTGCTCGCCAAGGCCGAGCGTCCGTTGATCCTCGCGGGCGGCGGCGTGCATATTTCCGAGGCTTGGGACGTGCTCGCCCAGTTCGCCGAAGCCTATGGAATACCAGTCGCGCACACCATGAGCGGCAAAGGGGCCATCGCGTGCAACCACTCGCACTCGGCAGGCCTTTTCGGCCGCTACGACCGCATCGCCAACGCGCTGATCGGCGCGTCGGACTGCCTGCTGGTGGTCGGCTGCAAGCTCGGCGAGATCGCGACCAAGCGCTTCGCGCTGATCCCGCCCGGCAAGCCGGTGATCCACGTCGAGATCGAGCCGAGCGAGATTGGCCGGACCACGCGCACCGACGTAGCGCTGGCGGGCGACGCGAAGCTGACCTTGTTGGACCTCGCCGCTGCCCTCGGCAATGGGAAGGCTGCGGCTCAAAGCCGGGCCGCGTACGTCGCCGAGTTGCCGAAGCGCATGGGCGAATGGCGCGAAGGCGCGAAGGATCGACTCGAGTCGAGGGAGAGCCCGATCAACGTCGGCCGTCTCATGAACCAGCTCAACAAGCAAATGCCGGCCGACGCCATCCTCGTCGCCGATGGCGGCTTCGCGGGGCACTGGGGCGGTCTGATGTTCGACACCAAGGCCGCTGGCCGACATTTCCTGCCGGATCGTGGCTTTGCCTCCATCGGCTACGGCGTACCGGGTGGTATCGGCGCCCAGCTCGCGGCCGGTCCCAAGCGCCGCGTCGTGACGATGTGCGGCGACGGCGGCTTCAATATGAGCCTTGGCGAGTTGGAGACGGCGCGGCGACTGGGTACCAGCTTCGTCGGTATCGTGTTCAACAACGCGGCGTCCGGCTACGTGAAGGCGCTGCAGCATGCCGTCTACGGCCACGGCAACTACCAGTCGTCGGACCTCGTCGAGATGGACTACTCGCAGATCGCGAAGGGCTTTGGCTGCCACGGCATCCGCGTGTCTGATCCCGAGAAGCTGGAAGCCGCCATCCAGGAGGGCCTCGAGAACACGTCCACGCCGACCATCATCGACGTGGTGGTCACGCGTGATCCGGCCAAGATGCTGCCGGCCGCCGACAACCGTGCCGCGCTGACGGTGAAGAAGGGCGACCGTCCCGTGTAGCGAGGGGACCGGGCGTTAGGCTCGATCGGAGCCTCCGAAAGGATTGCCCTGATCTCGCAACTCTATGGGACGGAACATTTTTCCGCCCCATCCTTTGGCGAGGCTTCTCGAGTTCGATTCGTGCAGGATCGACCCGCCGTCTCTGAACCAACTCGGGGGAGTTGCCTCATGACGATCATCTCGCGCCTGCGCGGCGCCTTACTCGTGTTTGCTGCTATTCTGGGCGCGTCGACCGCCAGCCACGCCGAAAACGGCTCCATGACGCTCACGATCTGGAAGGCCGGCTGGATCATCGGCGGCTCCGGCGGCGGCGGCACGCTCCACTTTCGCGGTCAGCGCTTCGGGGTCTCAGCTGGCGGCATCGATGCCGGCCTCGTCTTCGGCGGCTCGAAAACCGTGCTCTACGGCCGCGTCCGCAACATCAATCAGCCGTCCGACGTCGAAGGGGTCTACGTCGCGGCAGGCGCGGGCCTCGCTGTCGGCGCCGGCGCCCGCGCCATCGTGTTGACCAACCAGAACGGCGTGGTTCTGGAACTGAGCGGCCAGCAATACGGACTGATGGCCAATGCCGATTTGAGCGGGCTCGCGATCACGCTGGATTGACCGGACAGATAAACAAGCCTTGGGCAAGCTCTGCGAGATCAATCACGTTCGAAACGTGATATGGTGCTTGAACTAGAATATTTAATGGAGGCTCCGAGGTCCGCCCCAGCGTTCCTCCGAAAGCCGCCAAACGCACCAGAGACTTGTTTTCCGAGAGGGACCAGACTGATGGCTAAAGGCCAACAAAAGGGCAATCGCGAAGTGCGAAAGCCGAAATCGCCAAAAATCAAGGCGCCCACAACCCAAGATTCGTCGTTCGCAGTTCGATCGGGAATGACTGCCGGGGCAAAAACTGGCGGAAAAAAGCAACGCTGAGGTAGGCGCGGGCAAGGGGTCTGGGCTCGTCTCACGAATGACCGAGCCAGATCAACTGATCGGCACTCCTCGGAGTCGCCCACCAACCGCTCGATGGGTGAAAGGACGGCCACCCCGCCGCCCTCTCGCACACTTCCCAAGGCCTCGGTTCACCGAACCATCTGGCCCGTTTCAGGAGCGGCAGGCACATAAAGGGATTACTGCGGGACGTCTTGCTCGTGAGACGCATTCTTTCGCGCGAGTTGCGCAACACGACATTGTCGTCGCGGCTCGGATCGTGCTCCGCCAAATCGGCAGCTTCACTGCAGTGGGCACGAGAAGCGCGGTGAAGCCGTAGAGACACCGTGCGGGCTGATGAATAAGCGCCGAGAGCGATAACGCCGAGGGTCCCGACCCAGGCGCCAAGCACCTGAATCTGTAGCACGCCGGCTCAGCACCTATCGTCATCGGAAAAGCCGATGGGTTGATGGGGCTGGCCTATTGGAAAAAGCGGCACCGATTGCACACATGTCGAAGCAAGCGACAGAGGTCCGGCTCCGACCGAAACAACCGAACGGCTGAGCCCGGGCAATCCACCCGGGAGCTGCGGTGCCGCCGGAATGAGGAGGTGACCTCTACTTTCGCACAATCGAAATGAAGGAAACAAGTGATGTTCGACTTTGGCAAGATCACCGAAGCCCTCGGCGGGTTGTTCTCGAACAGCCAGGCCCAGCTACCGAGTGACATGGGCGGCATCACGGAGCTGCTCGCTAACGCGGGGATCGATCCGGCTTTGCTCGACGGCTTGAGCCAGGACGAAATCCTCGGCTTGCTTCAGCAGCACGGAATCGACACGAGCCTTCTCGATCCCAGTCAGCTCACCGAGCTGTTGCAAGGTTCCAACATATCCGGATCGCTGGGTGACATGGCCCAATCGTGGTTGTCGTCTCGCGAGCGCTGATCTGGCAACATTGCCGGCCGAGGTGCTAGCGAGGCCGGGGGTAGAAATTGTCAGGTTCGCGAAGAGCGCGCATCTCACACCCGCACCCTCGGCCTCCGCCCACTGTTCCACTTCCCGTCCATCGCGCGCTCGATCTGGGCGGCGAGTTGCAGAAGCAGGCCGTCATTGGCCTGCTTGGCTTGCGCCTGGATACCGAGGGGCAGGCCGCCCGCCTGCTCACCTATAGGCATAGAGATGGCTGGGATGCCGCACAGATTGGCCAGCGGCGTGTAGGCAAAGTTCTTCCAAAGATTGCCGAACCAGTCGCGCACCGACGGATTGTCGCTGATGGTCAGATACTCTGTCGTGCCGATCCGGGGCGTTGGTAGTGCGGTCACCGGCGTCAGGATGATGTCCCAGTCCTCGAAGAAGGCACCGAACGCGCGCGCCGTCGTGTTGAACGTCGCCTGCATTCGAAACCGCTCGCTGAAGGTGGTGCCGATCCCCGCCTCCCAAATGCGGATATTGATTGGCTCGATCAAATCGGCAGGCGGGCGCTCGAGACCGCGTGCCGCCAGCATGCCAGCGATCACCTGCGCGAAATTGCTGATGTAGCACGTCGTCTGGGCCTCGAACGCGGCTCGCAGATCGACCGCTGGCAACGCCCAATCCACGTAATGGCCGAGCCCTTCCAGGAAGCGCCCCACCCGGGCAAGCTCATCGACGAACTCCGGCACCGCGCGATAGTCGCCCCACTCGTGCGAGAGTGCGATGCGCAGTGGTTTCGGATCGCGACGGATCAGCTCGGTGTAGGGCTCGGGCGGCGTCCAGTACGGCATGAATTCACCCACTGCGCCGCCGCGGCAATGATCGAAAAAGGCCGCCGTATCGCGCACAGAGCGCGTCAGGCAGCCCTGGCTCGACACCAGTCCGGTCAGGTCCGAGAGACCCGGCGCGATCGAGAAAACTCCACGCGACGGCTTCAGGCCGATCAGGCCATTGACGCCCGCCGGAATGCGAATAGAACCGCCACCGTCCGAGCCGTGCGCCATCGGCAACACGCCGGCTGCTACGGTGGCGGCGCTCCCCGCCGACGATCCGCACGTCGTGTATTCGGTGTTCCAGGGGTTGCGCGTCACGTAGACGGCCGGGTTCTCTGCGGAGCTGCACACGCCGAACTCGGGCGTCGTCGTGCGGCCCATGATATTGAGGCCCGCCTGCCGGATGCGGCCTGCGAGGAAACTGTCGGTCGCCGCTCGGTTGCCGCGCATGAACAGCGAGCCCATTTCCTGCATTCGGCCCGCAAGCGTGGGACCGAGGTCTTTCATCAGGTAGGGGACGCCGGCGAACGGGCCGTCCAGGCGCGTGTTATTGCCGGCCGGACTAGCGAGGGCATCCTCGAACAGCTCGACAACTGCGTTGAGCGCCGGATCGACCTTGGCCACGCCCGCCGCCACCTGCTGGGCCAGCTCCGATGGCGTCACGTCACCCTTGCGCACGCGCTCGGCTAATCCCACGCCGTCGTGAGCAGTCCACTCGTCCCAGGTCATCGGCAGTGTCACGAGAGCTGTCCTTGTTCAATCGCTTGGGCTGCCGACGTCAGTCCTGATCCGCAATTGGGGGTGACCCGCTGGAGTGTCATCGCTTGTCGGGCGAGGGAGACGGACTGTCGGCGCTGCCGGCGGTTGCGCCGGCGTCGACGGGGTGGATGACACCCGTCACCCATCTCGCCATGTCGGACACGAGATAGAGCACACCGTTACCGACGTCCCAGCCAGTGCCTTCCGTCTGGAGCAGCGAACGCTTGCGGCGCGCCTCGCGCAGTTCCTCGCTCATGCCGTTGCCGCGGGAGTAGACCATCGGCGTGTAGACCATACCAGGCGCGATGCAATTGACGCGAATACCCTCACGGCCGTGATGGGCGGCCATGGCGCGCGTCATATTGACGACGGCGCCCTTGGATGTCGGATACATCAGGCCGGAATGGCCGCCCCTGAGCCCCGCCACGGATGCGATGTTGACGATGGCGCCGCCGTTGACCTTGCGCATCTCGGGGATGGAGTAGCGGGCCATCAGCATCATCGAAGTGACGTTGATGCGTAGGTCGCGGTCCCAGGCATCCAGGTCGAGA
Organism: Rhizobiales bacterium Ga0077524; assembly: GCA_001464755.1. Taxonomy (GTDB): domain Bacteria; phylum Pseudomonadota; class Alphaproteobacteria; order Rhizobiales; family Hyphomicrobiaceae. The sequence continues at coordinate 16,386 of LNDR01000322.1, forward strand.
TCGACGGCGCTGCCACCGGTTCCGCCGACTCCGACGTTGTTGACGAGGATGTCGACGCGGCCCCACGTCGCGACGGTCTTGGCGACGGCGGCCTCACACGACTTGGGGTCGGTCACGTCACACTCGACTACCATGGAGGTGTTGCCCTCCTTGGCGATCATCGACTTGGTTGCCTCGGCATTGGCGGGCACGGCGTCGATCAGCGCGACCCTCACGCCTTCGCGCGCCATGAGGATCGCTGCTGCACGACCATTGCCGATGCCGTCCGCGCGGGAGCCCGCGCCCGTGACAATGGCGACTTTTCCGTTCAATCCCATGTCGGGCATGGCTCGATCCTCGTGAATGCAGGCTGCTGAGTTGCGAATGGCGAAGATCAGGACTTGGCTTTTGCCACCACCATGGCCGCGACGAACTCCTTGGTCGACTGGCCGATCAGGCCGCCGTGGCGGCGCGCGGTGTCGTTGATGGCGGAGATGTAGCCGTCGGCGAGTGTGGAGCGGCCGTCGCCGATGCGGGCGGAGAATGCCGACACGCAGGCGCCGGCGATGCCGCGTTGCTCGAGTGCGGGCAGGCGCGTGATGCCGGCATTGTCGATGCCACGGTCGGCGTCGTTACAGACGCAGGCGAAGACGGGGTACTTGATCGCCATCTCCGGTCGCCCGCCGAGTGCGCCACCGTGCGAGGCCGCGACGACGACGTGGCCGTCGTCCTCGGGCTTCACCAGGCTCATCGAGTCGATGACGACAACCTTGACGCCGCCCATGCCGAGCTCCGGCACCTCGAAGCGGGATTCCTCCAGCGGCGTTGGCATCGGCGAGGCCTTGGGCGACGCCTTGTGCAGCAAGAGCAGTGCCTCGCGGCAGCTCTGGCCGGGCCTCAGTCCGAGCGCCGCGGCAGGTGCGTTGACCGTCGTCAGCACGCCGCGCTCGACGCCGTCTTTGCCCTCGCCGATGCGGGCCGACATATGCGAGATGGCGGCGCCGGGCACACCCAGACTTTCGAGCAACGCCAGCCCGGCGACGCCCGCGCGCTCACGGCCGATGCCGGCGTCATTCAAGATAATGGCAGCGATGCCTTTGGAGGCGGCATAGTAGGCCGCGTAAATGCCGGCGTGTGAGCCGCAGTAGGCAACGGTGCCTTTGTGCTTGGCCTCGAAATGGGTAACGCTGTCGAGGACGACGATGTCGTCGGGGAGTGAGGCCATATGAGTGCTCCTCGCGGAATCGTGCGCCGGCGGCCGTGCCGGCTCGATAAACTACCGCACGCCGCGCGGGGCTTCGCAAGACGATGAAGGAGGAGGGTTGTCGCATGGCCGTCTACGAGCATCATGTGGTGGCGTTCGGTCCGGGGAGGGTGGCCGAGGTGGGTCGTCTGATCGCGACGACCGGGCGAGCCGCGGTGGAGGCGAAGGGCGGCCGGCTGTTCGGGCTCTGGAAGCCGCTTATCGGGCTCAACTTCAACACCATCGTCAGCGTCACGGAGTGGCCGGACGAGGCGGCTGCAATCGCGAATGCCGATGCGGCCATCGGCGGCCTCGAGGGTGTCAGCAAGGCTCAGCACGACATCTGGCTACCGACGCTGCGTCCGAAGGGGGGCACGATCGCCCGTACGGATCCCGGCTATACCACGCACCGCTGGTACGATATCCGCGAGAGCGATTTCGAGCAATTCCTGGAGCTGTCATCGAGCACCTGGGCCAACTGGGAGGGCACGCACGACAGCCAGGTGCAGGGTTTGTGGCGCCAGAAGCAGGCGCCAGGGCCGGGCCTCATTCGCATGCGTCTGATGGCCTGGTATCGCGACATGGGCGTGTGGGAGCGGTCACGCCACTGGAAGGGCACCAAGGGTGCGGAGACCGCGAACCAGAACCTCGGCCAGCGCTACGACCTGACGCTCGACAGCGCGGTGTCGATCCTGATGGCTGTCTGACTTCGGTTACGTCGATCACATGGCAAGATGCAGCAGTGCCAGTGCCGCCATCGTGGCGATCAGCACGTGCCAAGCCGCAAGCGTCAGCGCCGTTCGCAGCACGATGGCGTCGTCGCCCGGCTCGCGTTGCGGAAGAGATGCCAAGAGGATGGCTGCGACAGGTAGGGACGCCATGCCGACGTGTCCGCTCGCGCCGTTCTGGAGAGCCGCGAATATGGGTGTGGCCCCAAACGTCTCACCTGCGGCAGCCGCACTCGGCATGAAGAGCGCGTTGCCGGTCACGCCGGAGCCGGTGACGAAACCACCGACTGCGCCGAGCAGCGCCACCGCGACAGCGGCACCCTCGCGTCCGAGACCGCTGATGGTGTGCGCCAAAGCCGCTATCGCACCGCATTCGACGAGAAGCCGCGCCGCCAGCATGAAGAGGGCGATCGCCGCGACTGGCCGCCATGCGCGGAGAGCGACCGTTGCCAGGAGCGCGGGTCGCAGGTGCGACGACGCGGCCAACAGCGTCGCGGCCAGCAGCGCCACCCCTGGCGAGGTGAGCACGGCGAACTCGACGCGATCGGTGCTCAGAACGGGAGAGAAGCCCGATCTGGCAAGCGGAGCCACGGCCAGCTTCTGGGCGACCACGGCCGCCAAGAGCACGAGGTAGGGGACAAGGCCCGGGGCCGAGACGGCAGCGCGCAAACCCTCGCTGCGCCCCGCCAGCAAAACCATCAAGACGATCACGGCAAGGCCGCCGGCCACACCCGCAACCTCGACGCCAATGAAGCGCGATGCGAGGCCAATAGACGTCGCGAGGACGAAGCCAGCCAGCACCGCCACCCACCCGTCGTTCATCGTCGGGCGCCCGACGAACAGCAACGCGAGCGCCGGCAGGCAAAAGGCGACCGGACCGCTGACGGCCGCGATCCAACCCTGAAGGCTTTCGAGCGGTACGCCGGAGAGCTTAGCCCCGACATGAGCAGAGATGGCGAGGGCGCCCCACGGCATCAGGCTCATGCCGACGAGGCCGATACCGATGGCTGCCCGCTTGTCGAACAGGGAAAGCAGCAATGGCATCGTCACGAGGAGGGAGACACCCATGCCCGTCAGGCTCTCGACCATAACGCCGATACCGGTCGAGATGAGGATCGCGGCTTGAGGCTTCGGCAGTCCGGCCGCGACGACCAGCGCGCCAATGGCTTCTGGCGATTTCCGGCCCCGCGTTGCCTCGACGAACAGGATGCCCGGAACCACCATTGCCGCGACCAGAGCCGTCAACACAGCTGCATCGGCCACCACGCTGGCCAACTGCGGCAGGGACGGCGGCTCGAACACGTGGGCGAGCCAAAGCACGATCGCGGCCACGGCAGCTGAAGCGGCCGCCGTCAGCCCGGTGGCGCGGAAACAGAGGACGGACACCAGTACGACCGCCGACGGGAGAAGCGCGAACGTGGATTGCATGGGGTGCCTGCGTGGCTTGGGCCGCGACCGGCTCTGTCGGTCTTGGCACTTGTCTAGCGGCGGCGACCAAGCTCGACAGCAGATGCAGGGAGGATGCCTCGGCTGAGATCGCGTGCCAGCACGGCCAGTCCTTGCGGTCGTACGATCTCGTCCGTGGCGACCAATGCATCGAGCGTCCACCAGCCGAGATCACTCATCCAGCGCTTGTCCGTCTCGAGCCAGCCGGTCCGATCGAGTTCGGTCGTGAGCGAGCGGTGAAAGAAGATGTGCTCGCGCGTGAGGTACCGCCGACCCTTCCAGTCATAGCCGGTGGTGCGATGGGCGACCATCGCGAGAGGGCCATCCACCAGAATCCCGGTCTCCTCGGCAAGCTCGCGCCGTGCCGCCACCTCGGGCGCCTCGCCCGGTTCGATGCCGCCACCCGGCAGGGCCAGGAAGCTCGTCGCATCGGGGAGCCGCTCCGGCTCGACGGAATGGCCAATCATGGCGCGAAACAGAAGTATGCGGTCGGAGGTGTCCAGCACGATGACGCGCGCCGTTGGCCGCTCGATGACTGATGCCTCGATCATTCGCCCCTCCGGCTCTGCCCGCGCCGAATCTTAGTTCAACCGCACTGGACGGCCAACGCCGCATCTCCCGATCGACGACGTGGACATGAATGAGACGGTTCAAAACAATTCCGGGCCGGGATCAGATCCCGGCCCGTTGCATTCTCGAAACACTGCACCAGAAAGCGGTATCAGACCGATTCCTTCAGCTCCTTGGCGGCGCGGAAAGCGACCTTCTTCGAGGCCTTGATCTTGATTTGCTCGCCAGTGGCCGGATTGCGGCCCATGCGCGCCGGACGCTTCTTGACCTGGAGAATGCCGAGGCCGCCGATGCGGATGCGGGCGCCCTTCTTGAGGTAGCCGGTGATCATGTCGATGGTCTGCGACAAGATCTCGTTGGCCTGCTTTTTCGGGAGCTGATGCGCGTCCGAGATGGCATTGCCGAGATGGCGGAGGGTGACCGTGTCGCCGGCGCCGAGCTTGACGGGCTTTGATGCCTTCGCTGCGGGTTTCGCCGCCTTGACTGCTTTGACTGCTTTGACTGCTGTCTTGGCTGGGGCTTTCGCAGCCTTCGCCGTCTTCGCGGGCTTGGCCGATTTCAGAGCTTTCGCTGCCACTTTCGCTTGCATTGGGATGTCCTACCTGAGGGTTGTCGCCTAGGAACTTGTTATTTCAAATGAATTGGCTTGGTGGCCATTAAGTAGATCGAATCAGTACTTTTCCAAAGCAGAAAGTCGCGAAATCATCACTGGAAACAGTGATTTGTGATTCTATTGCAACGCTTTCTGCGATTTGGCGGCGTCTTTCGCTCCCGAACGATCGCCGCGTCCGCCTCGGTCGACCGCTGAGGGCGGCAACGACATTCAAGTTGTGGCCGTAATCTCGATGTTTCCGAGTCCTTCGAGTTCGAACTTGAAGGTTTCGCCGCTGGCGATCGGCAGCGTCGGTATTACACTGCCGGTAATCACGACCTGCCCTGCCTCGAGCGGCCTGCCACGATCGGCGGCGAGATTCACGCACCAGGCAAGCGCGCCCATAGGGTCATCGGTGCGGCCTTCGCGGGCGCCGCCCGGCATGGTCAAACGCCCGACAAGACCATTCAGCTCCAACGACGCGGGCAGCTTGACCGGCTTGCCGAGAACGATACCTGCGTTCCAGGCATTGTCAGCGACCAGCGTGGTGGGCCTCGTTTCCTTATAGATGGCGTTGCGATCCTCGATCAGCTCGTAAGCTGGCATCACCTCGGTGATCTCGGCGCGAACTTCCTCGCGCGTCCATGGACTCGATTTCCGAGCCAAGGTTCGACCGACGCGGACGGCAAGCTCGAACTCGAGCACCACGTGCATATATTGCCCCAAGCGGAGGACATGCGGGGCGGCGTGCACGTTCCGTCCGTAGATCATGCCACCGCAGGGATGGTCGATACCCATCAGCTCCTGCATGACCTTCGTCGTCACCGCGATCTTGAGG
>LNDR01000323.1 GCA_001464755.1 Rhizobiales bacterium Ga0077524
AAGGAATGCATCGTATTATTATACATACTATTACCAAAGCGCTCTTCGAGCTTTATAAGCGAAGCTGTGTTGTTATTCGATAATATCTCCAGCGCGGTGATCGATAGCATGCGGTCGAACAATGCTTTGTCTTTTGTCGATAAGCCTAAAAGATACTCTATTGTAGTCGCTGAACCACGATCATCAGTTGCCAGTTGGTTAGCGAAGCATCGTGCAAAAGCGGCTCGTTCTCCAATGTGAGGCTTCTGGCCGAGTTGAGCCTCACAGGCATGCGCGTCAGTCATGGGCTGTGCCGACAGCAGTAGTGCCACGATTGCCTTAGATAATTGCGTCGAACAAAAGGCTGATCGAACCACTTTGGTTAGTGACGTTTTGCCCTGCATTTGATGTGTCCGGTTGAATCTAGGGTGGCAATCTGATCGGGTTCTGACATGAGTGGACTCGCGAGGCTGGACCCGCGATCGATGCCAGGAGTTTCAAATAAAGGGTTTCATCTGTCAACGGGACCTGGAAGGTCTGACTCGGAGCATGGTAGCATATGTTTCGCGAGAGGATGGAGCCTAGCAACTAAGCCGATCCAGAACGCCACGCCCAGCGCCGTCGCGGCGACGTTGGTCCAGTCGAACTGACGCCAGCGCGGCAAACGTGCCCGCTCTTCCGCCGCGCGCCTATTGGCGCCGCTGATCTGCTCCCAATAGCCCATCTGCCTCGACCCCCGTCTTCATCGCGATACGCAGCGCGATGCGCCGGAAGAGCGTGTCCGTCGTCGGATCGCCTGTCAACTCATGTGCTGCTTGTCTGGCCGACTCGAGCGCTTCGAGTAGAGCGACGGTCTTGAGGCGGTTGGTGCTCATTCTGCGTCCTGCTGCTGTTCCGATGGACAGGATAGCGTAGGGGGCGGAACCGGGGATAACCCCGAACGCGCTCGACACGTTGCATCAAGAGGTTCAAACGCCTATAGCCCTAAAGGCCGAGGAAGCTTGAGTGATTTGTGTCCCCGGTGTGTCCCAATCTCTGAACAGACGTGCAATACGACGGGAACGGAAATGCAAGGATCGCGTGGCAAAATCAGCGATTAGGTCGATCATGCGGATGTGGTGGAATCGGTAGACACACAGGACTTAAAATCCTGAGATGGCAACGTCGTGTGGGTTCGAGTCCCACCGTCCGCACCAATGAATTCAATATGTTATATGAGATCTCCGAATTTGATCCAGCCTCCCTGAGGCGCCTAGCAACCAGATAGCAACCACGTTGCTGCGCGATGTGGTCGCTGGCATCTCGAAGGCCTCAAAGGAGGGATGCCAGACAGCCGGCGGGAAGGGTGCTTCCCCGGAGAGTTGGTGGCGGCTTCGATTGGGTTGGGCTTGCGCGCTGGAAGACGATGACACTGGCCCCGGCCGAGTTCATCCGCCGCTTCCTTGTCCACGTGCTGCCAAAGGGCTTCCATCGCATCCGGCACTACGGCCTCCTCGCGAACGGTAATCGTGCCGAATCCACAGGCTCCTGCGCCAGATAGATGATGATATCGCCAACCGTCGGCGGTGACACCGCCTGGCCACGACGCGCCGTCCCGAGTTCCATGCCCCCTCCACCGGTCGTCATCCAGTGGTAGAGGCTGCACTGCTTCGACCAGGCCCGTCAGAAGCACTTCGTGAGGCGCAGACGGCTTATCTACCGTCAAGGCGTAGTCGTAGGCGCTGAGCGGGGGTGGCCACGCGGGCCCGACATAGAATCTCCGGCACGACATGACCGGCTCACGCAGCTCAGCACGACGGGCTCGCGGTCTGCGGACCAGGCAACGCTGCGCCGTTGACCGGATCTCTCGGTCACGAGAGCTCGGGCGTCGTTCGGAGCCTGGAACGGCGCCGCCGCGAACGGCTAATGGCGCTGATTTTCAAGCTCCGAGACTAAATCATTTCGACTTGCTTTTCAGTCGAAACCCTGAAGAACAGTGAAGGCTATGTTATTGATGCGTGGCACAAATTTTCCATCACCGAGCTAACGCCCGGTCCGTCAGCAGCGGTGTCGTCTGCATGACTTCTCAACATGCCGGTTCATGACATCAGAATTCCGACAGAAGCGATATGAGCTGTTGTCTTGTCGCCGCGGACGCTTCGCTCTCGGCCCATTCCATGATCATCTGCGCCGTCGTCATCGGCACCACGCCGGCTTGCATGAGCCGGTCGATCGCCGGCCGCTCCGTCTCTGCGAGCCAGTATGGCGTCGCGTCTATCAGCACGGCCACGTTGATGCCTTCGGCAATCGCCGAGAGCGTGGTACAGGAGGCCGTGCACTCCAGCCAGAAGCCGCACAGCACAAGGCTGTTGCGCTCGGAGGCGGCGAGAGCTTTGCCGAGCGGGCTCTCGCTCCACTGGATGGATGTCGGCGGCAGATCATGCGTGTTGGCGGCAATGATCGGAGCTGCAAGTACCATCCTGGTCTTGCCCGAGCCGAGCGTGCCTTTGCTGGCAAGATGAGTCGGCACGCAGGCCAGCTGAGCCGCCCGGTGCGCCGTCGTCAATTTGCGTTTTGTTGGCTCTCGACGTGCGGAACCGAGGCGCTCCAGATGCTCGGATCTTGGGTCGAGAAAGAGCAAAATGCTTTCGGCCGGTTTCAAAAGTGGCGGCATCTCGAAGTGCTCCCTGCTGCAATGTCAGCACGAGACGAACGAGGCAATAGCGGATCAACCGGCAGTCAATGTGGCGGTGAGTCATAATTTGGTACGTATGCATAGCTGCTGTGCACGTTGAGTTGGTTGACCAGCAAGAACGCCAATGCCCGCGCCTCGTAGTGATTGTCTGTCTTAGTTCTTCAGTGGCGCCCGTCAGACCGCCGCGCCGATGCAGTACTAAGCGGCTTCCAATCTCGGATCATGCCTTTCCAGTAGATGTCTTCCCTGCCATCGATCACCCAACCCACCTGCGCCGCAGACGGAATCCATCGACCGTTCTCTTGGCGATAGTCGGAGAATGCGCCGCGCCACGGCATGGGCGCGAATGGAGGTGTCGCGCTCGCCGCGCGGTCGGCGCAGAAGGCGCTGATGATGCGTTGATCCGTCCCAAGACCAACAATGACCTCACAGTTGTTGTCGCCGGAGCCCGCCGTCACGGCGATTGTCGAGGCGTCGATCTCTCGCCAGGCAAGGTCGCGGTTGTGCAGCATCGCATCCGGCGCGAGCGGGAGCTCCGCGAGATAGCGAATCAGTTCGCCGCGGGTCAGCGCCGCGCTGGATTTCGAGCTTGCCACCGGGATCATCCCGAGCGCCGTCACGTCGAGGCGCCCTATGCCATCTTCGAGCGCATCGGTGACAGTCATGTAGCCTAGCGGCCGGAAGCGGGCGTTCCACGCAAAGGCGCAGGACCTGACCGACATCGTCTGGCGGGCGGTGAACGGAAGCCAGAGCCTCGACTTCAGGCTGATCCGCATCGAACCAGTCTGAGAAAAGCCCACAGTATCGAAAGGACAATCAGAATCTGCGCCAAGGCGCAGCGCCAAGTCTGAAACCATCTGTGGCAGGCGCTTCAGGTGGCCGGCATCATGAACGGTCATGGCATGTCCTGTCATTGGTTCGGGAAGTGTGAGGCAAGGGGCGCGGCGTCGCCGGTCATGGGGCGGGAGCCAACTTGGCCGGAATGATCAGTGCGGCGATGGCCTCCATCACCTCGTCATCGTGCCCAACCCAGGTATGGCCGCCGGTATCGAAGCCTAGGAATCGTGCCCCGGCGATCCCCAGGGCGGTGTATTCGGCGCTGACATAAGTGCCATAGCCGTCGTCGCGCGCGGCGATGATCAGCGTCGGTGCGCGAACCTGGTCGAGCCGCGATTGAGCAAGCTTCTTGCCCACAGCGCCGTCGCTGCGAAGGCCCGCCACGCGCGCCGAAACCGGCAGAATGTTGTCCAGCATCGCGTCGATGCGCGCTCTCTCGGCCACGCTGGCGGACGTTAACAGCGCGTGCGGCGTCGCCAGGATCGTATCGATCATCACTCCGCGCGAAAGCTGCATCACCGACCAGAACAGGAAATCCGATCCGATTACCGCCATCATGGTCTTTTCGACCCAGGACGCCATTGGCGGGACCGAGTCGGTAGATGTCGGTGGCTTGTAGGCGAGCGGCGCAACGAGGATGAGGGCCCTGACACGACCAGGATGACGGATCGTCATACTCAGCGCCGACGGTGCTCCGGCGGACCCGCCGAGAACGGCAGCTGATTCAATCCCAAGTGCGTCCAGAAGGCAGACATGCGCCTCGGCCTGCGCTTCTGCAGATGCATCGACCGGCATCGGCGTGCGCAGATAGCCGAAGCGCGACATGGCGATCACGCGGATGCCCTGACGCGCCAGAGGCGCGGCGAACGCCATCCCTTGATCAAAACCACCGCCACTGCCGTGCACCGCCAGCAGAGGAGTACCGGTGCCGGCCTCCTGATACTCGATGAGGCCGCACGGCGTTGAAATCACGGTCCCGCCGAATGCGACGCGAGCGCGGGCTTGTTCGATGTCGGATTGGAAGCGCCACGCAACGAAGGCACCTGTCACGACCATTCCGAGCGTGACAGTGAACAGCAACTTTTGAGGTCCAGACAGAGTTGCCACCGTCATGGTTGCGGTTTGGGCGTAGGAACTGACAAATGCGGATTGTCACGCTCATATCCACCTATGGCCAGATAGACCGTCGCAACGACGCCCCGCAGTGCGGCAGCGTAAGCGCGGTCAAAGAGAACCACACGTTCCCCGATATCGCTGGAGGCAGCAGGATCAACATTCCAGCTGCGAGAGACGCATGCATGAGCATCACGGCGAGGACGCTCTTGGTCCTGAAAATTCCTCTGGGGTCCACCGCCACGAGCATTCCGCCCGAGGAGATGGCGAACATCAGGGCGTAGTTGGCCAGCACCGGGTGACGTTTGATGGCGACCATGATGAACTGTCGGCTGCACAGTACGAGGCCCGTGTATCAGCTGATCCATTCACACCAGAACCGTGCTAACTGGCCTTCGCGCCGAGTAAGGAAGTGTCGGTCCATACCCGAAGCGCATGACGATATCGGGCCGGCGACCTGGCATTCCGACAAGATTCGCCAGCTCCGGTCGAAGCCGTGCGACCTCGACTGGCTGATTGATGAAGGCGTGCTTCAGGCCGAGCGCGGTCGCCTGCAAGGCGAAGCGCTGGCAGGCACGTCCTGCGAGAACCCAATGCTCTCGATCTTCTTTCTGCGCGACGAACACTGCGATGCCCGCCGACGATCGAATTTGGCGCGCATACTTCTCATTCTCGGAGTTCGCCTTGAAGACCCAGTCGAATAATATCGGGCCGAGCCACGCAGGAGCCGTAGGACTGCCGCTTGCGGCGCTGAACAGGCCATCGCCGGTCTGCAACGCTTGGCGCGGGCTGAAACGTAGCCACGATTTGAGCTCCCGCACGAAAGCTGCGTCAGCCAATTGCGCGCTGTTGCCTGTCACGACCAGATCGCGGACGCGGTCCATCATGGGCCGATCGGTCATCAGAACCAGGTCAACGCCAGGAACGATGGCAGCTTTGGCCAACGACTGCAGATCGCTACTGCTGATCGATTTGCCATCGTAGTCGGCACGTGTCGATTGACGTTCTGGTATGGCATCGAACAGCGCGACTGGGCCGCTCGGTTCACCACCGAGCGTCAACACCGCGGCACCGTCATTGGCCGGTTCGAAGCTGAGGTCACCTGGCTGACCACGCGCTCCGGCGGCAATGCTCAAGTTTTCGGCGGCGCAACCAAGGCTGACGAAGATGTGGTGATCGTCCGGATCGACGATCGGGGTGCGTCGTGAAAAATCAGGCCGTATTTCGATCCGGCCTTTGCCTATGCGAAATTGCCAAGGTTGGGTGTTATGCCCATTCGGCGCAAGCGTTGCGTAGCGTATGAAGTCCAGCATTTCCGGGCGCTGCGAAAGCGCAGCGCGGGTTGCCGCGACAGAGGCAGTGTAGTCCTCCATCGAGCCCATCTGTCGCAATCCCAGATACGTTGCGCCGGCGCCAAAGACAGCTAATGCCCCGCCACCCATCAGTACATGCCGTCGCTCGACCATCTCGTAGTTCTACCTTGCGCGTCGAGTAATGCTCAGGGCATGAGGCTACAGGACTGGAAGCAGTGGCGCGAGGTCCGGAAACTACTCATCTTTCGGGAAGCGATTGCTCAACGAGTTCCAAGCCTGCCGGCGTACGATTGATGATCGTCTTCAGCTCAAGAGTCTTGCGCGCCACATTGGTTTCAGAACCTCCAGAACGACGAGCACGACTGCACCGGCTGCAAGCGTCAGTGCGAGATCGTCCCAGTGCAGTGGTCCGAAACGGAACAGCCCGCTGGCGAACGGCCAGAGAAGCGTCAGGCCGAGCATTGTCGCGACGGATGCAAGCACCCAGACGAGCGCTGGATTGGGCCGGCCGAGCGCCGTGATCAGCGAAGCGCTGAAGGAGCGGTTGACGAAGATCAGTCCGACAATCGTCATCACCAGCGAAAAGAAAGCGAGGGCACGGACTTCCGTGTCCGGCATGCCTTGGCGGTGGCCGATGATGAAGATGGCGGCCACGAGGGCAAATGCGAAGCCTCCCTGCAGCACACTCCAGGCGATCAAATGCCGGGAGAATAGCGGTTCATCTGGGGATCTTGGCGGGCGTCGCATCACATCGTCCTCTTCCGTCTCGGCCTCGAAGACGAGCGAGCAAACAGGGTCGATCACCATCTCCAGGAAGGCTATGTGCATCGGCCCGAACAAGAGCGGCAAACCGAAGAGTAAAGGCAGCAGGGCCAGCCCAGCAATCGGTACGTGCACGGCGAAGATGAAGCCCATGGCCTTGCGCAGGTTGTCGTAGATGCGGCGGCCGAGCCGGACGGCTTTGACGATCGATCCGAAATCGTCGTCGAGCAGAACGATCGAGGACGCCTCGCGCGCGACATCCGTTCCGCGTCCTCCCATCGCAATACCGATGTGCGCGGCCTTGAGTGACGGCGCATCGTTGACGCCGTCTCCGGTCATGGCGACGATCTCGCCGTTCGCCTTGAGGGCATTGACGATGCGCAGCTTCTGCTCCGGCATGATCCGCGCGAACACGGTGGCGGTACGAACGCGCTGCGCGAGCTCGCCGTCATTCATGGCCTCGAGGTCGTCGCCGGTCACGACATCGTCGGCTTCGAGACCGGCCTGGCGGGCAATTGCACTGGCCGTCGCCGGGTAATCGCCCGTGATCATGACCACTTTGATGCCGGCGGTCCGGCATTCCGCCACGGCTGCTGGTACACTGGCGCGCAACGGATCTGCGAGACCGACGAGGCCCACGAACTCGAATGCGAAATCGTGCTGCGACTCCGGCCAATTCGTACCCTCGAAAGATGCGCGCGCAACGCCGAGCACGCGAAGGCCGTCGTTCGCCATCGCGTTGATCGACGTACTCAACGCAGCACGATCCCCGGTCGAGAGGTGACACAGCTCGGCGATGGCCTCGGGAGCGCCCTTCGACGCAACGACGAACTGCTGTGCGTCGCTCGTGCCCTGCCAGACCTGCGACATGGCGAGGAGATCGGGACGAAGGCCGTAGGCGTGTGCGAGCTTCCATTCAGAGCCATGCAGATGCTCTGTACCGGAGAGGCGTGCGCGGCCAAGTTCATGGAACGCTTTGTCCATGGGGTCGAAGGGCTCGGGCGCACTGGCGAGCAGGCCGAATTCGACGAGGTCATGAAATGCATCCGGCAAGCTCGCGTCTTCAGCTTTGCGCGGTATGAACGCTTGACCATTCGCAAGGCGTAACTGTGCGACCGACATCCGGTTCTCGGTGAGAGTGCCGGTCTTGTCGGTGCAGAGCACCGTTGCCGAGCCGAGTGTCTCGATCGCAGCCGCCCGCCGCGTCAAAACACCCGCCCGTGAGATGCGCCATGCCCCCATCGCCATGAAGACAGCGAGCACGACCGGCAATTCTTCCGGCAACATCGACATACCCAGCGCGATACCGGCGAGCAGGGCATCCAGCCAGCCGCCGCGCAAGGTTCCGTAGAGGACGACGGCAAGGACGCTCACCGCGCCGCCGACCATTGCGAAGACGCGAACGAGTCGTTGCATCTGCGCTCGCAGGCGCGGCGGTTCCGTCTCCAAGGTGCTGAGCGAATGCCCGATCTTGCCGATCTCGCTCGAGATGCCGATCGCTGTGACCTCGCCAATGCCGGAACCGCGCACGATCAAAGAGCCCGAGAACACGCACGGGAGATCATCGCCGCCCGGGCGAACGCCTGGGGACGGCGCTCCAGGTTTCGCCGCGACCTTGCGTACGGACACGGACTCGCCTGTCAGCAGCGATTCATCCGTCTGCAGGTCATGGCTCTGAACCAGAACGGCATCGGCCGGCACCCGGTCGCCTTCGCCGAGCACAATGAAGTCGCCGCGAACGACTTCCCGCCCGGCGATACGTTTGCGCTCACCCTCGCGAATAACGAGCGCACGCGGACTGGTGAGGTCGCGGAGGGCTTCCAGAACGCGCTCGGTACGGCTCTCCTGCACGACCGTGATGGCGATCGACATGCACGCGAACGCGAGCAGGATGATGGCTTCCTTGAGATCGCCGAGCAGGAGGTAGATCAGGCCGGCACCGAGCAGCAGCGCCAGCATCGGCTCGCGCAACACTTCCAGGATGATCCGGACTGTCGTGCGCTGATCGGGCCGGGGAAGCTCGTTGTATCCCTCCGACGCCTACCTGGCTTTGACCGTGGCGTCGGTCAGACCTGAGATGGCCGGTGTCGAGAGTAGCGGTGTGTCGAGCATTGGAAGCAACCTCGTGCGTCATCAGGCGCGAAGCCCTGTTTCGTTCAGGTCGCTAGGGCAAGCGCGATACTTGTCAACTCGAGGTCGAGCGCGCTCAGCGGCAAACCATGAATTGGGTTTCAATCTGCGTGAGGGATGCCTTCGCAGCAGGCCGAGCGGGAATTGAAGCTCGATGGTCTCTGAAGAGTACGCCAAGACTATAGCCGTCATCCGCGATCGCTGCCGCATGCGCCGCCGCGCGATCGTCCTCTATGGCGTGGGAGGTGGCACGAACGCTGTCCTTCCAGCCGAACTGCTCGGATCGGAAGGCCATGCAAGGGCTCAAAACCTGGACGAATGCAAAGCCCGGCCATTTGATCCCGGCGAGGATCAAGTCCGACAGCTCATGAGACCGTCCTGCAAAGCCGCGCGCTATGAACGTCGCCCCGGCCGCCAGGGCCAGAGCGACCGGTTCGAACGGGCGCAGCCCCAGACCGCCAGGGGCGATGTCGCTGTCCCAATCGGGTTCGGTCGTGGGCGAGGGCTGCCCCTTGGTCATGCCGTAGACGCGGTTGTCCATGACGAGATAGAGCATATCCAGATTGCGCCGGCAGGCATGGATGAAGTGATTGCCGCCGATGGAGAAACCGTCGCCGTCGCCTCCCACCGCGATCACCTCGAGGTCGGGCCGCGCCAGCTTGACACCGGCCGCGAACGGAAGCGCGCGACCGTGCACGCCGTGGAAGCCATAGCACGACGTGTAAGCGGGCAGGCGCGAGGAGCACCCTATCCCTGAGACCAGGACGACTTCGTGCGGGGGACGTCCGTGCGCCGCCAAGGCGTGCTCCAACGCAGAGAGCACGCCGTAGTCGCCGCAGCCCGGACACCAGATCGGAGTAGCGCCGGAATGGAAGTCGTGGGCGGCGAGCACTTGCGCATGCGCGGGGGCCGCAATCTCTAGCGTACTCAAAAGAATTCTCCCTTAGGCCACATGCGCGGTGATTTCGGCTGGTCGGAACGGCAGCGGGCCGGGACGTGCGAGACTTTCAGCACTCGGTGGAATGGCCTTGTGCGCCAGCAGGTGGTGGTAGAGCTGGCCGCTGTGGTTCTGCTCCATCACCACGATGCGGCGGGCGCCGTCGAGTGCATGAGCACGCGCAAGCCGATGACGCGGCTGGGCTGTCCGGCCGCGGCGAGCCTGCGCGCTGCCTCCTGCGCCGGTCCTATGCTCGAGCCGAACGTCAGGATGGCGGTCTCACCTTCTCCCCAGACGCTGCCCCAATGCGGCCCAGGGTCGAATTGCGCGATCTTCCGGGCCCGTTTGTCGATCTGGGCGAGATGCACGCTCGCGCCGCCGACGGGTATCCCCGTCTCGTTGTGCGTGAGGCCTTCGCCGACCCATTGACCGCCGGGCGTTCCAGGACGCGGCATGGCGGTCACGGGATCGGTACCGACGGCGTAGCGCTTGAAAGGGCCGACGGACAGATCGGTTCGCCGTGCCAGTGGCTGCGGACGATCCAATTTGGGGTCGATGACCGCGTAGGCCAGACCGAGTGCCTGATCGGACAACACGATGACGGGGGTTTGCAGCGATTCCGCGAGATAGACGGCCCATTCCCCCGTAAACATGCAGTCGCGCACCGAGGTCGGCGCCAGCACCACGTGCGGCGCATCGCCGTGGCAGCCATAGACGGCGATGTTGATGTCGCTTTGCTCGGTCTTGGAGGGGATGCCGGTCGAAGGGCCGCCGCGCATCACGTCGATGATCACAGCAGGAACTTCGGCGGCGATGGCTAATCCGATCGTCTCGACCATCAGAGAAAGTCCCGGCCCAGACGTCACCGTCATGGCGGGCACGCCGCCATAGGAGGCGCCGAGCACCATGTTGATGGAAGAGAGCTCATCCTCTGCCATCACCAGCCGGCCGCCGAGCTTCTGGATTTGCGGCGCCAGCCATTCGACGAGATCCGTCGCCGGCGTGATCGGATAGCAGCCGACAAATCGCACCCCACCGCGCAGAGATCCCACGGCGATGGCCTGGTTCCCGGTCATCAGCCAGCGTGGAGCCGGGTGTGCCGGTGATAGATGCATGTCCAGATCGAGCCCGGCCGCCGCCGCTATGCCCGCCTCAAGCGCCGCGGCGTTGGTGCGCGTCGCTTCCACGCTTTTGCCACCCAGCACGGTTACCAGCGCCGCCTGCAGTCCGCTGACGGGCAGACCAACGAGCGCGCCCACAGCGCCAGCAGCAAAGACGTTCGTGTGCTTGCCTTGCAGCGCGCACTCGAGCGGCGTCGCATGTCCAGGGCTCATGCTGACGGGGATGGTTCTTGCCTTCGACTTGGCAATGCTCGGCGGCGTAGGGCCGGACTGCGGGTCGGCGATGATGATGGTATTTTCGTCCAACGGTATCTCAGAAGCAAACTGATCGACTTTGTCCCAGTCGAGCGCAACGAAGAGGTCGAAGCGATCGGGCTGGCAAGAAACGGGCTCGGTCGAGATCTGGACCAGAGCTGCAGCCTCTCCACCCCGCACTTGGGCGCCAAACAGCTTGCTCATCATGCCGTAGTAGCCGGCATCGGCCGCCGCACGCAGAAGCAGCTCGCCGGCACTCATGGCGCCGGCTCCGCCGCTTCCCGAAAACACCACTGCGAGCGAGGATCTAGCCACGGATTGCTTCTCCCGAAACGGCTACCAAGCGAACTCCGCCGGCATGGGGCATGTCCAGCTGGAAGGTCTGCATCTGCCACGCCCCGGTCGGACAATGGTCGGCGCAGAGGCCGCAATGCAGGCAGACGTCCTCGTTCTTCGCCATGATGCGTCCGCTGACGAGCCCTTTCGCGACATATAGATCCTGGGTGAGGTTCGCCGCCGGCCCCTTGAGCCTCCCGCGCAGCTCCGCTTCTTCGCCATCCTTGGTGAAGGTGATGCATGCCGTCGGACAGATCGACTCGCACGCCTTGCATTCCACACAAAGCGGAGCGCTGAACACCGTCTCCTGCTCGCAGTGGAGACATCGCCCGGCTTCGGCGATCGCATGCTCGAGATCGAAGCCGAGCTCGACCTCCGCATGAATGTCGGCGAGCGCCGCTGCCTGTGCCCGAAGCGGCACCGGAAAGCGGCTGTCGACCGAGACTTCCGGTCTGGGGCGCGGGACTGCCCGCATGCGCTGGGTCATGAGGTTGGTGATGGGTGCGGGGCGCTCCTGGATATCTAGACCATTCAGGAAGCGGTCGATGGAAATAGCGGCGGCGTGCCCATGAGCCACGGCGGTGATTATGTTCTTCGGCCCGAATGCAGCATCGCCGCCGAAGAATACGTCCTGACGGGTCGACTGCAAGGTCGTGGGATCGATCTTCGGCATGTCCAACGTGCCGAACTCAATGCCGAGGTCGCGCTCGATCCACGTGAATGCGGGCTCCTGCCCGACAGCGATCACGACGTCGTCGCAGGGGAAGTGCTGCGAGGGCGCACCGGTCGGCATCACCGTCCGTCGTCCGTTCTCGTGGACGATCTGTACCGGCTCGAACACAACGCCGGTAAGCCGACCCTCTTCATGCGTGAACGACTTCGGTACCAGGTCGTTGCAGATGGTGATGCCTTCGCGCAGGACGTCGTCCTTCTCCCAGATTGCCGCCTTCATCTCCTTGAATCCGGATCGAACGACGACCTTGACGTCCTCGCCTCCCAGCCGGCGCGCCGAGCGACTGCAATCCATGGCGGTGTTGCCGCCCCCAATGACCACGACCCGCCTGCCTATGCGGCTGACATGCTGAAACGAGATATTCGCCAGCCATTCGACGCCGACGTGAATACGGCCGCCTGACTCGACGCGACCGGGAAGGTCGAGATCCTGCCCGCGCGGTGCGCCCGATCCGACGAAGACGGCGTCCCAGCCTTCCGCCAGCATCGCCTTGAGGCTGGCGACGCGTGTGCCGCCGCGAAACTCGACTCCGAGCGCCAGGATGTAGCCGGTCTCCTCGTCGAGCACCTGCTCCGGCACACGGAATTTCGGAATGCGCGTTCGCATCATGCCGCCGGCTTGCGGATCCTGGTCGATGATCACGCAGCGATAGCCGAGCGGGGCGAGATCGCGCGCAACCGTCAGCGACGCGGGGCCGCCGCCGACAAGCGCGATGCGACGGCCGTTCTGGACCTCTGCGGGTTGCGGCAGGAATGCGCTGATGTCGCCCTTGTAGTCGGCTGCTGCACGCTTCAGGCGGCAGATCGCCACCGGCTCTTTCTCGACACGACCGCGGCGGCAGGCCGGCTCGCACGGCCGGTCACACGTGCGCCCGAGGATGCCCGGGAAGACATTAGCCTCCCAATTTACCATGTAGGCCTCGGCGTAGCGGCCCTCTGCGATCAACCCGATGTATTTCGGGACCGGCGTGTGTGCAGGACAGGCCCATTGGCAGTCCACGACTTTGTGAAAATGATCGGACGTCGAGATGTCGGTCGGCTTCATCGCGCACTCCTCGTCATCAGGTAGCCAATACGGATTGCGCGAAGTGCGAAGACCGCCTTGCAGCGGAAAAGCACGCTCTGCTCAGACATAGCCGAGCCAGCGCCAGTAGGTCGCTCCGAGCAGCATGATCAGGGCAAAGCCGATCGCCGTGAGCACCAGGCCGGTGCGCACGAAATCCTTCGCCTCGAAAGTCTCGGTGCCATACGCCACCATGTTCTGTGGTGCGTTCACGACCAGGATAAAGCCGAAGCTGACCACGAACTGCAGCAGCATCGTCATGCCGACGATATTGATGCCCTCCGTGCCGACGCCTTGAAGCACGGCGATGGTGATCGGAATCATCGCAGAGGCAAGCGCCGTGGCACTGGCGAAACCGAGATGAATAAAGATCAGAAACAGGCTCATCACGCCGAGGATAAACATCGCTGTCGCCTGTTTCAGACCGAACCCCGCGACCACGATATCGGCAAGCCATGGCGCGCCTTTGGTCTGCAGCAATGCAGTGCCGAGGCTGATACCGATACCGAACAGGACGATCGTTCCCCAGGGAATGCGTGGCTGCGCCTCCTTCCAGGTCATGATGCCGATGCCGGGCAGGAACATCAGCGCCACCGCGGCAATCGTCGTCGACGACGTGTCGAACTTGTGCAGCGCGCCTTCGGTTGCCCAGAACCCCAGCAACGTCAGCGAGATGACAAGCAGCTTGAGCTCCGGCAGTTTGATCGGCCCCAATTCGGTCAGCGACTTGCGGATAGCTGCATTTCCGCCTGGCACCTCCTTGATTTCCGGCGGCATCATCCGCGTCATGACGAAATACAACGCGACCGACATCAGGATGCTGAACGGCGCGGCCGCAATCAGCCATTCGAGCCAGGTGATGCTCTTGTTCAGCATCTTCTCGATGAAGCCGATTGCGACCATGTTCTGTGCCGCCGCGGTCTTGATCCCGACGTTCCAGATGCTGGCGGTCTGCACCGTCGTGATCATCAGCATGCCGGCGAAGGCGCCCTTCTTGCTGACGCCGAAAGCGGCGATCATGCCGAGTGTGATCGGCACCAGGCAGGCGACCCGCGCGGTGGTCGACGGCACCAGGAAGGCGATGACGAAGCCGACGAGGATCGTGCCGACGACGACGTGTCGGGCTTCGGTGCCGACCCGCGAGAGGATGTTGAGCGCGATGCGCTTATCGAGCCCCGTCGCTGTCATGGCCGCGGCAAGGAACAGCGCCGAGGCGACCAGTGCCAGCGCCGTACTCGCAAACCCGCTGAAGGCCAGACCCAAGCCGGCACTGGTGCCCATCAGTACGCTTGGGTTGGCCGGATTGGGCGAAAGACCGAGAAGAAACGCCATCAGCGCGGCGATCACCACACCCGACACAGCATAGTCGAGCGCCTCCGTCATCCAGACGATGACAGAAAAGGCGAGGATGGCGAGCATGCGCTGCCCCGCAATCGGGAGGCCTGCGGGTGTCGGCAGCAGCACGACCACGATCAATGCGAGTACGGCGAGCCAAAGCCCCCAGTTCGCGCGCGCCCAGGACGACCACGTCGGGGGCACCCCGGCCGTGGGTGTTGACACCGTATCTGCAATGGCCATCGGGCTGCTCCTGTCGGCGCGCGTTTCAGCTAGCTTGTGGGCCGCAAGAAGATGATCCCGACGCCATCGCCATTACGTCTCGATGATGACCTTGAGCGCTTTCGTATTAGCGGCATGCGAGAAGGTTTCGTAGGCATCGAGAATGCGGTCAAGCTTGAAGCGATGGGTAATCAGGCGTGCGGGATCGATCTTGCGAGCCCGAACGGTGTTGAGCAGCATTGCCGTACTGACGGTATCGACCAGGCGCGTGGTGATCGTGATATTGCGATCCCACAGGCTCTCCAGATGCAGATCCACCTTCGTGCCATGCACGCCGATGTTGGCGATGGTGCCGCCCGCCGCCACGATCTTCTGACACAGCTCGAAAGTGGCCGGGATGCCGACCGCCTCGATGGCGGTGTCGACACCGCGCCCGGCGGTCATCGCCATGACCGTCTCCGAAGCCTTTCCGTCGGTGCTGTTGATGCCTGCCGTGGCGCCAAAGCGCTTCGCCACCTCGAGACGGTTGTCGTCGAGATCGATCATGATGATTTCGGCCGGCGAATAGAACTGGGCGGTGAGCAGTGCGGCGAGCCCGATCGGACCAGCGCCGACGATGGCAACGGTGCTTCCCGGCTCGACCTTGCCATTCAGCACGCCGCACTCGAAACCTGTCGGCAGGATGTCGCTGAGCATCACCAGCGCCTCTTCATCGGCGCCGTCGGGAATGCGATAGAGGCTCGTATCCGCGTGGGGAATCAGGACGAACTCTGCCTGTGTGCCATCGATGCTGTTGCCGAGGATCCAGCCGCCACTCGTGCAGTGCGAGTACATCTGTTTGCGGCAATACAGGCATTTACCGCATGCGGTGATGCAGGAGATCAGAACCCGATCGCCTGGCTTGAACGCGGTGACGGCTACCCCAACGGTTTCGATCACGCCGACTCCCTCATGCCCCAGAATTCGTCCGGGCTGGCAGGTGGGCACGTCACCCTTGAGGATGTGCAGGTCGGTGCCGCAGATCGTCGTCTTGGTGATCCTGACGATGGCGTCAGTGGGCGATTTGATTTCCGGCTTTTGCCGTTCTTCGAGGGCTTTCTTCCCTGGCCCGTGATAGACGAGAGCTTTCATTGCTGGCATCCCTATTTCTATCAAGCCTGCCCTGAACGCAGACAGCGGTCTTGTCGCGCGAGCCTTCATCAGTCGGCGAACGATCTGGAGAAACGGGCTCGGAAATGACTCACGACCCAGTTTCGGTATTGGCGTCATTCATCGATCTTTTCGCCAGTGCCCTCAGACCAAAGCGTGCGCGTGGCAGAAGCCGCTGGAAGGCTTCGCCGCAACGCCGCGAACGCGCACATCAGCTCGACAGATGGGAGACGATCTTGCTCCAAGTGTCGTTGCCGACGGCACTTCGAGGAATGATGTGTGCCATCTCAGGCGCAGCCGTGCCGGCTGAACGCTGGATCCCCCTTTCGAGATGTTCCAGATCGAGGAATTCGGAGCCTTCCACAAGGCTCGCTCCAGCCTCAGCGGTCGTCACCCGGGCATTCTCCTCGTCCGTCAGCAGCATCACGATGGAGTTTCGAGCGGACAGTTCATTCCGTGGAGAGGTCGACATGTGTGTTGTCCTGATGATGTGCGGTTGATGGGGTGCGAACGGAACGGCGATCACTCTTGTCTGTCGTAGTGGCGACACGTCACTTCGCGTTGTCCTTCACGACATCCCTGACGACGTCCTTGGCCTCACCGACGACCTGACGGACCGAGCCCGCGGCCTTGTCGATCTTGCCATCGGCCTCGAGCTTCCTGTTGCCCGTCATCTTGCCGACCGCTTCCTTTATTCCGCCCTTGATCTTCTGGGCGGCGCCCTTGATCCGGTCTTTATCCATTGACTTCATCCCTGGTTGTAAGTCGATCCGTAGAAGGATAGATGCGAACGTTTCGCCATCGAGGAGCGGGGCTCCTGCCTTCATGGACAAAACCAGATCGGTCCCACCATGATGCAGCTGCGGCTGCGCCAGTTTCCGGGGCGGCGGTTGCCATGTCTTTGCCATCCAGACGGGGCGCTGTTGTAGCGTCGTCCAGGCGTGTAGCTCTGACGACGATCGCCCCCTTGGCGAAGCCCGTCATTACGGCGCGCCGCGCGGCGATCTTGAACCAGAAGCAATTCCGGCATCGGCAGTTGATGCGCGCCAGTCATCGGCAGAGGTGCTGGAACCGCTGATGCGGACGAAATCGTTACCAGCCCGGTCAAAGCGGCCGCCATTATGATTTTCAGCATTCGATACTCCACATCAGCCCAATAGGTAGGCTCCGAGGCGCAGGCGTTCGCGCCATACCTCGGAGCGAAGAAGTTTATTTCTGGACCGTCGGAAGGCTCTTTGCCTGCTCGGCCGTGACGTTCAGAACGGCGCGATCACCGACGAATTTGAACTGCGCCGGCATTAATCTGACGCGTGTCTCGCCTATTCCCAGGAAACCGCCGATGTCGATATGCATCTCTGTTACCGTATTGTCGGTCCCGCGAGCGAACGCCGCGACCTCGCCGATCTTCTTGTCGTCGCTGCTGATGACTTGCTTGTCGACCCACGCCTTCGCTTGATCCGCAGTCAGCTTGAGCGGCTCGACCGCCTGCACGGTTGCGGTGGGCGGGGACTTGGCGTCCTGCGCAAGAGCAGGAATGGCAAATGCCGCGGCGAGAATTGCCGCCAGTGAAATGGACCGGATCATGTCGTTACTCCTGTGATCTGTTCTCGTGGGCCATCTGCGCAGCTTCAACGCCTCCAGAACAGCGTCGGGATATACCTAGGCGAGCATTCAAACGCGCACCCGACCTTCTGCGAGCGCGACGAGCTTGGACATTCTCGTCAAACGAAGCGTGGTGATCTGCTCGATTTCGATCAGCCCCTGCCCTCGCAGCTTGGTCAATGTCCTGCTGACCGTCTCGATCGTAATGCCGAGGAAGTCGGCAATATCGGAACGCGACATTTGCAGGGTGACGACGTCGCACGCCAGACCCCGCGCCTCGTTACGGCGTGACAGGATGACGAGAAATGTCGCGACCCGCTCGGCTGCGCCGCGATGGCCAAGACACATGAGATGCTCTTGTGCGACGACGATCTCCCGGGACAGCGCCTCGTAAAGTCCCTCCGCGATCCGCGTGTTGGTTTTGGCTGCGGCCATCAGCGTGGCCATCGGAAGGCCGCTGACTTGCGTCGCGGTCAATGCCTGAGCGCTGCAGGATTCCTGGCGTCCGGAGCCAAGACCGATGACATCTCCTTCGAATGCGAAGTCGATGACTTGGCGACGCCCGTCTTCCAGCAGCCGATAGAGGCATAAGGCACCGTGCATGACCTTGTAGACATGGGTTCGTGGATCGCCCTCGCTGTAGAGATGGGCTTTGTCGGCGATCAATCGCCAATTGCTTGTTGGCCACTCTTGTTCGACGAGTGGCGCGCGGGCGTGAGTTCTGGCCAGTGCAGTTGTGGCGTGATCTGGAGTGCTCGATTGATTGCGGGCTGCGCCACTGTCTACCGATTGATGTCTAGTGAGCATGGTTTTGCGCCTCCTTGGCACGTTCACGACGTTTTGAGCATTCCAGCGCCACGAGACGCGAGAGGTGGCGCTACCCGTCCATCGACGACCTCGACGATGCGCTGGCAGCGACGCGCCAGATCCAGGTTGTGGGTCACGATCAGAAATGTCGTCCCGTTGATTTTGTTGACATGCTGCATCATGTCGAAAACGGTGTCTGCAGACTTCGTGTCTAGGTTTCCCGTCGGTTCGTCGGCAAGGATGAGTGCGGGGTTCATGGCCAGGCCGCGCGCAATCGCAACGCGCTGCTGCTGGCCACCCGAAAGGTTGTTCGCCAGGTTGTTCTCCCACTGCGTCAGCCCCACCTCGGCAAGCAGGCTTCGGGCTCTGGCATTCATCTCGTCGTTGGGAAACGCGTTCTCGACGAGTAGCGGCATCATCACGTTCTCAAGCGCAGTGAACGCCGAGATGAGACAGTGATACTGGAATACAAAACCGATGCTGTGGCCTCTCAGCTTCGTGATAGCGGTATCGTCCAACTCGCCGGTATCTCGCCCCTCGATGACGAGGCGTCCCTTTGTCGGCCGATCGAGCAGACCGATCAGATTGAGCAGCGTACTCTTTCCGGAACCGGATGGGCCCGTGAGGGCGATGAACTCGCCGCGTCTCAGCTCGAGATCAATGCCATGGAGCACCTCGACCTCGATCGGACTGCCGACATTATAGGACTTGCAGACGCCCTCGAGCTTCAGAACCGTCTGTTGATCAGCCACGGATTGCCACCACTGGATCAAGCCTTGCCGCGCTGAGAGCCGGGACCGCGGCAGCGGCAACTCCCGTCAGGGCTGCCAACAAAACTGCAGTGACGAACAGCGACGGCTCGAGGATCAGCGGAAAGATCTCACTGCCGTCGGCCTGTCGCATGTAGGCGTGCCACACGGACAATCCCGCCCCGCCGACAAAGGCGCCTACGATCGATCCTGCGAGCCCGAGTAGTCCTCCTTGCAACAAGAAGACGCGCAGGATCTGGCCCTGGGATGTCCCCATCGCGCGCAGGATGCCAATATCCTTGGACCGCTGGATCACAGAGACGACCAGCACGCTGGCTATTCCGAACGCGACCGACAAGGCGACGAACAGGCGGATCAGCGTATTCGAGGACTGTTGGGCGGCGACAGCCGTGAAGAACTGTGCGTTGGTCTTGATCCAACTGTCAGCCTCGATGCCAGTGGCGGACTGCACGCGCCGGGCAATGGCCTCTGCGGCATAGATGTCGGTGACTGTAAGGTCGATCGACGTCACGCCGCCAACCAGATTGGCGAGCGTCTGCGCCGTCCGCAGTGCGACGAACGTCGAGCGTTGGTTGGCACCTTTGTTACCGAGGTCGAAGATTCCGGAGATGGTGAGCACACGAGAGGCGCCATTTGCGGCGGTAACCGTAAGTTTGTCGCCCAACGTCACTCCGAGATCCTTGGCGAGCTCCAGCCCCACCAGGATATCCTCGGTCGATACCCTGGCCTGACCGGAGACGATGTAGTCGGGGATGCGGACGATCTTGAAATAGACGTCGGGATCTATCCCGGTCAGCGTGATCGATCGACTGGCGTCGCCCCTGACTGCGAGCGCCGACGCACTCACGGTTGGGGAAACGGTCACGATATCCGGCCATTCACCGAGCTGCGTTCTGATCTTTTGCCACTGATCGATGGAGCGAATTCTTTGCGCCGGCCGCTGCACGATCGCCGCGACAATGCTTCCGGGTCCGCCGTGGCGCAGCGGGCGCGCAATTTCGTTGGGTGGGATGAGCTGAATGTGTGGCTGGGTCGTCAATACGCGCTTGAGAAAATTTGCTTGCAGGCTCGACAGCATTGCGGACATGAAAACGATCACGGCAACGCCGATGGCGACCGCAGTGACGATGAAGATCGTCTGCATTCGCCCCTCCTTGAGGAACCGGATTGCCGTGATCCATTCGAAAGGTGTCCAGTGGTTCATGGCGAACGCACAGGTTTCGATTGTGGCCGGATCCGTGCACCGTCCTTCACTCCGACAGGCCCCGAAAGCACGAGATCGCCGACTTTCAGACCATCGACGATCTCCGCCTTTCCGGCGCTGCTCAGACCGACTTTGACCGGCTGGCGCACCGCGCGACCACCGGTGGCCTTGAGCACGGTGGGATTGGCGGTGGCGGACCCTGTTATGCTCGCAGCCGGAACGACCAGTGCCGCTGGACGGCGGGCAACTTCTATGTCCACAGAGACTGTCATATCCTGCCGCAGATATGTCGGCGGCGATGAGGCGAGCAACTTCACTTCGACCGACGCCCGCTGCAGATCAATTCCGGGATTGATGTAAACCACCCGCGCGGCGAACGTGTCCTTGGGGAATGCGTCCGAGGATGCAAGCGCCGCCTGGTCGATTGCGATAAGGCCGAGGTTCTTCTCGTCGATCTGCACAACGAGCAGTGTGGCGCCCCCTGGCGACAGCCTCATGAGCACATTGGACGGCTGCACGATGTTGCCGCGCTCGACGTCTCGGGAGATCAATACGCCGTCTCGCGGCGCGGTAATGATGGTGTAGCTCAAACGCGACTGGGCGGCAGCGAGGCTTGCGCGGGCCTGGTTGTGCAGCGTCTCGGCCGTAACGTAGTCGCTGCCCCCGCTGCGGGTCGAAAAAACCTGCAGCTCCGCACTTCGGACCTGCGCGCGAGCGATATCGAGTGATTTCTGCGCATCGCCGAGAGCCACCTTCGTGGCGAAGCCATCCATCGCGAGCTTAGCGGCGCGTTCATACGTTTGCTCGGCGTTTGTGAGTGTAGCCTTGGCCTGCTTCAGCATTTCCTCGGCGGATGGCAATGTGATCTCGCGCAATTGGCGCAACCGTGCTTCGGCCTGTGCCACGATCCCTTCTGCTTGGCCGACAGCCGCGCGTACTTCGCGATCGTCGAGTACGATCAGAACGTCCCCAGCCTTGACTGTTTGGCCTTCGGCGACGGGAATGTCCTTCACCACACCGGTAATCTGGCTTCCTACATTCGACCGGTATTCCGCCTCGACGTGACCGCTGGCGACAACGGACTGAACGAAATCGGCACGAACAACGGCATCGACGGGCACGACTGGCCCAAGCACGACAGGCACGCCAAAGTACAAAAAGGCACCTGCAACGCCGAGCGCTGCGCCAGTCCGCAACCGCCACCGCCATGCCAGTGCCAGCCATCTCTTCAGCACGGCCGTCCTGGCATCGGATATCCTGAGCACGCGCATCCGATCCACGAACTGTCGACGCCACCCAGGCCTACGGCTCTCATGCAGGCTCAGCATGCAGTTCCTTCGGCCCACATGGAGAGACTCGGGGGCACTTTCAGTGACAGGCAATTGCGCCGGCGATCACGTCGCCGGATTTCGAATGACCGTCAGGGTGCGGCGAGGCTCGCCTCGCCGCACCGGCGGTTCAGTTCTTCGTGTGAGCGGCGTTCTTGCTCTTGCCGTGTGCGTCGGTCGTAGCCTTCTGGGCGGAATCGCAGCAACCGCTCGCCTTGGTGGACTTCTCGGCGGCGGCGTCGTGCTGCCCCTTTCCGTGGAGGTCTGCTGCTGCCTTGTGCTCGGTGGCGGCGTTCATGTGATGCTCGGCAGCCTTGGTGTGACTTGCGACTGGCATGGTGATGTTCCCTTTTCTGTGCGATCCCTGAATGCTCGATCAGCGCGATCTTCTCTGCTGCACAGCGCCGCTTAGCGATGGTTGGGATGCTCATCACCACGACCCAGCGTTACTGAACGCGTCGTCGAGGAAATCCCA
>LNDR01000324.1 GCA_001464755.1 Rhizobiales bacterium Ga0077524
CTAAGACAGCAGCCGACGTCATGAAGATGATGAAGGACAAGGACGTCAAGTTCCTTGACCTTCGCTTCACCGACACCAAGGGCAAGATGCAGCACGTCACCGCCGACGCCTCGTGCGTCGACGACGCGATGTTTGCCGAAGGCTATGCTTTCGACGGCTCATCGATCGCCGGCTGGAAGGGCATCGAGGCGTCCGACATGACGCTGATGCTCGACCCGGCAACGGCGCACATGGACCCGTTCTTCGCACAGACCACGATGGCGATCTTCTGCGACGTGATCGAGCCGTCGACCGGCGAACTCTACGAGCGTGACCCGCGCGGCATCGCCAAGAAGGCCGAGGCCTACATGAAGTCGACGGGCGTGGGTGATGCCATCTACGTCGGTCCCGAGGCCGAGTTCTTCATCTTCGACGACGTGCGCTTCTCCGCCGATCCCTACAACACGAGCTTCCGCATCGACGGCTCCGAGCTGCCCTCCAACATGGGCACCGAGTACGAGATGGGCAATCTCGGGCACCGTCCACGCACCAAGGGCGGCTACTTCCCCGTGCCGCCGATCGACAGCGGTCAGGACATCCGCTCAGAGATGCTTTCGGTGATGGCCGAAATGGGTGTCGTCGTCGAGAAGCACCACCACGAGGTTGCCGCCGCCCAGCACGAGCTCGGCATCAAGTACGGCCCGATGGTGACGATGGCCGACCACATGCAGATCTACAAGTATGTGATCCACAACGTCGCCCAGGCCTACGGCAAAACTGCCTGCTTCATGCCGAAGCCCATCTTCGGCGACAACGGATCGGGCATGCACGTCCACCAGTCGATCTGGAAGGGCTCGACGCCGACATTCGCCGGCAACAAGTACGCCGACCTCTCGGATACCTGCCTCTACTACATCGCCGGCATCCTGAAGCACGCCAAGGCAATCAATGCTTTCAGCAACCCGACCACCAACAGCTACAAGCGACTGGTGCCGGGCTATGAGGCGCCCGTGCTGCTTGCCTACTCGGCCCGCAATCGCTCGGCCTCGTGCCGCATCCCGCACGTGACGAGCCCCAAGGCCAAGCGCGTCGAGGTCCGCTTCCCGGATCCGGCGGCAAACCCCTACCTCGCGTACGCAGCGATGCTGATGGCTGGTCTCGACGGCATTCAGAACAAGCTCAATCCCGGCGAGCCGATGGACAAGAACCTCTACGACTTGCCGCCGGCCGAGCTGTCCAAGATCCCGACGGTGGCCGGGTCCCTGCGCGAGGCACTCAACTGCCTCGATCAGGACCGTGGGTTCCTCAAGATGGGCGGCGTGTTCTCCGACGACATGATCGACGCCTACATCGAGCTGAAGATGGCCGAGGTCGAGCGCACCGAGATGACCCCCCACCCGGTCGAGTTCGAGATGTACTACTCGGTCTAGTCGGCGAGACACTTTGAATAAGGGCACGACCACGGAGGCGGTCCGCGAGGATCGCCTCCTTCTTTGTTTGCGGGGGCATCGCGCCCGCACCTTTCTGTCGGCCAGCAAGCGATCGCCGTCAGCGCGCCGCCCGGCTCGCGCCATCCGCGGCCTGCATCACGACGGCGAGGAGAATGAGGGCGCCGCCGGCCAGCACGGCAAAGGTCGCCGTCTCGTTGTAGACGAGGTAGGTCCAGAAGGGAGCCGCGATGGTTTCCGACTGGGCGAGCATGACCAACGTCACGCCCGGCACGAGCCTTGATCCTCGCGCGAACAAGACGAGCCCGATCGCGAGAATGACGCCACCGTGCAAGAGCCCGAGGGCGATATCGACCGCATTCGGCACGAGCGGCAAGTCGAGCCAGAGCAGGAACAGAAAGCTTACGAGCGCGGTCATGAGGCCGACTGCGACGAGCGCAGCGTCGAGGTCCTCCGGCCTCGCCCCCCTCGTGGCAAGGGAGTAGATGGCAAACGAGAGCGCTGTCGCCAGAGCCAGGGCGCGTGCCAGCCACTCGCCTTCCCAGAGCCCGCTGTGAAGGCCATCGGCTTCGAGGCTCAATCCGCTCATCAGTGCAACGCCACCGAGTGCGACCACGATCGCCACGATGCTCAGCGTGCCGATCCGCTCGCCGAGGACGGGACGTGCGAGGAGCGCCGCCATCAACGGGGCCAGCGACATGAGGAAGAAAACCTCTGCCGTGTTGCCGAGCTTGATTGCCGCGATGAAGCAGGCCTGGCTTGCCACCATGGCCATCACCGAGACCCAGGCGAAGGCGCCGAGGCGCCGGATCTGAGCCAGTGGACTGATGCGATGCCGGCACACCGCAACGACCGTGAGCACGACACCGAAGCCGATGGCGCGCCAAAGCAGATATTGCCAGGCGTCGCTCGAGCGGGCCCCCTTGATACACAGCACTCCGAGGCTCAGCACCAGCCCCGCGAGCAAAACCAGGGCGCATCCCTTGAGGTACGACCGCCCCGGCGTCGACAGTGGCTGCGGCATGTGCGGTCTTTCGCATGGGCGGCCGGAACGACACGGGTATCGCCGCGACGGGTTGAAGTCAGTCTGGTCAGGAATGCGGGCGACGCATTAGCATCGTTCGGGCGAGAGAGCCATCGGCTGCGGAGCCGGCTGCTTGCCGATCGAGGCGCACAGGCGGCCCTCGATTCAATTCGGCGTTGCTCGCCGCGGCTGCCTCGTCCACGATCCGGCCGGATCAGGGCGGGCCGGCGCGGTCGTCCGGCGCCAGGGAGATGGAACTTATGGGACAGCATGATTTTTCGGGCCAGAGTGCCGTCGTCACGGGCTCGAGCCGCGGCATCGGTGCGGCGATCGCGGTCGAATTGGCGCGGTGCGGCGCGCGCCTGACGCTGACGGGGCGCGATGCGGAGGCCCTGGCCGGGATCGCGGCCGAGGTGGAGAAGGAGAGCGGCTCGCGCCCGGCGGTGGTCGTTTGCGATCTGCGGGAGGGTCCTGCTGCAGCTCAGGTCGTCGACGCTACGCTGAAGGCACATGGCCGCCTCGACATGCTCGTCAACAATGCGGGTGCCACCAAGCGCGGTGACTTCCTCACGCTGACCGACGAGGATTTCAACGACGGTTTTGCGCTCAAATTCCACGGTGCAGTGCGCATGACGCGGGCGGCGTGGCCGCACCTCGTCAAGTCGAAGGGCAAACTCGTCAACATCGTCGGCATTGGCTCGTTGACGCCGGCCATGGACTTCACCATCGGCGGACCGGTGAACTCGGCGCTGATCAACTTCACCAAGGCGATCGCGGATCGCGGTCTGAAGGATGGCGTCCGCGTCAATGCCGTCAACCCCGGCCACATCGTCACCGACCGGCTCCGTCGCCGCGTCGAGGCGCTGGCCAAGGCCGAAGGCATCTCCTACGCCGAGGCTGAGGATCGCTCCCGCCACGAGCATGGCATCCTGCGCTTCGGCTCCTCCGAAGAGATCGCGCATCTCGTCGCGTTCCTGTGCTCGGATCGCGCCACTTACGTCCATGGCTCGACCATCGAGATCGATGGCGGCGCAACCAAGGGGCTCTAAGTCCAGGCGCCATTCGGCTATGCGGCGATCAGGCGATCGGGCCTTGCCGGCCCGACGCCGTCTGGCGAACTTACTGTTGGGGGATGTTCGCTGCCTTGAGTGCCGTCTTCCACACCGCAAGCTGATCGATCATATAGCTTTTCAGCTCTTCCGGTGTGGACGAGCGCGGGGCGAAGCCTTGCGCTTGCATCGGCTCTCGCACCTCAGGGTTGGCGAGCACCGCGGCTATTTCCTGGTTCATCCTCGCGACGATCTCGAGCGGCAAGCCGGCGGGGCCGACCAGCGCGAACCACGGGCCAACCGGCAACTTGGGCTGTCCCTGCTCGATCAACGTGGGAACGTCGGGCAGGAGCGGGCTGCGCTCGGTGAGAGTGGTGGCGAGTGCGCGCAGCTTTCCGGACTTGATGTGCGGCAGGACGGTGGTCGGCGTCGAGTTCATCAAGTGGACGCGGCCGGACAACAGATCGACAATGGCGTCTGGCTCGGTCTTGTAGGGAATGTGCTCCATCTCGATGCCGGCTGCCGAGGCAAACAGCGTTGTGGCAACGATCGCAAAGGTGTTGCCCGAGGCGTAATTGAGCTTCTTCGGGTTCGCCTTGGCATAGGCGACCAGCTCCGCGATGGACTTTGCCGGGACCTCGGGGTGAACCGCAAAGAAGAACGTGTTCTCGCCGAGGAACGTCACGGGCGTGAAATCGGCCATGACATCGTAAGGAGCCTCCTTCATCAGGTTCGGCACGACGGCGAGGGGGCTGTTGGTACCGAAGAGGAAGGTGTAGCCGTCGGGTGCCGACCGCTTCACCTCGGCCGCGGCGATCGCTCCGTTGGCGCCCGGTTTCGCCACGACCACAATCGGTTGGCCGAGCGATTTTGTCAGCTCGTTACCTGCAAGCCGCGCGAGCAAGTCCGTAGCAGACCCGGCACCGAACGGAATGACGAACTTGATCGGCTTCGACGGATAGGGCTGTGCGGTCACAGCGCTCGCGGACAGGCAAATAAACGCCGCGAGTGCGGCAGTGATGAACTTCCTCAAGACGGTCCTCCCAGATCGACGCTTCCTAGCCGACGCAACGTAGTTGCAGGACCTTTCTCTGACAACGGCTGGCCGGATCGGTCCAGCCGGCCAGACTCCGCAAAAGCTGGACGACGGGACTTTTCCGGCGAACAATCGCTCCGATAAAGAACGAGACAGGAGGAGACATGCCATGCGCTTTCAGGGGAAGGTCGCACTGATCACGGCTGCGGCGAGTGGCATCGGCCGAGCGACGGCCGAAATCATCGCCGCCGAGGGCGGTACCGTGGCTCTCGTGGACAACAACAAGGAGCGCCTCGAGGCGGCAGCCGCCGAGATCGCGGCGAAGGGCGGGAAGGCCTACCCCTACAACGCCAATGCGCTGGATGCAGGCCAAGTCGATGGCCTCGTCGCAGACGTCGTCAAGCGCTTTGGCCGGATCGACATCCTGATGAACGGCGTCGGGGGCTCCACCATTATCGCCAAGCCCAACGCCGAGACCGACAGGCCATCGTCGATTTCAACCTCAACGGCACGTTTCTCTTCACGCATGCCGTAATCCCGATCATGAAGCGCCAGAAGGGCGGCAAGATCGTCAACATCGCCTCTATTGCCGGGCGGGGAAAAAGCATTGCGTCCTCTTCGGCCTACGCCGCAGCCAAAGGCGGCGTGATCGCCTTCACTACCAAGCTCGCCTCCGAGCTTGGGCCGCACGGCATCAACGTCAACGCCATCGCGCCGTCGATGACGCTGACGGAGCGCATCGGTCCGCGCTTCGAGCAGCAGCCGCCAGAGAAGAAGGCGGAGCAGATCGAGCGCACACCACTCCGGCGCATGGCTCTAGCTGTCGATCAGGCGAACGTCATCGCGTTCCTCGCCTCCTCGCAATCCGATTTCGTCACCGGCCTGACCATCGACGTTACTGGCGGCCTCTGAGCCACCCTATCCAACCTCACACTGGAGTTCCCCATGACAACGTTCGTCCTCATCCACGGCGCCTATCAGGGCGGTTGGATCTGGCAGCGCATCTCGTCGCGTCTGCGCGCCCAGGGCCACACCGTGTATGCCCCGACTCTCGATGGCTGCGGGGACCGCAAGGCGTCCATGCGGCCAGGCATCACCACCGAGACGCACGGTCAGGAGATCGCGGAGCTTCTCTTCTACGAGGACCTGAAGGATGTGGTTCTCGTCGGCACGTCGTCGGGCGGAATGGTCATGGCCGCGGCGGCTGAGCGCGCGCCCGAGCGCGTGGCGCGCGTCGTGTTTGCCGATGCGCTCGCTCTTTTCGATGGCGAAAAGATCCGTGACATCGTCAAGCGCCCGGCCTCGATCGAGGGCGACATCGCCATGGGCCCGAATCGTGAGGATGCCGCCGGCCGCCTCTTCGCCGGGCTCGATGAAGCGACCAAGAACTGGGCAGCCGACCGCATCACGCTGCACCCGCGCGCGTGCTTCTACGAGCCGGTGAAGCTCTCCCGCTTCTGGGGCATGCCGTGGAAGGCGTCCGTGCTCTATTGCTCGCAGGCGCCCAATCCGGGCGAGGCTCACATCCGTCGCTCTTGCGACAAGTTGAAGGGGCGCTGGCACGTCATCGATACCGGACACTATCCCATGCTCTCGACACCAGACGAGTTGACGCGCTTCATCCTCGACGCGTGACGGCGGCGGCGGCGGCGCGGGTGAACTTTTCTTGCTGCTCGTGCGTTTCCCCTGTTAGGGCAGGGGGTGTGTCGGGCGCTTGCCGCGTCATTCCGGCGTGCTAGGTCTGCTTGAGGGCAATCTGGCACGCGAGTCGCGCATTTGGCAGCAGCAGACGTCAACATCGAGTCGCTGATCGATCCCTTGCTTGTGCTCGGGACAGCAGGTGTCGTCGTGCCGCTCGTTCGGCATTTCGGCATCAGTCCCGTGCTCGGGTATCTGGCAGCCGGTGCCATCATCGGTCCGTTGGGCCTGGGCTCGCTCAAGTACGAATTGCCCCTCCTGCGGTTTCTGACCATTCGGGACGCGCAGAACGTGGCCGGCATCGCTGAGTTCGGCGTGGTGTTCCTGCTTTTCCTGATCGGTCTGGAGTTGTCGGTCGGGCGACTCTCGACCATGCGCCGTCTGGTCTTCGGTTTGGGCGGCCTGCAGGTGGTGGTGACCTCGGCGGCCCTGTTCGGCACACTCTCCTTGCTGGGCGTCGAGCCTAAAGCGGCGCTGGTGCTGGGGTTGTGTCTGGCTCTCTCCTCTACGGCGATTGTCCTGGAGGTTCTCTCGCAGAATAAGCGTATGGCGACGACGGGTGGGCGTGCCACCTTTTCCGTTCTGCTGGCGCAGGATCTGGCCGTCATTCCGCTTTTTCTTTTGATTGCGGTTCTCGGCGCGTCAAGCAATGGCAGTGTGCTTGGTAGTCTGGCCACGGCCATGCTGCAGGCGTTCCTGGCACTTCTGTTGATCGTGACGGCCGGACGGTTTCTGCTGCGTCCTCTACTGCGGATCGTGGCGGCCTCGGGCGCGTCGGAGCTTTTCATCGCCGCGACACTTTTCGTGGTGGTGGGCGCTGGTGTTGCCGCAGCCCTGGCGGGCCTCTCGATGGCTCTCGGGGCATTCGTCGCAGGCTTGATGATCGCCGAGACCGAGTACAGGAAGCACGTCGAGGCGATCATCGAGCCGTTCAAGGCGCTGTTGCTCGGCGTATTCTTTTTCACCATCGGCATGCGCATTGATGTCACTGCTGTTCTCGCAGAGCCGATGGCCATAGCCCTGGCGGTGCTGCTGCTGATCGTTATGAAGACTGCGATCGTAATGGGACTGATGCGGCTTTTCCGACTGCCGCGCCCAGCCATCATGGAGGCGAGCCCCATGCTGGGGCCAGCAGGTGAATTCGCCTTTGTCGGCATAGGCCTTGCTACCGCGGCAAATCTGGTCGGGGCCAGGGAGGCCGGGTTCGCGCTCGCGGTGACGGCGTTGGGAATGGCATTGATTCCGATGCTCCATCAGCTCGGCCGCAAGGCTGCGGGATTGATGGACGAGCCAGCCCACGTCGAGCCGCCGATGCCGCCGCATGCCGAGGCCGGCCATACCATCATTGTTGGGCATGGGCGCGTTGGACGGATGGTCGCCGAGATGCTCGAGCGACACGGGCAGCCGTTCCTCGCCACCGACAGCGATCCGGCCACGGTGGCCAACGAGCGCCGTCGCGGGCGTCCGGTCTATTACGGCAACGCTGTCGAGCCCGGCTACCTCGAGCGATGCGGGCTGGCCGAGGCAAAGGCTCTGGTGCTCACCGTCCACGATCGCAAGGCAATCGACGCGATCGTCGAGCGGGTTCGCGCAGGTTATCCCGGTCTCACCATCGTC
The DNA here is from genome assembly GCA_001464755.1 of Rhizobiales bacterium Ga0077524. Classification (GTDB taxonomy): domain Bacteria; phylum Pseudomonadota; class Alphaproteobacteria; order Rhizobiales; family Hyphomicrobiaceae. The sequence continues at coordinate 7,852 of LNDR01000324.1, forward strand.
GCCCGCGCGCGGGATGCCGAGCACGCTCGCCACCTCTATGCGATCGGGGTGAGCGACGCCGTTCCCGAGACCATCGAGGCGAGCTTGCAGCTTTCTGAAGCCGTCCTGGTCGGGATCGGCGTGGCAACGGGGCCAGTCATTGCCTCGATCCACGAGCGGCGCGACGAGTTCCGCCATGAGTTGCAGGACGCCGCCCTGACGGCTGGCCGTGGCAGTACGCGATCGATCCGTGCGCATAGGCATCGGTAAGCGAGCCAATTTCTACCTGCGGCGCATGCTCGAACGACCGGGCTGCTCGGCCGCCATCAGGCCCCAGAGCAGCGCCAGAAGAATGTAGAAGTGCCGCCAGTGGTCGGTGTCGATAACGAGGCCTTCGAGGACATTCGCGGCGAACGCCGCATAGGCAATCAGGAACAGCGGCCGGGTCTCGGTGCCGCGCAGTACGTGCGCGAGGCCAGCCGCGAGCGTCGTCGCTACGGCTGCAATGTAGAGCAGACCGCCGAGCCAGCCCGCGTTGAGAAACATCGAGAGATAGACGTTGTGCACGTCTTCGGGATGGTAGTGCGCGGCGAACTGCTTGGCGCCGAGGCCCAGCGGGTTGGCGAGGATCAGGCCGATTGCCTTCTCCTGCCCGCCAAACCGACCTTGCGGGCCGATGTCGTAGCCTTGCACCAGCGTCGAGCGCTCGGACAGAAGGCGCGCCACCTCCTCGATCTGTAATGCGGCGAGGATGGCGGCGGTCGCCAGAGCCGCCCCGAGCATCGCCAGAACGACGAGGCGTGCCCGTGCTGCGATCGTCCCAAGCGTTACCAGTGTCAGAGCGCCATAGAAGGCGAGGGCTACTGCCAGATTGAACCAGGCCCCGCGTGAGAAGCTGAGCAGAAGCGCCAGAACGAGAACGCCCAATCCTGCGAGATCAGCAACCGGCCACCGTGCCTCGCGATAGAGAACCCGATGGCCGAGATAGAGCACGGCGGGGACGAGGAAAGGCCCGAGGACGTTCGGGTCCTTGAACGTCCCGGCGGCACGTCCATGGCGCGTGAAGAGTTCGAACGCACCGGGCGCGAGATTGAAATAGCCGACCAGACCCGCGACGGCTGCAACGAGTGCCGCAAGCACCCACGCGCCGAGCACGAGCCGCGCGTGCCGCACTGGGACGAGAGCGATGAAGCCGGCGAGCACCAGGAACGCGGCGTAGAGATAGAACGAGATGCCGGTGTGGCGCGCGGAGTCGCCAATGTCCTGGGAAGCGCTCGCGGCGATCAGGGCACCCGCGCCACAACCGAGCCAGAGCAAAAGCTGCAGCAGCATGCCCTGTGAATACAGCTGGAGGCCTGCGAGCGGCAGCAGCGCCACGAGGCCGAGCATCAGCAGATCGACCGGTGCGGGCTCGCTGAATACGACCCCCGAGGCCGCCACGGCGAGGAAGACGCCCGCCCGTCCAAGGCTCGACAAATTGACCGTCAGGCCTCCGTTGGCGACGGCAGGCGTGTAGCTGATGCCTCGAAGGGCGGCGGTGCTCATGGCCTATGCTCCCCGGCGTCCCGGATCAGTACGCGTTGTCGGACTTGAGCAGCGCCAGCGGCGTCCGCGCGAGAATGTGGACGTCGAGGAGGAGCGACCAGCTCTCGATGTACTCGAGGTCGGAGGCGAAGCGCCCCTTGAGCTTCTCTTCCGTGTCGGTTTCACCGCGCCAGCCGCGGATCTGGGCGAGGCCGGTGATGCCGGGCTTCACCTTGTGGCGCGCGAAATAGCCGTCGGCGACCTCGTGGTAGAGGCGGTCCGCCGCCTTGGCATGCAACGCATGCGGGCGCGGGCCGACCAGAGACAGGGTGCCGGCGAGCACGTTGAAAAGCTGCGGCAACTCGTCGAGCGAGGTCTTCCGGATAATGCGGCCGACCCGGGTCACGCGCGGGTCGCCCTTTGTGACCAGCCGGCTGGCGGTCGCGTCGGACTGCTCGACGAACATCGAGCGGAATTTCCAGACATCGATCATCTCGTTGTTGAAGCCGAGCCGCTTCTGGCGAAACAGCGCCGGCCCCTTGCTGTCGAGGCGCACCGCGAGAGCGACCAGCGCCATCACCGGGGCGAGCGCCACGATTGCGAGTGCGGCAACGGTACGGTCGAAGGCCGACTTCACGAGTTGGTCCCATTCGTCGAGCGGACGATCCAGGATGTCGAGGAGCGGAACCGAGCCGACATGACTGTACGCACGCGGACCGAAGCGCAGAGCGCTCGCATGGGCGGCAAGGCGGATATCGACCGGCAGAACCCACAGCTTCTTCAGGATTTCGAGCAGGCGCCGCTCAGCTGTGACCGGCAGGGACAGGATCAGAAGGTCGATATCGTTCGTCCTGCAGAATGCGACGAGCTGGTCGACGTTGCCGAGCATCGGATAGCCGGCGAGGCTGTCGGGGCACCGGTCCGTGCCGCGATCATCGAAGATGCCGGCGATGCGCACGTCGCTGTCCCGGTCGGCCTCGAGACGTGCCACCAGCTCCGCTCCGGCCTCGCCGGCGCCGAAGACGACGGCGCGCCGATTGAGGCGGTCGGCATCACCGAGCTGGCGGACGACGGTGCGTGCTGCAACCCGTACCGCGAGCGTGGTTGCAAGCCCGCCGCCGAGCCACAGCATCAGCCACACCCGCGAGAATTCGTCGCCGACCTTGAGGAGAAACAGCGCGGCGACGAGCAAACCCAGTGCCGAGAGCCAAGCCATCGCAATCCGCCACAGGTGACGCAGCGGCGACCGCAAGCTGGCTACGCTGTAGAGACTGAGCCGCTCTGCGGCGAGGACGCCCGCCAACGCGCCGGCCAGGATCGCCATGGCATAGTGATCGGCGATGGCCTCCGCCGGGCCGACCCAGAATGCAGCCAGACTGAACCCGGTGATGACGAGCGCGATGAGTTCGACCGCCCCGGCAAGGCACGCGACGACCAGCGGCGACACACGGCCCCTGCGGGTCGTCCGGAGGGGGCGGCTGGCGCTGGCAGCAGCGAGGGCGTGCTCCAGAGAGGCGGCGGTGATCGATTGGCTCGGGACGTTGAGCATTGCGGCGTGGCCTGGTTTCGAATGTGTGAACCTGTTGCCGCAACAGGAGCACATTGCGTGCCAAGCCGGAGTGGTCGGTAATCTTCGAGAAAGAAGGGTTTTCGCGGGTTAATGATGACCCGACGTCCCGAAGCGAGACGCTCTGAAACGCCAGCGTCTATTGCTGAAGGCGGATAATCCGCAACTGATCAGACGGCCTCGCGCGCCCGAAGCGCAGGGCTCATCATTGGTGCGGGCAAGCGGCGCCGTGCGGCCTCCTCGTAGAATGCAAGGATGCCTTCCGCCATCGCGGAGACCGAGAACCCGCGCGTCAGCGAGAGCCTGAGCCGCTGCGCGCGTTGCCGGGCGAGATCCGTTGTGTCGAGATGAGCGCGCATAGCTTCGGCCAGCGCCGCCGGGTCGTCCGGGGCGATCAGCGCTGTATCAGTGCCGAGCACAATCTCGCGAACCCCACCTACATCGGTCGCGAGAAGCGGCAATCCAGCGCCCCCGGCCTCGAGTGCCACGTAGGGCAGGCTCTCTGCGCGAGACGGCAAGACCAGCGCACGCCCGAGGCGGAACGCCTCCCGCGCCGGCATTGCGCCGGGAAACTCGATCGCGGCAGTCAATCCCCGTGCGGCGACGTCGGACGCGAAGCCAGCTGCATCGGGCCCGGCTCCGACGATCCTCACCCGGCACGGCCGCTCGGCCGCGATCCGGGCGGTCGCCTCGATCAAGAGATCCACGCCCTTGAGCATGCGCAACTCGCCGACGAAGACGAAATCCGCGGCGTCGGCGTCGGCGGTCACCGGCTCGAATTCGTCGGCGCGGATGCCGTTGTGGATGACCCTTACCGCGCATGCCGGCTCGCCGACGTGAGCCGCATAGATGCGAGCCGCGTAAGCGCTCTCGTACAGAATGCCGTCCGTCAATGATGCAAGATGGCGCTCGACGGCCATGAAGAGACGGCCTTTGAGGCTCTTGGGATCGTAGTGCAGGCTACCGCCATGCGGGGTGTAGAACGACGCCACGGCTAGGCCGCGTCCGCGCATGCCGGCTGCCGCCACCCGCGCGTAGGCGCCCCCTTTGGCGCCATGCCCATGCAACACGTCGATCTGCATGGCCGTGGCGAGGTGACGCGTCGCGCGCGCAGCGGTGATGTCGCCTGTCCCGATCTCGCGCGGCATGGCCACGCGCGACACGCCGAGCGCCAGCTCCCGCTCGAGATCGGCAAGATGCCCGGCCGTCAGGGGATCGCTGGCCGAGGCGTCGCAGATCAGTCCTACGGCGTGACCGCGGCGGGTTTGCTCGCGCGCCAGGTCGCGAACGTGGCGAAAGAGGCCGCCAACCGGTGCTCTGAGGCAATGCAGGATTCTATACTGTGACACGCGACGCCCACTCGTGGAGCGCCCTAGAGAAAGCGCTCGTAAACGAGGAGCGTGTCGCCGGGCTGGACCACATAGTCGTCCGGAACGTCAAGCTTCTCGACCAACCCGTTTATACGGCGCGTGATCTGAATTTTGCGTTGATTGGCCCGCTCCGAATAGCCCCCCGCGATCGCGACAGCCGACCGAACCGTCATCCCGCTCACATATGGATACTGGCCAGCGGTGCGGACCTCGCCGAGAATGAAGAAAGGGCGGTTCTGCGCGACGTCGACGGTGACTTCGGGGTCCTTGACGTACTTTGCCCCCAGCCGAGACTTGATGGCGGCTTCGAGCTGGTAGGTGGTGAGGCCCCGCGCGGACACTCGGCCGATCAGCGGCATGCTGATGGCGCCACTGTGGTCGACACCGTAGAGCCGCGACAGATTCGGTTGCCCATAGACGAAGACGCGCAGCCGGTCGCTGGTGTCCAGCAGATAGGGCCCGTCAGAATCGGCGACGGCTTGCGGCCCCCTTAGGCTCACCGCAACGATCGTCGGCTCGCTGACGGCATGATGTGCAATGCCGGAGCCATCTGCTGCGGGGGTGGCGATCGCATCCCAGCCGTCGTGATGCTCCTCGGGGTAGTGCGCTTCCGTCGCCCAATCTCCGACATGAGCGCAGCCCGATAGCAGGCTCGCGAGGGCGATGACGGCAAGCAGGGAACGCAACGGCATAGCTCGGTCCTCGAACATACAGGCTCACTCCGAAAACTACGCTCGACGGGTTAAGAAACATTGAGCGCGTGTCTCGAAGTGATGAGCCGCAAGCGGACCTTAAGAGAATCGTTACGCCCCCCTGTTCAAATCCGGCACACGCGAAAAGGCCCGCGTCAATCTCCCGTGCGGGCGCAGTCGACTGGAAGAGCCAATGCGCGCACGTCCCGTAGAGCCTCAGTACGACATCGACATTTCGGCCCTGCCAGTTGTGCTTCGCCGTCGTGCGGGCGCTCTCGCTATCGCCGCTGCGACCGTTGGATTGATCACATACGCGGCCCTGCTGCTCGTGCCTTCGAGGTATTCTTCCGAGGCCCAGATCAGGGTCGGGGCTGCAGCGACCAACGATGGCGGGCGCTCGGGCTCCTCGGTCGAAGCTGATCGTGAGGCGATCGCAAGCCGGGTGCAGGAGCTACGCTCGCCTGATCTCGCCAAGCGTCTCGCCAGCGAACTGAAGCTGAATGCGCGGCCCGAGTTCAACAGTGCGCTCGACGGCAAGACGTTGCTCGGTCGCCTCATGCGCATGACGGGTCTCGGCGGACCGCGCCCTGGCGAGAGCGAGGAGGAGCGCGTTCTCGCTGCCTACTACCGCGCGCTGCAGGTCTACCAGGTAAAGGACACGCGTGTGATCAACCTGGGGTTCACTGCCAGGGACGGCGAGTTAGCCGCTCGTGGCGCGAACCGGCTGATCGAGCTCTACCAGGAATGGCTGCGCCAGCGCGGTGTCACCGAGACAGCTGACACCAATGCATGGTTGCTTCCGGAAATCGAGAAGCGCACCGGCGAGCTTGCAGCAGCCGAGGCCGAGGTGGAACGATTCCGCTCGAGCGCCAACCTATTCCGTGGTGGCAACAGTCAATCGTCGGGGTTGGCCGAGCAACAGCTCGGCGACCTGGCAAGCGAGCTGACGCGTGTGCGCGCTCAGCGGAGTGAGGTCGAGGCACGTGCCCAGGCGGCGCGCGAACTCGCCGGTCGCGGCGTACCCGATGCGAACCCCGATGTGCAGAAATCGCCCGTGATTCAGGGGCTCATCGCACAGCGCGTCCGCGCCGAGCGGGATCTTGCCGAGGCCGCAACCCAACTTCTTCCGGCACATCCGCGAATGAAGCAACTCAATGCCCATGTCGCGGACATTCGCCGTCAAGTACAGCGTGAGGCGAGCACCATCGTCGAGGGGCTCGAGCGCGAGGTGAAAGCTCTCGTGCTGCGCGAGCAGATCCAGAAGCGCACTCTCGAAGAGGCCAAGTCGGGCCTGGGTAACAAAGCCGGAGATCGTGTCCGTCTTGGCCAACTCGAGGACGAGGCCAAGGCCAAGCGGCGCGAACTCGACGGGCTTCGTGAGCGCTACGAGGCAGGTCGGTCGCGCGGCAGCACCAAGGCCGTGCCCGTTGAGATCCAGGTCATCGCGACTGCGTTGGCCTCGAGCCGGCCGTCTTGGCCGAACCGCTTTCAGATCGCGGCGCTCGCTGCCGCAGCAACCTTTGTGTTGGGCCTCGTCGCGGTTCTGTTTCGCGAGCTTCTCGCCGGTGGTGCAAGACGCTCATCATTCCGACTGAGCGATGATGCGCGGCTCGTCGCGGATAACATCGCCGTTCAATCGGTAGAGCCGCGGGCAGCGGCTGCCGCGGGTGTCGCTGCCAGCGGTGGTGCGGATCGCGCCTCCGCCGCGGCTCGGCCTCAACCTCGCGGTGTCGAGCTCATACAACAGCCGACGAGGGAGAACACGCATCTGGGATCGGTGGCGGATGTGGTGGAGCGGCTCATCGCCAATTCGGGTGGGCAGGGCGGCTATCGGTCGATCGTTGTCGGTGAAGGCGGTGCCAGCGAGATATCTGCGGAGGCCACCGCCATCGCAGCTGGCCTCTCGGCGGCGGGGCGCCGGGTTCTGCTGGTCGATTGGAGCCTCGACGGACAGGGAATCTCGGCTGGGCTTGGTATCGCCTCAACGCCGGGTTTCACCGAATTGATGGCAGGGACAGCCAAGTTCGAGGACGTTATCCGAACGCTGGCGGATGGAGATGTCCATATCGTGCCGTGTGGCATGCCAATGGGCTCTGGCGCGTCGACCCTCGAGTCGAACCGCTTGAACCTTCTTCTCGATGCGCTGGACGAGGCCTATGGCGACGTCATTATCACCGGCACGCATGCTGCGGTACGCGACTTGTTCCTGGCGATCGAGGGGCGCGTCGATGCAGGCATCCTCGTTGTCAGGGACACGAGCGAGCATGCCGGCCCGGCCAGCACGTCTGCGCGTCGTTTCCTCGGCTTCGAGGTGACGGAGATTGACGTCATTCACTTGGCTGCGAACCGTGGCACGGCCACCAAGGTCAGAAAGGGTATGCAGCGCGCGACGCGATCAAGCGTCGTCAAGGAGCCGGCCGCCTCGATAGGCTGATTGTGGGCTGCCCCGGGCCCGTTACTTGGCCACTCGGCCTCAAGAACGCAAAGAGGCCACCCGTTGCCGGGCAGCCTCGTTTGCGTATGTCGAATAGCGCGATGCGATCAAGCCTGCGTGCGGCGTCGACGCACCGTGGTCCGAACCAGCGGTGTGGTCGCGGATGCACCACCGTCGGCGAGCGCCGTCGTCTCGGCCGTGCCGCCGGTCTCCTCTACGTTCGCCTCGGCATCCCGATGATCATGAGAACTCGCGCGCTCATGCATGTCGGTATCGACGGCATCACTCTCGCTTTCCGAAGGTGATCTGTCGTCGTCGCCTTGGTTGCGGCGGAACCTGTCCTCGCGATCAAAGCCGGCCGGCCTAGGGGTGCGGCCCTGGCGCGCGATTTGCGCCTGTAGCGAATCGATATCGATGAAGTGGTCGGCCTGGCGCCGTAGCTCGTCCGCCACCATTGCTGGTTGTGTCTCGATAGTCGAGATCACGGTGACGCGCTTGCCGAGTTGCTGCAGTGCAGACACGAGGCTCGCGAAGCTCTGCTCGCCAGAAAACAGGATGATGTGATCCGCCTTGTCGGCCAGGCGCATGGCATCAACAGCGAGTTCGACGTCCATGCTCGTGCGAAACCGGCGCCGTCCGGTCGAGTCCGTATATCCGCGTGCCGGCTTGGTGACCATCGTGTAGCCGTTATAGTCGAGCCAATCCGCCAACGGGCGGAAAGTCGAAAATTCCTGGTCCTCCACGATTGCTGTATAATAGAGCACCCGGATAAGCCGGCCCTGAGTGCGCAGGTGCTCGAGCAACTTGCGATAGTCGATCTCGAAACCAAGGGCGCGCACGGTCGCGTGCAGGTTCGGGCCGTCGATGAAGGCGAAGGTGCGCTCGCCAGGATGAATACTCAAGTTTCGGTCCTCTCGTATAGAATAGGAAAGCTCGTCATATAGGTGACACGTATGTGTCCGGCAAGCGCTGGTTGTGGAAACTGAGTTACGCAAATAACGTAAGCAAACTAATGAGCCGACGCTTCTGTATCGGCTTGCGCAGAAGGGCGATGATTGCGAATGGAATGTCTCTTCGGACGGCATCCGCAACGAGCTCGTCGGCAAAGTTGTCAGCGAGACCGAGATCGACGAGAACGAATTGCACCTCGCTGTTCTGCAGGAATCGCCGAGCGTCTGCGACACTTCGGCAGGGACCGAGCAGGCGCGCGCCTTCTTCCTCCAACATCACACTCAGTCGTTCCGCCGCCATGGCATCGTCCTCCGCGACAAGAACCCGGAGACCCTTGAGGGGGCCTGGCCCGTGGGGAATGTCGTCGTGGTCAGTCATGGTTTGCGGCTAGCCCTGATTGTTGGATCGCGTGACCTTCGCTGCGCTGACCTTGTGTGCGCGGATCAGCGAGCAAGGCATGCAGCGGTCCCTAGTGTCTCGATAAATGATCGATGATCATCGTTGGCGATGCGGCGCTAGGCAAGCCTTTCGGGAACAGCGCGCTGCTGGATCGGCGTCACTGCAATTTTGGATTGCCCTGGAATGATGCCGGCGCCGGCCAGAAGCACATTCCGCGCTGGCGCCGCTAGTCGCCAGATAAGACCGTCAGCACGTCCTTCGAGAGTGGCCTCCGCGCCCAGTTGGTAGGCCGCCATGTCGGTCAGTAATGTGCGTCCGAAGCCGTGGCCGTCGCCATCTATGAACGCTGGACCGCCGGTCTCTTCCCAACTCATGCGGAACTGACCGGTACGGCCAGATCCCGGGTCCGCCCAGAGCAGCCGGACATTGCCGCTGCCGACGCTGAGAGCGCCGTGCTTGCAAGCGTTGGTCGAGAGCTCGTGAATAGCCATACCGATGATCTGCGCCGCCTCCGGCCTCAACACCAGCTCTGGTCCTTCTATGGTCAGCCGTCCCTTGGCGAGATCTTCGAGATGCGCGAGCTGGGACTTGGCCAGGGGCTCGATTCGAACGCCTTCCCAGCCATGCGACACGAGGAGATTGTGGCTAGCGGCCAACCCCGACAACCGCTCGCCCAGCGTGTCGGCCAGTGCGTCTGGAGGGGATCGCCTGGCCGTGTGCTCGGCCACCGATTGCACGACGCCCAGCAGATTTCGGGTCCTATGGCCGATCTCCTCCAACATCCGCCGGCGCATTGTTACGTCTTGGATGAAGCCGTGCCACACGAGGCGGCCATTCGCATCAGGCACGACGCGCGCATTGATCTCGATCCATGCTGGGCCACTGGCATCGGCGCGCAAGGCCAACTCCAGACGGGCCGATCCAGGACCGGGATCCGCTACAGCCAGCGCCTGGAACAACGCCAGCCGATCACTCGTCGCGAGGCGGCTGAGCAGCAACTCCGGGTCGTCGGCCAACGCCTTCGGGCCTATGCCGAGCAGGAGGTCGGATGCCGCCGAAACGAACGTGAAGTTCGGCCGACCCTCGGGTGGCCACTCGAGCGAGAACAGCACGCCCGGAGCAGTCTCCGCGATTGCCGCGAGGCGCAGCTCGCTCGCCTTCAATCGCGCCTCGGCCCTGCGCCGTCCGGCATAGAGTGCCGAAATGGTGAGCGCTGCAATCGATACCGCGGACAGGGCTACCTGCGCGGCAGCAACCCTCGTTTCGATCGGGACTCGAGGATCACCGTAGCGGCCGATCCCCGCGGCGGCGAATATAGTCATCAGACCGGCGAGAAAGACGATGGCGAGGCCAGGCACGATCGGTTGCGACCTCGCCGAGAGCCAGATCAGGATCGGCAGCAGAGCCGCGCCCGGCGCGATCGTCGCCCAGGTGCCGTCGTCGAACCGGAGCGAAAGCGCGTGGTGGGATAGCGCGGCAAAGACGAGCAACAGTGCGATATCGGGCGTCCAGTCGTGTCCTCTCACCGGGGCTCGCACCAGGTCCACCGCGGCCACGACGAGAGGCGCTGCAACCGCTATGCCGACGAAGTCAGCTATGAGCCAGGTCCGCCAGATCTCCCACCACGGCGTCGGTGCGTGGCCCAGGAGTTTGATGAGCACCGCCGCGCCGAGTGCAGCCACACCTGTCGCAACCGCGGCTGCCCCATAAAGAGCCAGCACCCGGATGACTTCGCGGAAGGCTCTGCGTCGTTCGAGAACGAGCCGCACGAGCCGCGCCACGGCGATGGCCTCGGCCGCATTGAGCATGCCGAATCCGAGTGCCAGGGCCGGATCGCGCCCGAAGCCGAGATTGACCGCAGCTGTCGCGGCGAGCGTCCCGGCTCCGATGGCGCTGTAGCTGCGCGTTCCGAGCGCGATCGCGAGACCGGCCGCCAGACCCGAGGCGGGCCAGAAAATGGCGATCCGGGCGCTGCTGGTCAGTAGAGCCAGCGCTGCCCAGGCGGTCACGCTATAAACAAGGCCGCTCGCCAGCGCCAACAGCAGCCATTGGCTGCCGCCTGGCAATTTCCACGTTCGGCGCGGCGCAATGCCTCGATCGTGGGGCGAGGCGGCTGCGAAGGCATCCATGCGTATCCCCTGTCGCTCGGGGTCATTAAAGGGACGAACCCGCGGCGGCCGCAAGACGGGTGCGGTCCGGCCCTGTTGTTGGTCGTGCAACGCGTTGTCGATGGCTGCCGGCGTGACGCACTGTCTGGTCGGTCGGTTTGCAGCGTGTTAACCATCGCGAGTGGCCGCGCCCTATGCGTGCCGAGAGTCGCATGTGCTTTGCATCACCCGTCCACGACTGGCAGAGCATGAGACACGACCGCGCGGAGCCGCGATGAGCCGTAGAACGACTGGCCTTTTGAAGGGTGCGCTGACGGCGCTGCACGTCACCGGGGCGGATCGCCTGCTGGCGCCGCTTACGGGCGGGGTTGGCGTGATCTTCATGCTGCACAGCGTTCGGCCGGCTCGCGCCGACGGCTTCGGGCCGAACCGCATTCTCGAGATCACACCGGAGTTCCTCGACGCGACGATCTCGCTGGTGAAAGCGCGCGGGTTCGACGTGCTCTCGCTCGACGAGGTGCATGCTCGCCTGCGGGAAGGTGAGTTCGACCGCCCCTTCGCCTGTTTCACGTTCGACGACGGCTATCGCGACAACCGGACCTACGCCTATCCGATCTTCCGCAAGCACGGCTTGCCGTTCGCCATCTATGTCCCGAGCGATTTTCCCGACGGCAAGGGTGACCTGTGGTGGATCAAGCTCGAGATGGCGATTGCCGCAACGGAGACGCTGAGTGTGCGAATCGACGGTGTCGCCGAGCACCTCGAAACCCGTACGCCCGACCAGAAAGACGAGGCCTTCGCACGCATATACTGGTGGTTGAGGTCCATCCCGGAAGGCGAGGCTCGGGGATTCGTGGCCGATCTGTGCGAGATGCACGGCATCGACACCGCCAACCTCTGCCGCGATCTTGTCATGACCTGGGACGAGTTACGCGATCTGGCGCGCGATCCGCTGGTCACGATCGGGGCTCACACCCGCCGCCACCTCGCGTTGGCCAAGCTGACGCTGAGTGAGGCACGCCTCGAGATGGAGGAGAGCGTGCGCCGCCTCGAGCGCGAGCTTGCCCGGCCCATCCGCCACTTCAGCTTCCCTTATGGCGACGAGACGAGCGCTGGCGAGCGCGAGTTCGAGCTTGCGCGCGAGCTTGGCCTCGACACGGCCGTGACGACGAGGAAGGGGCTCATTCACGAGCGCCATGCACGCGCCACGAACAGCCTGCCGCGTCTTTCGCTCAATGGGGATTACCAGAGCACCCGCTACGTCAAGGTGATGCTCTCGGGCGCCCCATTCGCCTTATGGAACATGGCCCGTCGGCTCCGTCCGTCGCCCATGGCCGCGCGCACGGCGGTCAGGCGTCGCTGGTCGCTTAACGCAGATACATCCACCTGATGATCAGGCCGGCGACTGGCACCCATGCCAAGCCGGCAACCGCGTAGTAGGCGAACTCCGCAATCCGCCCGGCCGTTGGCAGCACGAGGAGCGCAAGCGCCGTGGCCGCGAGGACGTAGATCAGCAGAAACACAAGCAGCCCCATGGTTCCCAGGAGCGCCCGCGTCGTAGGGCGTTGCGGCGTTGTCTGCGACATGGCTGGCACTCTCGGCGTCGGCATGGACAAAAGTCCGTTGGGGCGGGCTGGCCCGCCGGTGGCGGGCGACGAGAACCCACCTCTAGTTGGGTCGAGCCGACCCGCCAACCGGTTTCGCACGAGGCCCCGGGCTTGCAACCTCGTGCTCTCGAGCCTGCCTCAGACCGGATCGAAGCCAGGAAGCTTCACGACTCCGACGAACCCGTTCTAGCGCTTGTGGTGAGGGTGCAGTGGCTTGCCCACCCGCGCCAGCTGAACGCATTGCGTCGGCTCCAGTCTCTCACTAGGTCTCGCGCAGGCAACGCGAAAGGATCTGCGGCGTGGCGATAGCGGCAAGTGGCAGCATGCAGTCCAGCAAAGTTGCTGTCGAGGGCGACAACGCCGTCGCCCTCTGGCTGGTGATTGTCGCCCTCATGGTCGCGCTCACGGCCGTCGTCGGAGCCGCGACGCGCCTCACCGGCTCTGGCCTCTCCATCACCGAGTGGCAGCCAATCATGGGCATCATCCCGCCGATGAGTGATGCCGACTGGCAGGCCGCTTTCGCCAAGTACAAGGCTATCCCGCAATACACCGAGGTCAATCGGGGCATGAGCCTCGCCGCGTTCAAGACGATCTTTTACTGGGAGTGGGCGCACCGCCTGATCGCCCGGTCGATCGGTGTCGTGTTTCTGGTGCCCTTCCTGGCGTTCCTCGCCGCGGGCCGCATTCCGCGTCGCCTCACGCCACGTCTTGTCCTTCTGTTTCTGCTGGGCGGCCTGCAAGGCGCCATCGGCTGGATCATGGTCCAGTCCGGTCTCGTCGAACGGGTGTCGGTGCACCCCGTGAAGCTGCTCTTGCATCTCGGCTGCGCCGTGCTGATCTTCGCGTTGCTGGTGTGGACGGCGCTGGGGGTGGCTGTCCGCCGCGAGCGGGCGGTGCATCTGGCGACCGTGACTCGCGGTCAGTCGATTGGGGCCGTGGCCCTGGTCGTGCTCGTTTATCTGCAGATCCTGTCCGGCGCGCTGGTGGCAGGCCACAAGGCAGGCCTCACCTACAACACGTGGCCGCTGATGGATGGCCGCCTGATCCCGAACGGTCTCGCGACGCTGTCGCCCTGGTGGCTCAATATCGTCGACAACATCACTGCGGTGCAGTTCAACCACCGCATGCTCGCCTACCTTGTCGTGGTGCTCGGCCTTTGGCAGGCGACCTTGCTATGGCGCGCGGCCGACGACGAGCACGTGAGGCATTCCGCAGCGTGGCTCGCCATCGCGCTCGTCGCGCAGATGGTGCTTGGAATCTGGACCCTTCTCGCCTGGGTGCCCGTTTCCCTCGGTGTCGCTCATCAAGCGGGTGCGCTCGCTGTTCTGGCCGTCGGGCTGTGGCATCTCTTCACGGTACGCCGGGCCCGGGTCGGCTGAAGTTCTGAATGTCTGCCCCCAGTCGGCGCCGCCGCATTCGGTGATCAGCTCAGGCTGGCTGACTTCGATCCCGCGTCTTCGTCCTTGACGTCCGACGCGGGAGCCCGAACCCTTCGCCTCGGGTTGCCGCTGAGCGCAAGGAGAACATCATGTCAGACACGCAACACCTGTCCGATGGAACGACGCCGGTTTTCCAGATCCTGGCCGACGACATCAAGGCGATGGGCGTCGAGTGTGTTTTCGGCCTGATGAGCGATGACACTAGACCATCATGTCCGCTGGGGACACGGGTCACTGGCTGAGTGACCCGCCCCGACGTGTCGACTAAGGCGCGTGAGCGCAACGGGGATTGCTTCGCGTGAGCGAGGCCGAGCCCCAGACACGGGGAG
>LNDR01000325.1 GCA_001464755.1 Rhizobiales bacterium Ga0077524
GCTCTGAGCGGTCTGGCAGCAAGAGTTGGCAATCATGGTATTCGTCGAGCTGAAGCAGATAGCCGCCGGGCTCATCGATGCTTTGCGAGAGGCAAATCTGCAACTCGCAACGATAGAGAGCTGTACCGGCGGACTGGTGGCGGCGGTATTGACTGAATGCCCCGGCTCATCGGCCGTCTTCGAGCGTGGCTTCGTAAGCTACTCAAACGACGCAAAAATCGAAATGGTCGGGGTGCGACCTGAGCTGATCGCCGGCTACGGTGCAGTCAGTCGAGAGGTTGCGCTTGCCATGGCCGAGGGCGCCCTCGTCCACTCCCAGGCCAGCGTCTCGATCTCGGTGACCGGCCTGGCGGGTCCTGGTGGCGGTACACAATCGAAACCCATTGGCCTGGTGCACATCGCGGCAGCGCGGATCGGCTTTGCAACACTCCATCGCGAATGTCGCTTCGGCCCCCTCGATCGCTCGCTGATCCGCTTGCGCGCAGTCGGGGTCGCCCTCGAGCTTGCTCGCGAAGCCGTAGACTTCGGAACCGAGGGCAATTCCTGAGCGGCCGAGGCTGGTTTTCCATGCCCGAATCGGCGTCACTGCCGCCAAGTCCCCTTGCCGCCACGATGGCCAGCCGATAGCGTTCCGGCTGCTTTCAAGGGAGCCCGTTCATGGCAGACGACAAGCCTCTCGCCGGCCGCCTCGCCCTCGTCACAGGCGCCTCGCGCGGCATTGGTCGTGCCGTGTCGCTTGGCCTCGCCAAAGCCGGCGCGCATGTCGTGCTGTTGGCGCGCACGGTGGGCGGGCTCGAGGAGCTGGACGACGAGATCCGTGCTGCGGGGGGGACCGCGACGCTTGTCGAGCTGGACCTCAAACGCGCCGACAAACTCGATGCCCTGGGGCCGACGATCCTGCAGCGCTGGGGCAAACTCGACATCCTGGTCGCGAACGCCGGAATTCTCGGGCCGCTCTCTCCCCTCGGCCACATCACCTCCGATGCATGGCGCGAGGTGATCGACATCAACCTCAATGCCAATTGGCATATCATCCGCTCGGTCGATCCGCTGATCCGCAGATCGGACGCCGGTCGCGCCATCTTCGTCTCGTCGGGCGCCGCCTTGGCCCGCAACGCCTATTGGGGGCCCTATTCGGTCTCCAAAGCAGGCCTCGAGGCGCTCGCCAAGACGTGGGCGCTGGAACTCGCCAACACCCCTGCCAAGGTCAACATCGTCAACCCCGGACCGATCCGTACCGGCATGCGCGCCAAGGCGTTCCCAGGCGAGGACCCAACAACCCTGAAAACGCCAGAGGACATTGTCCCTCTGTTCCTGCGTCTCGCCGATCCGAGTTCCGACGAGTCCGGCAAGATCTTCGATTTCAAGGGCGGGGCCATTCGTTGAAGCTACTTGTGCTACCGGCAAGGCTGCAGCATTGACGCTGCCACCGGCGGTGCTCCATCCTTTCGGGCACACGAAAAAGGGGAGAGAAACGTCGATGCATCGTCGCAAATTCATCCAGGTGACCGTTGCCGCTGGGCTGGCCTCGGCGGTTGCCCCATCAATTCTGAGGTCGCAGGGTGTGTGGCCGTCGCGGCCCGTCAAGATCATCGTTCCCTTCGCTGCTGGCGGTGCCACAGATCTTGTGGCGCGGCCTTGGGCGGAGTGGCTGACGAAAGCCTTCAACCAGCAGTTCGTCATAGAGAACCGCGGCGGTGCATCCGGGATGATCGGCGCCGAGGCAGCGGCCAAGTCCACCCCCGACGGCTACACGTTCTTCTTCTCATCGAATACGGCAACCGTGACGCTGCCGTTACTTCGTAAATTGTCATACGATGCCAACAGTTTCCTTCCCGTGGCGCGCATGGGCGATTCCGTGTCGGGTTTCGTGGTGCATCCCTCGCCGGGCGTGAAAACTTTCCCTGAAATGATCGACTATGCGAAGAAGAACCCCGGCAAGCTGGCGTTCGGCTCGTCTGGCGCGGGCACGCTCCCGCATCTCCGCTACGAGATGCTCAAGCTGAAGACCGAGGTCGATATCCTCCATGTCCCCTACCGCGGCGGCGCTGATACCTTGAACGACCTGCTCGCCGGCAACATTCAGCTGATGAACGAAGGCTCTTCCCTGCCCCACGTCAAGGCGGGCAAGATCTATCTGCTCAACGTCAACCACTTCGAGCGCTTCGCCGAGTTCCCGGATGTTCCGACCTTGACCGAGCTTGGTATCAAGGATGCCGATGTACCCGCATGGTTCTCTCTCTATGCTCCAGGCGGCACACCCAAGGAGATCGTCGAGACGCTCAACGCGAAGGCGCTCGAGATTGCCAAGGCAGCCGAGACCAAGGCTCGTCTTCAGACGGTAGCCTGTGTTCCCGTGGCGCAAACAATTGCGGAGATGCAGGCCTACTGGGATCAGGACAAGAAGCGCACCGCTGACCTGGTCAAGGCGGCGAACATCAAGTTCGAGTAGGCGGCGACGCTTCGGCCCCGCATCCGAGAGGACTGGCCGCAGCGACATTGACTAGCTGCCGCCGACGGACGCAAGCTGGCTTCGGGAGAAAACCACCCGGAGAAAAAAATGCGCCGTCGCAAATTTCTGAAGCTCGCAGCCGCTGCTGGTGCAGCGGGTATCGCGAGCCCCACGGTCCTGAAGGCCCAGGCCGCCTGGCCCGACAAGCCAGTCAAGCTGATCGTACCGTTTGCCGCCGGGGGTGGGACAGACCTCGTCGCCCGCCCCTGGGCCGACAAGCTGACCCAGGCCTTCGGCCAGCAGTTCGTAGTCGAAAACCGCGGCGGCGCTTCCGGCATGATCGGAACGGAGGCGGCTGTGAAGTCGGCCGCCGATGGCTACACGTTCCTCGTGTCGTCGAACACGAGCACGGTCAATCTGCCGCTTCTCCGAAAAGTGCCTTACGACTCGAAGGCCCTGACGCCGGTCGCTCGCTTAGGCGACGTCGTAACCGGTTTCGTCATCGTGCCAAGCCTTGGCATCAAGACGTTCCAGGAGATGATCGATTACGCAAAGAAGAACCCGGGCAAGCTCGCCTTTGGCTCGTCGGGACCAGGAACCGGACCGCATCTGCGCATGGAGTATCTCGTCCACAAGACAGGCATCAACCTATTGCATGTTCCGTATAGAGGCGGAGCGGATGCGTTGACCGACCTTCTGGCCGGGAACATTCACATGATGAATGAGCCGTCCTGCAATCCGCACGTCAAGGCCGGCAAGATCATACTCCTCAACGTCAACCACTCGACGCGCAGCGAAGACTTCCCGAACATACCCACGTTGACCGAGCTTGGAATCACCGGGGCCGATGCCGCCATCTGGTTCTCCCTCTGGTCACCTGTCGGCGTACCCGAGTCCATTCTCGACAAGCTCCACGCCAAGATCGACGAGATCTCGAAGACCGACGACATGAAGGCGAAGCTGCTCGCAGCTGGCTCCGCCCCGGTCCTGCAGACACGCCAGGAGCTCGTCGCGTTCCGGGAGGCGGATTCGAAATCGGTGGCCGAGCTGATCAAGGCTGCAAACATCAAGATCGAGTAATCGGGCCTTAGCGGCACGGGCTTGCAGTGGACGCTGGCTCGTGCTGCGCTTGGGCTGCAATCAGATCGGACGAGGGCGCGCCCTTTCGGCTGGCCCGCCCACAACAACGGAGACCCCCATGACTGCCGCCAACTCGGGAAAACCGGCGCTTGCCGGAATTAAGGTCGTCGACCTCACGCAGTTCGAGGCCGGCACCTCCATCACGGAGACGCTGGCCTGGCTCGGCGCTGAGGTCATCAAGGTCGAGAACCCAAAGGGCGGTGAGCAGGGCCGCAACGCCTCGAGCGAGAGGAAAGACGCCGACAGCTATTATTTCATGCTGCTCAACGCCAACAAGAAGTCGATCACGCTCAATCTGAAGTCGGAGCGCGGCAAGGAAATCCTGCGCGATCTGATCCGTAAGGGCGACATCTTCGCCGAGAACTTCGCGCCCGGCGTCATCGAGAAGCTCGGCTTTTCCTACGAGGAGGTCGCCAAGATCAATCCGCGCATCATTTATGCGACGGTGAAGGGCTTCGGGAAAGGAAGTCCCTTCGAGAAAAACCTCGCCTTCGACATGATTGCCCAGGCCGCTGGCGGCGTCATGTCGATCACGGGCGAGGCGGACGGCCGCCCCATCAAGCCCGGTGTCACGCTCGGCGACACGGGCACTGGCCTTCACGCGGCGATCGGCGTTCTCGCGGCGCTCTATCAGCGCACGGCTACCGGACGCGGCCAGAAGATCGAGGTCGCGATGCAGGATGCGATGGTCAATTATTGTCGGATCGCATATTCGCGGCAGTTACTGACCAACAAGGCCTGCGAACGCAATGGCAACTCGGTCGTGCTCGGAAATGCGCCGTGCGAAGTCTTCAAATGCGCACCCGGCGGCCACAACGATTACGTCTTCATCTATACGAGCCGCGCCACCAATTCCCATTGGGAACGCCTGTGCGAGGTGATTGGGCGCGAGGACATGAAGGCCGATGCCCGCTTGGCGACACCGCCGATGCGCGCCGATCACGCCGACGAGATAAACCGCGAGATCGAGAAGTGGACCAGCCGGTTCACCAAGCAGGAAGCCATGGAGAAGCTCGGCGCTTCGGGCGTACCGTGCGGCGCGGTCATGGACACCAAAGAACTCTCCGACGATCCGAGCATGCGAGAGCGCGAGATTTTTGCCGAAATCGACCATCCGGTGCGCGGCAAGCTCTGGATCCCCGGCTGGCCGGTGAAGATGTCGGAGAGCTACGTCAAGGTAACGGCGTCTCCCGTCCTCGGAGCCGACAATGCCGACGTCTACTCCGAGTGGCTCGGCTACTCGAAGAACGACATCGAAGCACTGAAGAAGGAGGGCGTCGTCTGACCATTGAGACGACCGCAACCAATTTCCGAGGCGGGGCTGGGTAGCTCCCGCCTCGAAACTCGTGGCGATTCCGGCCGAGGATTCGAGGATTGCGGCCTTTTCCTCTCGACGATCGCATCCGCGAAAGCCGCGCATGATCCTCTGGCCAGCACCTCCGAACCCAGCCTAGGATAGTCATGTGTGACGGCCGCTCCCGTCGACCCCATACCAACGAGAGCCTCGGCAACGAGGCCCACACGTCTACATCACCACAGAGAGGAACCAGACATGGCCATCGGCTCAGACATCGTCGCCAAGGCGCTCAAACACGAGGGCGTTTCGGACTTCTTCTACATCATGGGCGGCCCGATGTTGGCGGTCGAGAAGGCCTGCCTCAACATCGGCTTGCGCGGCATTGATGTACGCCACGAGCAGGCGGCCGCCTTCGCTGGCTTCGCCTATGCGCGCCTGCGCAATCAGATCGGCGTGTGCATGGCAGCCTCGGGCCCGGCGACGACCAATCTCGTCACCGGCGTCGCGCACGCCTGGGCCGATTGCACGCCGATCCTGGCGCTAGGCGGCGCCGCTCCTGTTTCGACCTGGCATCGCGGGGCCTTCCAGGACACCGACCAGCTCGCGCTCTTCAAGCCGATTACCAAGTGGGCGGACCGCATCCACAACGCGCGGCGCATCCCGGAGCTTGTCAATCTCGCCATTGCGCAAGCCATGACGGGCCGCACCGGACCGGTCTACCTCGATCTCCCCGGCGACGTCCTCTACCAGGAGGTCGACGAGTCGAAGATCGAGTACCCAGAGCCGTTCAACTATGCCAAGCGCGCGCGCCCGGCTATCAACGCCAATGATGTCAAAGCTATCGTCGAGTTGATGAGCAAGGCCAAGCAGCCGGTTCTCGTGACGGGCTCCGGCGTGCAGTGGTCGGAGGCCGACGCCGAAATGCTGGCCTTCGTCGAGGCCGCCGGCATCCCGTTCTACACGACGCCACAGGGCCGCGGTGTCATCCCCGAGGACCACAAATACTCCTATCTCACCTCGCGGGCTGCCGCCTTCCGTGACGCCGACTTCATTCTCGTGGTCGGAACACGCGTGAACTACGTGATCGGCAACGCCGCGCCGCCGCGCTGGAACGCCGATGCCAAGGTGGTACGCATCGACATCGATCCAGTCGAGATCGCCTCGTCGCCGAGAAAGCTCGACGTTGGTGTCGTGGCAGACGCCAGGATCGCGTTCGACCAGCTGACCGACGCCATCAAAGGCAGGGTCACGCCGGCCAGCTACGAGACATGGCGCGAGCGCCTGCGCACCCGCAACGTGCAGAAGGCCGCCGAGGCCGAGCAGTCGCTCTCGAATAACGATTCGCCGATCCATCCCTTGCGCCTGTGCAAGGAAGTCCGCGACATCCTCGAGCGCGATGCGATCCTCTGCGTCGATGGTCAGGAGACGCTGAACTACGCGCGTCAGGCGATCCCGCAGTACACGGCTCGCCACCGTATCAACTCGGGCGCCTACGGCACCATGGGCGTCGGCATGCCGTTCGGGATGGGCGCCAAGGCGGCCTGCCCGGATAAACAGGTCGTGGTCCTGCATGGCGACGGCTCGTGGGGCATGAACTCGATGGAGTTCGATACCTGCGTTCGGCACAATCTACCCGTTCTGGTCGTGATCAGCCAGAACGGCGGCTGGACGGGCGACCCCGACAAGGACGATCCCGTCAAGTCGAAGCCCGGCCGCAATCTCGGCTATCCCCGCTACGACAAGTTCGCCGAGTGCTTCGGCGGGCATGGCGAGTACGTGGAGAGGCCGGAGGACATCAAGCCGGCGCTTGAGCGTGCGATGAAGGCGGTCAAGGCCGGAAAGCCGGCGCTCGTGTGCGTCGTCACCGACTGGAAGGCTCGCGCGACGACCACGGCGTTCACTCGGTATTCGACCTGAGGCGAGCGACGTCCCATAGGAAGGAGGAAAGGGCATTTTTGCCCTTTCCTCGTCTGCTTGACTTGCGGGTGTGAGCACCTATCCCCAGCCAAGTTGCCACGATGCCCTCGGGTTATCCGGAGCCGCAGCCAGTGCGCCTCCGCGGAAATCAATAAAACAGGCTCGAGACGCTCTCGTTGCGCGATGTCCGCGCAATCGCCTCCGCAAGCAACTTGGCGATGGAAATCACGCGAATATTTCGCGCAGCCTTTACTGCTTCGGTCGGTAAGATCGAATCGGTGATCACTAGCGTCTTCAACTTCGAGTTTGTAATCCGCGATACCGCTCCGCCCGACAACACGCCGTGTGTGATGTAGGCGTGCACCTCAGCGGCACCGTGCCCCAACAGCGCGTTGGCAGCATTGACCAGTGTTCCGCCGGAATCGACAATGTCGTCGACAAGGACGCAGCGCATACCATCGACATCGCCGATGACGTGCATGATCTCCGAGTGACCAGCCCGTTCGCGACGCTTGTCGCAGATGGCGATGGGAACATTGGGCCCAAGCCGCTTGGCAAGTGCACGAGCGCGCACCACGCCACCGACGTCCGGAGAGACCACCACCAGCTTGTCGACCTCGAACAGGTCCTGCATGTCGCGAGCAAACAGTGGTGCAGCAAACAGATTGTCGGTGGGAATGTCGAAGAAGCCTTGGATCTGCCCTGCGTGGAGATCGAGCGTCATCACGCGGTCAACGCCGGCGCGCTCGATCAGATTCGCAACAAGTCGCGCCGAAATCGGCGTCCGCGGTCCCGGCCGACGATCCTGACGGGCATAGCCGTAGTACGGAAGGACCGCCGTTATCCGTCTCGCCGACGACCGCTTCAATGCGTCCGTCAGGATCAGCAATTCCATCAGATTGTCGTTGGCGGGAAAGGCCGTGCTCTGGACGATGTAGACGTCCTCGCCGCGCACGTTCTCCTCGATCTCGACGAAAATCTCCATATCGGCGAAGCGCTTGACGAAGCCCTTCGTAAGGGGCGAGTTCAGCACGTCGCTGATCGCTTCGGCCAGTGGCCGGTTGCTGTTGCCTGCGACAAGCTTCATGGACGGCTCTCCCGGGCCAGAGCTGTGCTCCCGCGCATCGAATGGCATTGCCTTGCCTCTCCCTCGGAGGACCGATGTCATCCCTGTGACATGGGAGGGCTCATAGCAATTGGGCCCCCACCTGTAAACGGTCGGGACCCAACGAGTTTCACATTGCTGACAGTTGGTTAGGACGCAACGACCGCAGCTCTAGTTGGTCGCCTTGGCCGCGGCCTGCTGTGGCAGCAATTTCAGGATACCTTGAGCCGCAGCGGCAGCCGCTGCATCGGCCGTCTGCCCCCAGGACTGATCCAGGGACCCAGGCGGGATCGAGTTCTTCTGTGTAACGGTGCCGACGGAGCCACCCTTTCCGTCCTTGACGCGCCAATCGATCTGGATCGCCTGCCGGCCATCCTTCACCGCACCGACCGATACCTGACCCTCCACCCGGTAGGGATTACCGGTCTGGCCGTCGACCGGCATGCCTTGGCGTGTCAGCTCGCGACTGAGCGCTGACGCCAGGGCCGTGTTACCATCGCCGGGCGCGCCCGAGACAACCGGGATGCCGCCGCCGCTCGGCAGAGAAGCCGTCGCAGTGTTGGACACGGCCGGGGCAGAGACGACAGAGGCGGTCGCCGCTGAAGCCACCTTGGGCGCCTCGGCCAGTGCGCCTGCACCCGCACCGACGGGAGCGTTGGCGACCGGAACTCCGGCGACTGGAGCAGCCTTGCTCTGTGTCGGAGCCCAGGCCCCGAGCGACGAGGCCACCTTGTCGGCGATGGACTGAGTAAGAGTGGGCGTCACGGAATCCCATGGCCCTTTGGCCTGCGACGCAGCGGCGACCGTCTCCTCTCCCGTGATGCGATTGACCCGTTTGCCCGTGGCATCACTGATGTCCCAGATATAGGAAACCTTGATGCCGCCGCGATCGCGGGCCGCGACAAGGTAGCCGCGCATACCGTAGTCGGCGGACGGATCGCGATCGGCAAGGACACCGATCTTGTTTCGCTCCGCGGCCTGGACGACCTGCGTCCGCAGCTGTTGACCGATGCCATCCGGAGCACCGATAATCGGTGCCAGGGCGACTTTCGCGACCATCTGCGGCTTAGCCGGTTCAGCAGACGGTGGTGGAGCCACCGTCTCCGTCGCGACTTGATTGCCACCCAGGATGTTGCCGGCTGTTTCACAACCAGCGAGCCCGAACCCAGCAAGCAGGACGCACACGATTGCGCCTGCGTTTTTTCTCGTGGCCCGAGCTGTAGCAGCGTCGAAGTCCGTCACGACGACGTTCCCCTCTTTGGTCAGGTATCCCCGCTGTTACTCGCCAGCCGACGTACAAACACTGCGGCCCTGTCGCGCGAATCTCTTGTTAAAATGCGCCTAACCGCCGTCTAGCCCCTGAGTCCCCCATGGTCCAGCCCTCCCACGGGCTTTTTCGTGGCCAATGCCACAATCGCAACAAACCTAGAACGAGAACTGTGGAAAAACTATAGCAGAACGATGGCGGAGACCTGGCGGCCATAGTCCGCTTCCCCACGGTGAGTGGCCCGGCGGTAGCTGAATAGGCTCTGCTCGTCGTGATACGTGCAGCGTGTGCAATTCTCGACCGTATCGAGCCCAGACGCAGCCAGTCGCGCGAGCACAAACCCGGGAAGATCGAAGTAAGGACGAGCCATCGCCCCCGATCTGCGAAAGAAGCGCGCATAGGACCGATCGGATTCGACGAAGCGCGCCTCGAACTCGGGACCGACCTCGTAGGCATCGGGGCCAATGCACGGGCCAAGGGCTGCCCGAATGCGGTGCGGGCGCGCTCCAAGCGTCGCCATAGCCGCTATCGTCGCCTCGAGCACGCCGGTCAGCGCACCTTTCCAGCCGGCGTGAGCGGCGCCGATGACCCGGGCCTCCGGATCGGCAAAGAGCACTGGCGCGCAATCAGCCGCCAATGCGCCCAGCGCGATGCCCGGGACATTCGTCACCATGCCGTCCGCCTTCGGATTCGCACCCATATCCCAGGGCCGAGTGACCACGATCGCGTCGGCGCTGTGGACCTGATGGCATGTCACCAAGGCGTCATGTCGCGCACCCAGCGCCGCCGCAACCCGCGACCGGTTCTCGCTCACGTGAGGCCGGTGGTCCTTTGAGCCAGCGCCGCAATTGAGCGAGCCGTAAATGCCGCCCGACACGCCCCCCTCGCGGGTGAAGAACCCATGGCGGATGTCGCTGATCTCAGCGAGACTATCGGCACTGATCGGCTTCGTCATCTCGCCTCCCTCCCGGCAAATGTGCGGCCGCCCGAAAGCCGAGCGGCGAAGCATCAATCCCATGCCGTCAGGCGGCGTCGGCCCGCAGAATGTCCGCAGCCTTCTCACCCACCATGATCGCCGGCGCGTTGGTGTTACCCGATGGCATGGTCGGAAAGATCGAGGCGTCGGCGACCCGCAGTCCCTTGATCCCGTGTACCCGCAAGCGCTCGTCGACGACCGTCCGCTGGCCTTCCGGTCCCATCCGGCAGGTGCCGATCGGGTGATAGGCCGTCTGGGCGTTGTTCCGGATCCAATCCAGGATCTCATCGTCACTTGACACAGCCTTGCCCGGCGAGAATTCCTCGCCGCGCAGTTGATCCATGGGAGGCGCCTCGACGATTTTCCTGACGATCTTGAAGCCTTCCACCATCGCCGCCTGATCGATCGGGTCCGCGAGGAAGTTGAAGCGAATCGACGGCTGCTCGTTCGGGTTCGACGAGCGGATGTGGATCGACCCGAGGCTCTCCGGCCGCAGCTGATAGCAGGACATGGTGAAAGACGGGAAATCCTGCAGCTTGCGCGTCTTCGGGTCCTTGATCGAGTAAGGCACGATGTGCATCTGCACGTCCGGCGTCTCGAGGTCCTGGCGAGTGCGCAGGAAGCCCAGCATCGGCGCCGAAGGCAGGCTGATGAAACCACCGCGCGTCGTGATGTAGCGCAAGCCCTGCCCCAACGCGCCAAGCCCCTGCGCGCGGTGGTTGTAGGACACGCCCTTGTCGTTCACCTTCCAGATGATACGCGCGTTGAGATGGTCGCGGAAATTCTCGCCGACGGCCTGGAGCGCATGTTGGACGGCGATGCCATGGCGTTTCAGGACTTCCGGGTTGCCTATCCCTGATAGCTCCAGCAACTGTGGCGTCGCCACGGCCCCGGCGCACAGAATGACCTCACGGCCGGCGCGAGCCTCGATCATCCGCCCACCCTGCTCGTAGACGATGCCGGTGCACCGCTTGCCGTCGAGCACCACCCTGCGGGTGGGCGCATTCGTGACCACCGTCAGGTTGGGCCGCTTGCGGGCGGACTCCAGGTAGCACTTGGCCACGCTCATGCGCATGCCGCGATGGATGCTCGACTGGGTTTTGACGACGCCTTCCTGGTCCTCGCTGTTGTAGTCGACGTTGGTCCGATAGCCGGCCGCAACCGCGGCCTTGAACATCGCATCGTAGAGCGGGCTCTGATCAGGAACTTCGGTAATCTTCAGAGGACCTTCAGTGCCACGGCCGAGCTTGCCGCCGCCCTGCTCGTAATTTTCGATCCGCGTGAAGAGTGGCGCCACGTCCTGCCAGCTCCAGCCGCGGGCGCCCATTTGCGCCCAGGTGTCGTAATCGAGCGGTTGGCCGCGCACCCAGACGAGCCCGTTGATGGCACTGGAGCCACCCAGCATCTTGCCGCGGGGCACAGGAATCGGTCGGTTCGCCGTATTGGGCTCGGGCTCGGACTGATAGAGCCAATTGACGCCCGCCTTCTCGATGAAGAGGCCGAAACTCAGGGGAAAGCGCGAGAGGAAATGCGTGTCGCCGCCGGCCTCTACCAGCAGAACCTGGTGACGGGAGTTCTCGCTGAGCCGCGACGCGAGCACCGCTCCCGCCGAACCAGCTCCAACGACGATATAGTCATAATCTTGCATGTGGCCTACCCCGAGCGCTTGGCTGGGCAGCTTCGTGCCCATTCGCGCGCCATTTGAGCCAACTTGGTCCGGGAACGCCAGTGCCGAAGGCGGGTCGGCCCCGCAATTTTATCAGGAGACGGCGGCGGAGGAGCGCCGAGCGCATCGGACATCGAGGACGACGCGGCTCTGGCCGTCGGTGGTCATCAGTAGTGCCTGACCGAGTAGGAGCGACGACTGATAGAGGCTCAGGACCCGAGCACAGTCGGCGGCATCCGTCGGCCGCTCGAACTTACCCCCGGTCGCAAGCCAGACAACCATGACGAACTCAGCCACGGCACAACTCCCCCGAACACCACTGAACTCACATAGAGCCCAAGCGTGGCATCGAGTCGTTGAGACTTTGGCAATGCCGCGACATCATCCACTCCATTGCCGAGCCCATCGAACGTATCCATCATTACACCATAGCCCCCTAGTTCCACGGAGACCCGAGCCATGAGCGCGACCGCTACCGTCCGACCGGAGGAGGTTGGTCTTTCCTCCGACCGCCTCGCACGCGTCTCCACCTGGATGCGCACGCAGATCGAGGCCAAACGCGCCGCGGGCATCGTCACGCTGGTCTCTCGGCGGGGCAAGACGGCCTTTTTTGACGTCGCCGGTCAGGCCGATATCGCCCGCGCCAGGCCCATGGCGGCGGACGCGATTTTCCGCATCTACTCGATGACCAAGCCACTGACGAGCGTGGCCATCATGATGCTTTACGAGCAGGCCCGGTTTCAGCTCGACGATCCGATCAGCCGCTTCATTCCGGCGTTCGCCAATCAACGCGTCTACGTCGGCGGAAGTCGCGGCAAGATGGAAACGATTCCCGCCTCACGCGAAATCACATTCCGCGACCTGCTGAACCACACTTCGGGCCTCACCTATGGATTCATGGAGGCGACGCCGGTCGACGGCTATTACCGCGCCAACAAGATCGACTTCCAGACGCAGGAAACGACCCTGAAGGAACTGGTCGAGAAGGCCGCCGGGGCGCCGCTTCTGGCCCATCCGGGCACCCGCTGGAACTACTCGATCGCAACGGACGTCCTCGGCTACCTCGTCGAGGTGATCTCGGGCGTGCCGTTTGAGAAATTCCTGAAAGAGCGAGTGATCGATGCCCTTGGCCTCGTCGACACCGATTTCCATGTGCCGGAGCCAAAGCACGCCCGGTTCACCGCCAACTACGCGCCTGACGGCAAAGGCGGCCTGCAGATGATCGACGATCCAGCGCAGAGCCGCTACTTGCGGCCGCGGACTGTGAACTCGGGCGGCGGAGGGCTCGTCTCGACGGCGATGGACTATGCCCGCTTCTGTAAGTTCATGCTGAACAAGGGGGAAGTCGACGGAAAGCGGCTCCTCGGTCGCAAGACGGTCGAGCTGATGACCGCAAACCATCTCAACGGCGACATGGGCGACATGGGGACGCCGCGCTTTTCCGAGACCACCTACGAAGGGATCGGCTTCGGCCTTGGCTTTTCGGTGATGATCAACCCGGCCAAGGCCCAGATACTCGGCACGCCTGGCGAGTATGCCTGGGGTGGAGCCGCCTCGACGGCGTTCTGGTGCGACCCGGTGGAGGACATGTTCGTCGTGTTCCTCACCCAGCTCATGCCTTCCTCGACGCATCCGTTCCGCCGGGAACTGCGGGTGCTGACGTACCAGAGCATTGCAGAGTAAAATTGGCCTGCAGCCGCTGACGAGGTTCTGCGTGTCGCGAAGACGGCAGCGGACGTGCCACTGACGACCGGAGCCGGGGCGGCGAGAGTTTGCGGTTCATGGGCGTGACACTCCGTGACGGCCTAATCAATTGGGCAGTCGACGAAACCGACACGACGCTGCAGATCAAGCTCAACCGCGACAGTGGCCAGTGGTTGCCGCACGGCGAGGTGCTGCGCTGCATCATCGAGGACGATTCCGAGGGCGAGGCGGTCATCGTCATCGACGGCAAGGAGCTGTCGCTTCGCGAGTTCGGCCGGCTGCTCACGGTCTATGCCGGCTGGGGAATGCGCATCGCCTTCGTGCCTGAGGAACTGGTCCACGAGCAGCCGAAGATCAAGGTGCGTGGGCCGAGGCGGCGGCGAGGTTGAGTTCGCAAGGGAATCGCTCGAAAGCATTCAGGCGGCTCCTCGTAGGACATTGCGGAGATAGCCGGGGTTCCAGGCAGCCTTTTTCCTTCGCACTTTCAAGCTCGCAGTCGCCTTTGTCGAGCGCAGCAGGTTCATGCCCATGTGCCGGACGATCGCCATGTTCTCGGGCCCGTGCCCCGTTCTGAGCCTCGCAAGGTCGTCGTGGAACACGACATCGACAACCCAGTGCAATCGGTTCTCGACGCCCCAGTGCGCCCGCACTGCGCGTGCAAAGGTGACGGCGTCGAGACGGGCGGAGCTGAGGTATGAGGTAGTAGTGCCGCTCGTGGGCGACGGTGCTGCCGTGCTCCACTCGGGTCTCGACCATGCCGATCATCACCAATCCGGGGAAGCGGGGCTCTTCGGCGTAGCGCCGGTCGGAGAACAGCCATTCGACGTCATGGCAGACGGCGTGACGGCGTTCCTCGATCCGGCCGTGGTCGCCGTCTATGGTGGTGTGCGCGTGGACTGTGTCGGCGTCCGGGTCGGCGAAGAAGCGCTCGACTTCGGCGTGGAACTCTACCCAAATCGGCAGGAGACACACATGGCGCAGGCCCAGGCTAAGCTCGGCATCCTCGATCACTTCTCGGCACTGGAGGATCCGCGGCAGGCGTGGAAGGTTCTCTATCCCAGCGTGAGCGGCAAGCGCTTGTGCTCCCCGTCGCGCCCCGTTACAAGCCCGGCTCAGGGCGGGTAGCTCAGTGGTAGAGCATCTGACTTTTAATCAGATGGTCGTGGGTTCGATCCCCACCCCGCTCACCAAGCGAATCAACGACTTAATAACAAACAACCGCTTCCCGAGAATGCTCGGGCTAACATCGGGATAACTTTTTCCTGCGCATTGTCGGCGGAATCAGTGGGTCGGGAGCACACCGGCTAATTTCCATGATCAACGCTCACTTACTTGCTCAAGCAAGCAACCCTTGGCCGGGCGATCGTGACCGGCTGAATGGAGCTCATGGAGCGCCCGATTGCCTGCCTTTCAGCCACACCACCGCCTGGCTCGCCTTGGCGGCGGCGGTGAAGATCGCCCTCGGATCGCTCTTCAGGAGTTGCAGTAATCACGAGGTGTCCGTAATGTGAAGGAGCGCGACGCAGGTTCGCTCTGTCGCGGAGTTCCCGGCCACGTCCTTCACATTATTTCGTTCAGAGCGAGTCGAGCCAGGCGAGCACGCTGGCGTCCCGCTTCCACGACGGGAGCTTCTTGCTTGGAGCAGGTGCGCCGACGCGCTCCAGGGCCTTTCGCTTCGTTTCGAGATTGGCCTGGGCATAGTGGTTCGTCGTGTCGAGGCTGACGTGCCCGAGCCAGCTGCGGATGACGGTGACGTCGACGCCCGCCGAGACGAGGTGGACGGCGGTCGCATGCCGGAAGCTGTGCGGCGTCACGGTCTTCGACCGGAGCGTCGGAACTGTCTTCGCTGCCGCCTCCACGTAGGCCGCGAGTTTGAACCGCACGCCTGATGCGCCGAGCGGTTCGCCGTACCGGTTGACGAAGATCCTCTCGCTTGGTCCTCGTGGCTGCCGCTCCAGTAGCTTTTTCAAGAGCAGTACGGTTTCCGGCCAGAGCGGACAGATACGCTCTTTGCGCCCTTTGCCGTAGAGCCGCACGCAGTTCGGCGTCTCGAACCGGATCGCCTCGGGCGTCAGATTGAGTGCTTCCTGGATGCGCGCACCGCTGTTGTAGAGGAAGGACAGCAATGCATGATCACGCAGTCCCTCCAGCGTCGACCGATCAGGCTGCGCGAGGATAGCCTCCACCTCCTTCGGATCGAGGTAGCAGGGCGCCTGGATTGGTGCGCGCTTGATCGGAACGGCGATGACCTCGGTGCATTGCGCGATCACCGTAGGCTCCTTCCCGGCCACGAAGTGGAAGAAGCTGCGGATTGCGGCCAGCCGGCAGTTGCGCGTGCCGATCGTACCCTTCCGGTCGTGCTCGGCGTGGCCGAGGAATGCGCTGACCTCGCTCGCCAAGAGATCGACGAGCTTGATCTCGGCGACCTCTTTGCGCTTTCGCGTCGCGACGAAGCGGAGGAACAGGCGCCACGTGTCGCGATAGGAGCGGATGGTATGCACAGAAGCATTGCGGCTCTCCGCCAGCCATTCCTGGAAGAAGCTCCGCAGCAACGTCGGGAACGGGTCATGCCGAAGGCGTGCAGCTTCAGTTTGCCGAAGGCGCGCAACGTCGGTCATCTGGACGCGCGAGGCGGACGTGCGCTGAACACCGGTGGGCAGCGTTTGCCGACGGCGCGCGTAGTTGGTGGTCTTCTTCATGGCCGTGCCCCCTCGACGCAAGCAAGGCAACGAGCACCAACCACGCGGAACCGCTCGCTCGCCTCCTGCATCAGGTCCTGCGTGACCGTGATGTAGACCAGCGTCGAGTTGATATCCCGGTGGCCCAGATAGGTCGCCAGGAATGGCAGCCTGTCCTGCGGATTGATGCCCGACCGGTACCATTGCAGCATCCGGTTCACGACCATCGAGTGGCGAAGATCGTGCAGACGCGGCCCCGTTCGCCCTGTCCCGATCCCGGGCTTGAGCCCGGCACGGCGAATGATGTCGACCAGAAGCCAGGCGATGGCCGTCGAGGTATAGCGACCATTGCCTTGGCAGTTCCAGAACAGCGCGGACTCCAGGTCCTGTGACGCCCCTGCGCGTCGCCTCGCATCGATGTAGGCGCGCAACTCGGCCATCACTGTATCGGTCAGCGGCAGGATTCTGGTCTTGAAGAACTTCGTCTCGCGGATCGTGATCGTGCCGTTTCGAAGATCGACGTCGCCAAGATCGAGGCGTGCAAGCTCGCTGCGGCGCAGTCCTGAGCAGTAGGCGAGCACCAAGGCCGCATACAGGGTTGCAGACCGTAGCGGGAACCGCAGCGACGGGTACGAGCGTGCGATCTCAAGCATACGCTGGACATCGGCGGGGCTGTAGATGTGTGGCTTGCGGAAGTGCCGCGCTGCTTCATTCTGTGCCCGCGCGTCCAGCCGCCTCGGCGGCACGCTCGGGTCCCGTTGGCGGAGAGCCTTGGTGAGAGCGTGCTTTAGCTTTTCGCATTCCGCGGCGTGATTGCGCGTCGACCTGGCTGTCGCCCAATGCTCCAGCATCGTCGTGACCGGCTCGCTGGCGAGTTCTGGATTGGCCTGCAGGAACCGGTCGAACCGTAGGAACCATGCGGCTTGTGTCGTATAGCGATATCCCCGCTTGCGCATCCGCTCGATATGCTCGCGCATGATGTCGCCCAGGACGCTGCCGAACGGCTTGGGCCGGCGCAACGCGGCGAGCGCCTGATCGGGCTTGCGCGATGCCAAGGCCTGCCAGATCGGCCGGCACTGCTTGACGTTCAACTCCGAGCGCAGCACCGCGATGGGATTGCTCGTGATCAGCTTTAGTTCGACCAGTTGATCGAGGAAGCGATCGACGATGCGGGCACGGTGCAGCAGTGTCGAGCGCTTCCGATGAGCACCCCATTCCCGAAGCCACACTTCCAGCGTCTTCCGGTCGACGACCCGGCGTCGCTCGGCGACGGCCTGGAAGTCGTGAAGGACTTGGGTATAGACGAAGCGAGCATGGGAGCCGAGCCGGAGCTGGGCCACGTAGCGGGAGACGATCTTTCGATCGGGATCGATCCAGGCAGTCATGCCAGCACCTCCGATCCCGGAACGTCGAGCGCGATCGCTCTGAGGTCTTCGGTCGCCAACTTCAGATAGGGGATCGTCGCTTCGGTCGATCGGTGACCGAGCACGTCGCCGATGATCTTCTGCGACACAGATGCGCGCAGCATTTCGACTGCGCGGGCATGCCGGAAGATATGTGGCCCGCTTTTCCCCGGCGGCTTGACCCCCGCTGCCAACAATCGGCGGTGGATCTCGCCGTGGAGGTTGCGCAAGGGGCGATAGGGCGCTCGTGATCGCATGAAGATTTCGCGCCTGTCGGTCTTCGGGCGCCCGTGGCGCAGATACGCGAGCAACGCCTCGCCAACCGTCGGCAGCAGCGGAAGATGCGAGCACGCGCCAGTCTTGGAATGGCGAACCCGCAACGACTCCTTGCGCCAGTCGATGTCCTCGATGGCGAGGTTCCGAACCTCGCCCGATCGCAGTCCGTAGGTCGCGAGGAGCAGCAGGATGGCATAGTCGCGCCGCCCCATCGGCGACTTGTCACGCTTCGTCGCCTCCAATACGGCGGCGATCTGGTCCGGCTCCAGGATCGATGGAACGCCCTCGTAGGCGTACAGCGTGGGCGAGACCACGTGAGCCGCGAGATCGCTCGCGACGTATTGGGTCCGGTACATGTAACGCAGCAGAGAGCGCAAACGCTCGGCATAATCCTTGAGCGATACGCGTCGCTGCCCCGGCGCGCGTGCATCCATGTAGAGATCGATATCCCGGACGCTGAGGCCTTTGAGGCCCTGAGCCCCTCCGCGATCGAGCTGCCACACCAGGAAGTGCCGCGCCTCCGCCAACAACGCGACGATGCTCGCCCTTGCAAGGCCTCGCTCGTCGCGCAGCCACGTCTCATACTTGAGACAGATCTCCTGCCGGAGCGTCACCTCCGATCCAACGACGTCCGGCTCGGGTGGCCACTGTCCCTGGGCAAGGCGCAGCAATGCGTGGATTCCGGAACGCGGGATCGAGTGCCAGTGCGGACCGGGCGGACGGTCTCGGCGATTTCGGAAGTTCGCCACGGCATGGCGGATGAAGTGCGCGACATCTTCCGGCGTTACCGCCGTGACAGGAACTTCGTATCGCGCCAAGTGGGCGAGAAAGTCCCGCGCGTAGGCACAGTAGTTCCTGACGACGACTGGACTGTAGCTCTGCCTCGTCAGGTCATCTGCAAGCTCGGCGATCAGATCGCGATCGGTGTTCGGCATCGAAGGTCCCTCTGCTGGTCAAACGACAGCAGAGGTCGCCATCAAATAATGCGCAGGAAGAACGCGTCGCGGCCGCTTGATGCACAGGAAAATCAGCGCAGTCATCGCGCTCCTTCACATTACGGACACCTCGCGATTACTGCAGTTATGCGCAGCTCGCCATAACTGCAGCCAGTTGGCGATGTACTGGGCGTGGTCGGCGCGCGTGTCCTGCGTGACGCCGGTCTCGGCGCACAGCATTGCGGCGCCGATCTCGGCGACCAGCTCCTCCGCGGCATAGGCCTCCTTGCCAAAGCGAGCCGTGAGATCGCGATCGCAGCGGCTTTTGTGGCCGGTCCAGTGCAGCTTATGCCGATGTCGGCATAAGACGCATTATGCCGATGTGCGGATTATGCCGCGCCGGTCGGCGATCCTGATGACAGGTGCACGCATGCGACGCGGCATGTCGGCATAATCAGAGCCGTTCGAGGAAGGCGAGTAGCTTGTCGCTCGGGCGGTATCGGCCGTGTTTGGTTTCGACCGGCCGCGTCTTAGCGATGGCCTGCTCCTTCATCTTGATGTCGGCGTGAAGGTACATCTGCGTCGTCTCGACCGATTCATGGCCAAGCCAGAGCGCGATCACGGTGCGATCGACGCCGCTTTGTAACAACTGCATGGCCGCGCTGTGCCTCAGTACGTGCGGTGTCACGCGTTTTGCCTGTAACGATGAACACGTCTTCGACGCCGTTGCCACGTGCCGCCGGACGATGTCTTCGACCGCGTCACGGCTGAGTGACGTGTTGCGATTACTGATGAACAGCGGCTCTGCCGGCTGGCCTTTGCGCTCGACCAGCCAGTATCGGAGCAGCTTGACGCTGTCCTTCCTCACGGGCGTTGCACGTTCCTTGCGCCCTTTACCGAGGCATCTCACGTGCGCGCCGGCGCCGAGTGCGATGTCGGCGCATGTGAGCGTAACCAGTTCGGTGACACGCAGCCCGGTCTGCAGTGTCAGCACGAGGATCGCCCGATCGCGTCGGCCGTGCCAGGTCGCGAGGTCCGGTGCCGCGATGACGGCCTCGATCTCGTCACGCGTCAGATAATCGATCGCCCGCTTCACGTATCGTTTCGACGGCATGGCGAGGATGCGCTGGCAGTGCAACAACAACTGCGGCTCGTTGACCGCGACGTACTTGAAGAACGAGCGGATGGCCGCGAGGCGCGTGTTCCTGCTGCGCGCGCCGTTGCGGCGGGTCTTTTCGAGATCGCCGAGGAAGCGGCCGACGAGATCGGCGTCGATGTCGGCGACCTGCAACGCGGTCGGTTCCTTCTTCCGCTGATCGGATGCATAGCGGAGAAGAAGGCGGAACGTGTCGCGATAGCTCGCGACCGTGTTCGGGCTCGCCTTCATCTGTTGGCCGAGCCGCTCGGTGAAGAACCGCTGCAGGTAGGCGGACAGTTCATATCTCTTCATCATCGTCCGCCTCCTTGTTCCGCAAGCCCGCGTTCTGCACGCTTCGAGGCCAGCTGCAGCAGTTCGGGAACAGCCTCGATGTACCAGTAGGTGTGTTCCGGCTTCACGTGACCGAGATAGGTGCTGAGCTTGATCATCTCCCGATCCGCATCGAGGCCCTTGCGGTACCAGCCAATGATCGTACGCACTGCAAAGGTGTGCCGGAGGTCGTGGATGCGAGGTCCTCGTCCGTGCCTGCAGAACGGTTGCGACGGCCTGAGGCCGAGCTGCTGGCTGACCAGCGCGAAGTTGTAACGCGCGGAGCAGTCCGTCGGTCGTCTGCCGCCATCGAGACGGAAGAACGATCCGGTTGTCGGGCCGAGCAACCGATTGCGTTCGGCGCGATAGGCACGAAGTTTCGCGATCGTGCTCGGCGCGAGCGGCACGTAGCGGGCCGTGCCGTTCTTGCCACGCCTCACGGTGATGAAGCCTTCTTCGAGGTCGATATCTCGCTCGTCGAGCGCCAGCGCTTCGTTGATCCTGAGACCGGTGACGGCGATCAGGCCGAACAAGGTCGAGTACGTCCAGCCTCGCATCCCATAACGCGACGGCAGCTTCGCGGCAGCAGTGACGATCTTCGCCACCTCGGTCTCCGGGTAGATGTAGGGCCGGCTGCGCCGCAGCTTGCCGACGATCAGCCCAGCGGGTGGCACCTCGGTGCGTGAGTCCAGTCCCTGCAACCAGCCGGCAAAGCCACGAACCATTCTGAGCCTGGCAGACCAGGTGTTGTTGTCGGCCCTGCCGAAGCCCTTCTTCCAGCGCAGGAACAGATCGACCGTGATGTGGTCGGCGCCCTCACGATCCGCGAACCTCGTGAAGCCACGCAGGACGCGGGCCGCGAAGGACAGGTCATAGCCGAGGCTGCGGCGTACCATGATGTACTCGTCGAGACGTTCAGTCAGCGTTGTCATGCGCGCACCTCCTTGCCGGTGCGCGTCCCGGCCTTCTCCTTCGGCCAGGCAGGCGCGAGCGACCGCAGGCCGTCGATGTCGTGCCGCGCGTAGATCGTCGTCGACATGCGCGATCGATGTCGGAGCACGTCGCCGATCTCGTCGAGGGATGCGCCTTTGCGCAGCATGTCGGTTGCGAGGCTGTGACGGAGCAGGTGAGCTCCGACGAACTTCTGCGGCGGCTCGATGCCGGTTTCCTCGAACGCCTGCTTGAGCGCGGTGTTGAGGATCGTCGCATCCACGAAGGGGCTGTGCGGCGGCGTGTGCGAGACGAATAACGTCCGCGACATCCCGCGTCGGCCGTTCTTGATGTAATCCACAATCGCCTTGCCGACGTCGTCGGGCAACGGCATCCGGTCCTGCCGCTTGCCCTTGCCTCGGACCAGGATCGTGCCGTTGCGCCAGTCGATGTCATCGAGTTGGATGGCGATGACCTCGGGTGACCTGAGCCCGAGGCGTGCGAGCACCATGAGCATGGCGTAGTTTCGCCGACCGACCGGAGTCGCGGCCCAAGTCGCATCCAGCAACTTCTCGACCTGCTCGGGCGCAAGATGGCGCGGCAACGTATTTCGTGCCGGTTGGCGGACACGGGGAATCGACGCCGAGATATCCCGTTTCGTCTTGCCGCTCCAGAATAGGAAGCGGAACAGGTTGCGCAGATGCGACGGCGGAGTTTTGTCCCGTGGGGCCGTGCCACCTCGCAGCTTGCTCATGAACGCGACGACGTCGTGCGGCGTGATGGCATCGAGGTCGCCGACCTTGCCATCGAACCGGAAGGTCATGAAGCGAACGAGGAACGAGACGCAGTGATCGATCGTCCCGTCGGTCAGGCCGCGCTGATCACGCAGATACGCACGGTATTCGAGTTTCAGGCGATCGAGCGGGGTCGGCGCCATCTTCTTCGGTTTCGGCATCTCGGCGACTCCGGCTTCGACGAGCGCTTCGATGAAGCGCTGCACGCAGTACCTCTTCTGGCCTTGTCTGTTGGGGTGCATCGCCGCGAACGTCGCTTCGAGGACCTTTGTCATCACGCTGCCGGCAAGTTGGCCTTCCGTGACCCGACGCCTGTCGACCTCCTGACAGAATTGGACTGTCACGACGCCATACATCCGTTGCGTTGCAGTCGAGTACCCTTTCGTTGCCAGCGCCTTCAGGAATTTGGGCTCCCCGCTGTTTCAAGTGGGTAGCTTGAGCTGGAGCTTTCCGGCGACAAGGTAGGTGATGGCCTTGAGGTTGCGCAGCGTGCGGTAGCCGCGTGC
>LNDR01000326.1 GCA_001464755.1 Rhizobiales bacterium Ga0077524
CTACTCGTTCACCGCCCTCGCGCAGCGTGCCGAGAAGCTGATGAAGGCCGGCGGGTCGATGGTGACGCTCACCTACTACGGTGCCGAGAAGGTGATGCCGCATTATAATGTCATGGGCGTCGCCAAAGCCGCCCTCGAGGCCAGCGTGCGCTATCTGGCTGCCGATCTCGGAAAGCAGAATATCCGGGTCAACGCCATCTCGGCCGGGCCGATCAAGACGCTCGCCGCCTCGGGCATTGCGGACTTCAGGTACATCCTCAAGTGGAACGAATACAATTCCGCCCTCCGGAGGACGGTGACCATCGAGGAGGTCGGCGGGTCGGCGCTGTATCTCCTCTCTGATCTCGGCCGTGCGGTGACTGGCGAGGTGCATCACGTCGATGCCGGCTATCACGTCCAGGGCATGAAGAACGAGGACGCCCCCGACATCACCGTCGCCAAGGGCGACTGACGGCCCCGATGTCGCCTCCCGCCGAGCCTCCTATAATTCCTGACGAGGAGCTCCACGAGAGCTTCTTCCGCGCGTCGGGTCCTGGCGGGCAGAACGTCAACAAGGTCTCGACGGCGGTGGAGCTGCGGTTCGACGTCCGTCAATCGCCGAGCCTGCCGCCTTCCATTCGTGCCCGACTGGTGCGGCTCGCCGGGCGGCGGTTGACCAAGGACGGCGTCCTCGTCATTCGGGCCGACCGATTCCGGACCCAGGAGCAGAACCGGTCCGATGCCCGGGAGCGGCTTGCCGAGCTGATAGAGGAGGCCACCAAAGAGCCGAAACCGCGGATCAAGACACGGCCGACAAAGGCTTCCAAGGAGCGCCGGATCGAAGGCAAGACGCGGCGCAGCGTCGTGAAGAAGGGCCGAGGCAAGGTCGGCGACTGGTGAGCCGCCAACCGAGCTGACCGCGACCTCAGAGCCGCAAAGCCGTCGAAGCGGCTTTAGCCGGGGGGCCATCTCCGGGAAACAGAGCTGCCAGGCGAGCGGGATCGATGTGACCGTCCTGCAGGCAGTCGTCGCGGTGGATGCCAGCCACTATGAAGAGTGCGTCGACACCAGCGCCCGCCGCAGCCGCAAGGTCGGTGCGGATCGAGTCCCCCACGGCGAGGACACGGGTCCGGTCAACGTCGCCGTTCCGCAACCGCGCGGCCTCGGATAGCGCCCTGTCGTATGCGATCGGGAACGGCTTTCCGGCCCAGAAGACCTCGCCTCCCATCGCTTCGTAGAGCGCACCGATGGCGCCCGCGCAGGGCAGTAGATCGTCTCCCACGTGCACGACGAGATCGGGGTTGGCGCAGACGAGGGGTAGCGACCGGCCGCGTGCCGTCTCGAGCATGGCCCGGTAGTGCTCCGCAGTCTCGCGGCGATCGTCGACCAGCCCCGTGCAGGCGAGGGCCTCAGCGGCCGCAATCTCGACCGAAGGACCCGGCAGAGCCTCGAAGAAGGCCCGATCGCGGCGCACAGGGCCGACGTGGTGCAAGCGCCGCCAGCCGCGGTCGCGAACGTGAGCCAAGGCAAGGTCGCCCGACGAGACGATCGTGTCCCAGGCATCGCGCACGACGCCCTTGTCGTCGAGGACGCGGGCGACGTTCGAGGAGGGGGTCGGCGCATTCGAGACGAGGATCACCGTTCCGCCGCGGGCGCGGAAAGCGGTCAGGGCCTCGTTCGCCTCGGGAAAGGCCTTCTGGCCGTCGTGGATCACGCCCCACACATCGCAAAGCAGCACGTCGTAGGCGTCCAGCAACGCGGCGCAATTCTCGACGATCTCAGGGGGTGAGCGCATGCTTCTTTCTCCTGTCGCGCGTGACCCGCGCTCATCCGCCTTGCCCAGGATCGCCGCAGCGACCAATATCGGGGCCTCACCATTCCGGAGGCACCCGTTCATAGCATGCAAGCCTTCTCCTACGAGAGACCACGAACCGTCGAGGAGGCATCTCGCCTCCTTGCTGGAGAGCATGCGCGGGCTCTGGCCGGGGGAACGGATCTCATCCCCCAGCTGAGAGAGGGCCGGCGAGCGGCCGGAATGATCGTCGACCTCAAGCACATCGGCGAAATGTGCTCGGTCGTGAGAACGCCGGACAAGGGCTGGCGCATCGGTGCGGCGGTCAGTGTGCGCCAGCTCGGCGCGAACGGCGATCTGGCACGCGATTACCCGGGTTTGATCGAGGCGGCGCAGCTCATCGGGAGCCTGCAGGTCCAGTCCCGGGCAACGCTCGGCGGCAACCTGTGCAATGGCGCGCCGTCGGCCGATGCGGTGCCGTTGATGATGTCGATCGAGGCGCGGGTCGAGATTGCCGGCACGCGCGGCCGGCGAATGGTAAACATCGAGAGCCTGCCGGTCGCACCAGGCAAGGTTGCGCTGACGCCGGACGAGCTTCTCGTTGCAGTCTTGCTGCCGCCTCGGCCAGCTCGGTCGGCAGCGCGATACCTCCGCTTCACCCCGCGCCGGGAGATGGATATCGCCATCGCCGGCTCGGGCGTGGCAGTGAGACTCGGGGCTGCTGGCGAGATCGCGCACGCCCGGATCACGCTTGCCTCGGTGGCGCCGGTTCCTCTCCGGGCTACGAAGGCCGAAGCGCGGCTGATCGGCGAGCGGCCAACGGCTGCACTTCTCGCGGAGGCGGCTCGGATCGCGGCGGGCGAAGCAAAGCCGATCTCGGATACACGCGCCTCCGCCGACTATCGCCGCGAGCTGGTGGCTGTGCTGACGCGGAGGGCGCTCGACGCCTGCGTTGCAGAGGCTGGTGTGGGAGGCTCTAAGCCATGAAGACGGTCGTCCAGTGCGAGGTCAACGGCGAGCCGCGCGAGGCGCTGGTCGATCCGCGCGATACGCTACTCCAACTGCTGCGCGACCGCCTCGGCCTCACCGGCACCAAAGAAGGCTGCAGCAACGGGAATTGCGGCTCGTGCACCGTGCTGATGGCCGGAGCGCCCGTCTGCGCCTGTCTCGTCCTGGCGGGCGAGGCCGAGGGGGCTCACATCACGACCATCGAAGGGGTGGCTGACGGCAACGACCTGCATCCGGTGCAAGCAGCTCTCATCCAGCATGGCGGCACACAATGTGGGTTCTGCACGCCGGGGATCGTGCTTTCGGCAGTGGCTTTGCTTGCCGAGACACCTCAGCCGACCTCCGGGCAGATCCGCCATGCCATCGCCGGCAACATCTGCCGGTGCACAGGCTACGACAAGATCGTTACGGCCATCGCCGCTGCGGCGGCCGAAATGCAGGCGGGAGCCAGGCAATGAGCGATCAGGCCGTCATTCCGCTGCGCGTCGTCGGACAGCGCCTGCCCCGGGTCGATGCCGGTGAGCGTGTGACCGGGCGGGCGATCTATCCAGCCGATCTGGTGCGGCCGGGAACGCTGGTGGGTTCCATCAAGCGAAGCCCGCACGGCCACGCCGTTATAAAGAGTGTCGATACGACGAAGGCGTTGGCGCTCAAGGGCGTCAAGGCCGTGGTCACGGGCGCTGATTTCCCCGAGATCGTTCCGGGCACGATTATCCCGTTCGGCGAGACGGGCGCCGACCTTTGGGTCTCCGCTCTGATCGTGATGGCCCGTGGCAAGGTGCTGTGGGTGGGGCAACCCGTGGCCGCCGTGGCCGCCGTCGACGAGCATGTCGCAGCCGAGGCGCTGAGCCTGATCGAGATCACTTACGACGTGCTTCCGGCCGTTGCTTCGATCGAGGCAGCCATGGCCAAGGGCGCATGCGTGCTGCACCCACAGCATACGACAAAGGGGTTCGAGCCCGGTGCCGCCATCCCACCCAACATCGGCAGCCGGACGCTGCTGGAGCGGGGCGACGCCGAGCTGGCGCTCACACAATCCGCCGCGACGGCCTCGATTGCCGTCAAGGTCTACACCGGACACCAGGGCTACATCGAGCCGCATGCTTGCGTCGCCGAGGCGGACCCGCAGGGCAACGTCACCTTATGGGCATCGAGTCAGGGCGCCCACCAGACGGAGATCCAGACAGCCGGAATCCTCGGTCTCCCGCAATCGAAGTTGAAGGTCGTTCCGCTGGAGCTGGGCGGCGGTTTTGGCGGCAAGATCACCGTGCACCTGGAGCCGGTGGCGGCACGATTGGCCCAGATTTCCGGGCGACCGGTGAAGATGGTGATGAGCCGGGCCGAGATCCTGGCCGGCGGCTCGGGACCGCCAGCTGCGGCACAGGTCTCAGTCGAAGTCGGGGCCGAGGCCGATGGCCGCCTCAAGGCGATCGCCGGCCGTTACGTCTTCGACACGGGCGGCATTCCGGGGACGCCGACCACGCTCCTGATGCAGGCTTCGGCGGCGTGCTACCAGACTGAGACCCTGCGGCTGGAAGGCATGGACGTCGTCACCTCGAAGCCACGCACCGAGGCCTATCGCGGACCGGGCGGCATCCAGGCGGCATTCGCCGTCGAGCAGGCGATGGACGAGCTTGCGATCAAGCTCGGGATGGACGCGGTTGCATTTCGGCAGAGGAACGCCGCTGTGACGGGCAGCCTGATGCCCGCCGGTACGCCGTTCCCGTCGATCGGGCTGACGACGATCCTCGAGCGGGTTGCGGCACATGCCAGCTGGCGCGATCCGTTGCCGCCGGGCAAGCACCCGCGCGGACGAGGTCTGGCGCTCGGCTACTGGCGCGGCACCTCGATGACATCGGCGGCGCAGCTGACTGTCGCGGGAGACGGGCGCGTCATGGTGACGATGGGCACGGTGGACATATCCGGCACTCGGACGACGATGGCGCAGGTGGCCGCCGAGGAGATGGGCCTCTCGATCGACGACGTGCATGTGGCCACGGGCGACACCAAGTCGTCGGCTTATTCGGATGCGGCTGCCGGCAGCCGGGTTGGACGCACCATGGCCGCGGCCGTTGTCGATGCGTGCCGTGACGCGCTCGGCCAGCTCAAGGGGCGGGCGGCCGAGCGTCTGCAGGCGCCCGAGGTCGACGTCACCTACGATCGCGGCGTGTTC
This sequence comes from Rhizobiales bacterium Ga0077524, assembly GCA_001464755.1. GTDB lineage: Bacteria > Pseudomonadota > Alphaproteobacteria > Rhizobiales > Hyphomicrobiaceae. The sequence goes on from LNDR01000326.1 coordinate 4,953, forward strand.
CGGGCCGGTGGCAACGGCGGAACCGCAGCGTCGATCACGCTTGGCGAGCTGATGCGGCAGACACTGACGGACGGCGCGATCATCGGCCGGGGCGTCTCGACCAAGCTACCGTTCGGCGTCGAGGTCGGCGCGCATGTCGTCGACGTCGAGGTGGACCCAGAAACGGGCCAGGTGACAGTGCTCCGCTACACGGCCTTCCAGGATGTCGGCCGCGCGCTCAATCCGACGGCCGTCGAAGGACAAATGCAGGGCAGCGTGGTGCAAGGGCTCGGGTGGGCACTCACCGAGGCTATCGACTACGACGCGGATGGAAAAGTGAGGAACGCGAGCCTGCTGGATTTCCGGCTCCCCACGGCGCTCGACGTGCCACCGATCGACTGCGTGATCATCGAGACGCCCGTGCCCGGCGTGCCTTACGGCCTGCGCGGCGTCGGGGAGATGCCGATCGTGCCGGTGGCGGGTGCGGTCGCCAACGCTGTCCGGCGGGCCATCGGTGTGCGTGTCACGAACATGCCGATGACGCCGGAACGGGTGCTCGCGGCACTCAAAAACAAGGCTGGAAACCCGGCGTAATGCCGGCTCAGACCTTGACCGCTTCGCCCTCGATCTCGACCAGATAGTCGGGGCTCGCCAGAGCTGCCACCTGGACGTAGGTGGCGGCGGGAGCGCAGCCGGCGAGTGCCTGCTCGCGGGCGCGGCGGAACTCCATCAACACGGGTTGAGTGACGTAGATCGTGGCTTTGACGACGTGTGCCGGCGCGAAGCCCGCGTCGGTCAATACAGCCAGAAAGTTCTCCCAGGCTTGGCGCATCTGGCCCTCGAGGCCTTCGACCGTGCTGCCGTCGGGGCGCACGCCGACTTGACCGGAAACAACGAGCCGCTCGCCAGCAAGCGGATGGACGATGCCCTGCGAGTAGTTCGAGGCGGGCGCAGGAAAGCTCGGCGGATTGATCTTGCGATGCACGGGTCACTCCTCATGGTTTTGGATGCGCAATGAGCGGCCATCACGATGTTCCGACATTCGGGACACGCGTTAGGGCGCGCTTAACCATGCCCGGCCCATAGTCTCGCCGTCCAGTTTTGTACCGCGTGTGTCCAGCGTCCGTCAGGTTGCGTCCCGTGAAAGGCGTCCCCGTATGCAGTCCCGTTGTATGTCGCGTCGCACCTTTGGTGCGCCCGCTCGCGTCCGCATGTCCCTCGCCGTACTTGCAATTGCGGCTCTCTCTGGCGGCTGCGCCGCCAACAGCACTGGCCCGTCGTACGTGGCCGGTCCAGTCGCCGCCTATCCCGGCGATCTCCCTCCGCTCCCGCCAGCGCCTGCGCAAACAACACGTGTCGAGATGGAAGCCGACGGGCTACCCGCACAGCTTGCCCCGCGCAACCGGCCGCCAGTGAAGGACGAGCCCAGCGAGCCGTGGAGCCCCAACTACGGAGCGGCCCGCCCTGCGACTGCTGAAGCCCAGCCCATTGCGCCCAGGGCTGCCAGCACTCAAGTTGCCTCGATCTCGGTTGCGCCCTCGAGGGCAACACCGAGCCTCGATGCCGACGATATCATCCGGCGCGCCATCGCCGAGCATGAGATGAGGCAGCGCTGAGACCGGCTGCAGCGACTCAGGCGAGCCGAGCATCGCTCGCCTTCCGGGCCGAGCCAGCGGCTCGCATCGGCGACCGCGTTGACGGGCACTGAAAACTGGCCGCACACTTCGGGTCGGACAATCGACCCGGAGGGCTGCCCGATGGAAAGCTATCCCGACTTCCTCGACTCGACCGCGCTGCAGAACTATCGCACCGACCTTCGCGCACGGCTCGATCGCGACGGCTACCTGTTCATTCGCGGGTTGCTGCCGGCCGTTGCGATCCGGGCCGTGCGGTCGCGGCTCCTCGCCAAGGCTGCCGCCAGCGGGTGGCTCGACGCGGCAAGCCCCATAGAGAGGCCGGCATCGCGAATCCGGCTGCGGCCTGCAAGGACCCGGAAGAGCGCTATATGCGTGTTTTTCGCGGGCTCTGGGCCGACGAGGAGTTGCATCGACTGCGCACCCATCCGCGGGTGCTCGAATTTTTCACGCGGATCTTTGGCGAACCGGCCCTGGCACACCCGATGTTCGTGCAACGCAACATCTTCCCTCAGGCCGGCAATTTCGATTTCACGACCGGGGTGCATCAGGACCGCGTCCACATCGGTGGCGCGACCAGCTATGCGCTGTGGATGCCGCTTGGCGACTGTCCACGCGAGAAGGGAGCGCTCGCGGTGGCAGCAGGATCGCACAGCCAAGGCATTCTCGAGACCAAGGTTGGCAGTGGGGCAGGCGGCATGGACATCGCCGTGCCGATTCCCGGCACCTGGGCGACCGGTGGCTTCGAGGCAGGCGACGCGTTGATCTTCCAGGACGTAACCGTGCACAAGGCGCTACCCAATCGGACGAACGAGATCCGCATGTCGTTCGACGCGCGCTACCAGCCCGCAAGCCAGCCGGTCGCCGACACGAACATGGTGCCCTATTCGGGGTGCGGCACATGGGAAGAGGTCTACGCGGGGTGGTCCAGCACCGAAGGCCAGTACTATTGGCGAGACCTCAGTCTCGACGTCATTCCGCTCGACCGCAGCCACTACGAGCGGCGCGACGCGCAGGCGTTCGAGATGGCAGAACGCGGCGACAAGGCGGCTCGGGACGCCATCCTGCGCATCATTCAGCGGGACAAGAGCGCTGAGAAGAGGGCCAGGGCGGCACTCCTTCTCGAGCGGCTCGACTGATCGGGGTCATGGGGCGCTGATCGTCGGTCTTGAGCCGCATCCGACGCCGTGCAACCTTTTGCGTGACACTTCTTCCATTCACGCACGGGAACCGCATGGCCGACGACATCATCATCAGCGCTCCGAAGCTCACAGCCGCCGTCGAGGCGATCGTCGCCAAGGGCGGCTCGAACCCCCGGGAGGCGAAGCTCGTCGCCGAGAACCTCGTCGAGGCGAACCTCAAGGGCCACGACAGCCACGGCGTCGGCATGATCCCCCGCTATATCCAGTCGCTGGTGGAGGGCGGTCTTTCTGTCAACCAGGCGCCGAAGATCGTGCTCGACACCGGGCCGCTGGTCAGGCTCGACGGACAGGCTGGGTATGGGCAGGTGATCGGTCACGACACCATGAACATCGCCATCGAGCGAGCCAAGAAGCACGGGCTCTGCGCCGTGGGTCTGCATCACGCGCATCACATCGGCCGCATCGGTGCCTGGGCCGAGATGGCCGTTGCGGCAGGGCTCGTCTCGATGCATTTCGTCAACGTCGTATCGCGGCCAATCGTGGCGGCGTGGGGCGGCGGAGACGGGCGCTTCGGCACCAACCCGATATGCATCGGCGTGCCGCGCAAGGGGAAGGACCCGATCGTACTCGATTTCGCGACGAGCCGCATTGCGCAGGGCAAGACGCGGGTCGCGCACAACAAGGGCGTGACGCTTCCGCCCGGCACGATCATCGACAACGAGGGGCGGCCGACCGTCGATCCTCGTTTCACTGTCGTTCCGCCGTTCGGCGCCATTCTCACCTTTGGCGAGCACAAGGGCTATGGCCTCGCGATGATTGCGGAGTTGCTCGGGGGTGCGCTGACCGGTGGCGCGACGATGCGCAAGGCCTACGACGGCCAGACCCAGGGCGTCTACAACGGCATGCTGACCATCGTGCTCGACCCCGAGAAGCTCGGCACGTCGGAGCATTTTCAGCACGAGATCGATGCATTCACGGGCTGGGTGCAATCGGGACCGGTGGCTCAGGGCTTCGACAAGGTGCGGCTTGCCGGCGATCCGGAGCGCGAGTGGAAAGCAAAGCGCCTGAAGGAAGGCGTTCCGGTCGATCCGACGACGTGGGGCGACATCATCGCCGCTGGCGGCAAGGTCGGACTTTCGAAGGCTGAGATCGAGAAGATCGCAGGTCTATAGGGGCGGCTCGGGCCGTGTCGTCAGCTTTCGTCGTCACGCCGAGGCTGGAGCACGTCCCGATCATTGCCGAGAGAGCCCGCGTGCGCGGGTGACGCTGGAAAGGCAAGACGGGGCACGTCATGGCTGGCGCATTGGAAGGCATCACGGTCGTCGATGTGAGCACGGGGCCGGCTGCCGCGCTCTGCACGATGTTTCTCTCGGACCACGGCGCCAAAGTCGTGCGCGTGATCGAGAAGGACGCGCCGGACTTCCGAGATGGCGGTTTCGTCGTCTGGGACCGGGGCAAGTCGGCGGTACGGCTCGATCTCGATATGCGCGAGGGGACCGAGGCTTTGCGCAAGATGATTGCCGAGGCCGATGTGCTGGTCGAGGACTTCGCGCCGTCGTCGGCCCGGCAAGCCTTGGTGGCGCAAGGCGAACTCAAGTCGCTCAATCCGCGCCTTATCGCCTGCTCGATCACGGCCTACGGCAAGGTCGGGCGATGGAAGGACGAGCCGCCGATCGAGGATCTGGTGCTCGCCCGCACAGGGCTGCTCGGCAGCCTTCCCGGTTTCCGACCGGCACCGGTGCACACTGTGCATCCGCTGCCGAGCGTCGGCGCGGCGCTGCTAGCGTGCAACGGCATCGCGGCCGCACTCTTGGCCCGCGAGGACACCGGCCGAGGCCGTGCCGTCGCGACCTCGCTCATGGCCGGCGCCTGCCTCTACATGACCAAGGCGGATGGAGAGAAAATCAAACGACATGTGTTCCAGTCGCATCCGGCTGGGAGCGCGCCGTTCTACAGCCTTTATGAGTGCGCCGACGGAAAATGGATCCAGCTCGGCTGTGTGCATGAAGCATTCATCTCCATCGCTGCTGAGCTGTTCGGCCTGACGACGCTGACCAACGAGCCGCGGATGGTCTCGGGGCGTGCTCCGCTCACGCCTGCCGACGACGAAGAGATGCGGGCCGCCGTCGCCGGGGCAATCAAGCGGCGGCCGCAAGCAGAATGGGCCAAGCTGTTCGAGGACGCGGACGTGCCGTTTGCGCCGGCACGGATCACCGAGGAAGGCTTCGACGACCCCCAGGTGCAGCACAACCGCATGGTGGTGACGCTGGACGATCCGGCCGTCGGTTCCGTTGTGCAAATGGGTGTGCCCGTCGACATGACGGGGACACCCGGCGCCATCCAGGGGCCGCGACAGGCGCCGATCACAGCGGCAGCATCGATCAACGAGACATCTCGCGCGCCCCTGCCTCGGGTGCTTTCCCCGAGGGGCGAGGGGGAACTGGATCCACCCCCGCTGCAGGGCGTGCGCATTCTCGAGATCACCAACCTGATCGCCGGGCCGACGGCAGGCCGCATCCTCGCCGATCTCGGGGCCGACATGATCAAGCTCGAGCCGCCAGCGGGCGACATCTCGCGTCCGATCGGGCGAACCTACTTCTACGCACTCAACTTCAACAAGCGATCTGTTTGCGTTGACACGTCGAAGGAAGCCGGACGCAAGGTCGTGCAGGCGATCGCCGCCAAATGCGACGTGCTCCTGGCGAACCTCCGGCCCAAGGCGACCGAGCGCATGGGGATCGGCCTGGAGATCAATCCACGTCTGATCGAGACGCACCTGACGGGTTATGGGTACACCGGCCCCTACTCGAAGCGGCCGGGCATCGACCCGCTGGCGCAGGCCTACATGGGGATGTCGCGGGCGCAAGGCGGGCCCGAGAACCCGCCTGTATTTCCAGCGCAGTTGGCGCCAACCGACTACACAAATGGGGCGATGGGAGCGTTTGGTACCATCCTCGCGCTCTATGTCAGGAAGCGCACGGGGCAGGTGCAGAATGTCTATGGCAACCTGCTGTCAGCAGGCATCCTGCTATCGTCGGCTTGGTTCACCAAGTACAAGGGGCGGCCCGTCCGGCAACTGGCGGACAAGCAGCAAATGGGGCTCGGGCCGTTTCACCGGCTCTACAAGCTGTCGGACGGCTGGATCTACGTGGTGGCCGAGAGCGAAGCCGAGCAGCGCGCTGTATGCCGCGTGGCGACGGTAGCTTGGCCGGACGCGGCCGCACTTGTGCCGCCCCCTGGCCGACATCCGAATGAGGCGCCAGCAGCTCAGGCCTTGGAGACTGCCTTCGCAAACCGTCGCGTCGATGAGGCGATGGCCGCACTGAAGGTTTCGGGCGTTGCCGCAGCCGAGGCCCCACTTGGCCATGCCGAGATCTTTCTCGAGGACCCGCACGTCGTCGCGAACGACATGGTCGCCGTGCGACAGCATCCCACAGGCGGGCAGATCAGGGTGCAATGGCGATCTGTGGCCTTCGCGGATACCGCTTCGACGGAAGGGCGAGTAACCCCATTGCTCGGCGAGCATACGTTGGATGTAATGCGCGAGGCTGGCTACACACCCGCCGAGATCGAGGCACTCATCGCCAACGGCGTCGTAAAAATGGAACAGGCTCAGGCTCGCCCGGGTTGACGCTCCGAGCGTGCCTGATCGGCCGGGATCAAAGCGCGCCAAGGGCGACGCAGCGAGGAGGCCTGCCATGCAGCCCCGAAAGCCGAATGCCATTCCGAGAGTCGTCCAGTTGCTCGCTATCAACGGCGCGATCGGTGCCGGGGTTGGATGGGCCACGACGGCCGGAATGCTGCTGACCGACACAGGCGGCATCGCGACCTTGATCTCGCAGACTGGCTCGTATGTGGCTGCCGGGGCGCTCCTGTTCGGCGGATTCGGGCTCACGTTCGGCAGCCTCGCCATGGCGAGCGCGATCATGCTGCTGCCGCGAAAGTAAGGTCTTCAGTGGCTTCGGCCGACACTGCTGCCGCGGAGCGCCGGACGGGGCGCCCGGTGTCAGTCGAGGAGCCCGGTTACCCGCGGCAGCCAGAGCGCGATGCCGGGGAAGGCGATGCACAAAAGCAGGCCGACGACCTGAAGAATCACAAATGGCGTCATGGCCCGGTAGATGTGGCTCATTGTGATGCCGGGCGGGACGGTGCCTCGCATGTAGAACAGCGTCGCGCCGAACGGCGGAGTCATGAACGCTGTCTGCAGGTTGACCGCGACCAGTGTCGCGAACCACGCCATGAAATACGTATTGCTGCCGATGTGGTCGGAGAAGTCGAACTTGGCGAGGATCGGGGCAAAAATCGGCAGCACGATCAGGCAGATCTCGATCCACTCGAACGGAAAGCCGAGCAGGAAAATCAGCACCATCACGAACGCCATCATCTCCCATTTCGTGTCGATGCCGAAATAGCCGAGCGTCGAGATCATGGCGTCGTCGCCGCCGAGCTTGCGGAACACGTAGGAGAAGCAGGTTGCGCCGAGGAAAATGAGGAAGACCATGGCGTTCGATCGGCAGGCTGACTGGATGGCCTCGTTCATCATGCGAAACGACAGCTGGTTGTTCAGCCATGCAATGAACACGGCGCCCAGCACACCGACGCCCGCACTCTCGGTCGCCGTTGCCCAACCGGCAAAGATGGAACCGAGAACGATCACCATCAGCATGGTCATCGGGAAGAGACCCGTCCACATCACGCGCCAGAACTCCTTGCTGTTCTGGGGACCATAGTCCGCAGGCATTTTCGGAGCCTTGGCGGGCTGCGTAATGGCAACATACAGGATGTAGAGAAGGTAGAGCCCGGACAGCAGGAAGCCCGGCATCGTCGCCGCAGCGAAAAGGGCCCCGGACGACGTCTGCAGCATTTCGGCCATCACGACGATCATGATCGCGGGTGGAATGAGAATACCCAGTGTCCCGGCCGACGCGATGGTGCCGATGGCGAGTTCCTTGTCGTAGCCGGCATCGAGCATCGGCTTCAGCGCTATGACGGACAGGAGCACGACGGCGGCACCGACGACGCCGATCGGGGCCGCCAGAATGGTGCCCATCACCATCACGGAGACCGCGAGGCCGCCCGGCACGCGCTTCAACAAAATCTCGGTCGCCATGAGCATGTCCTTGGCCGAGCCGGAGCGCTCGAGGATCGTGCCCATGAAGATGAAGCTAGGGATGGAGACGAGGGTCGAGTCCATCGCGACGCCACCCCACATGCGGAGAATGACGTTCGACAGGCTGGAGAACTGGAAGACGCCGAGAAGGGAGCCGACGGCACCAAAGAACAGGCCCATGCCGCCCATCACCCAAGCGACGGGGTAGCCGCAGAAAATGACGAAAAACATCGCGCCGAACATGATGATCGCGAGATGATCTGTGATCCAATCGAGCATGGTGCTTTCCTTAGACGTCCAGTTCAGCATTACCGATCTGGAGACCGGTTTCCTCCTGACTGCGCCTTCCGAAAAGGAAGACGATCAGGCGTAGCCAGACACTGACGAGACCCAGGAAGAGCAGCCAAAGACCTACGTAAAACACGCCCTTGATGACCCAGCGATGATCGAGGCCGTTGGGGTTCTCGGAACTCTCGCCTTGAAGATACGAGGTCAGGAAGAAGTCGGTGCCATGCTGCAGAATGACGAGCATGAAGGGGATGGCAAAGACGATGCAGCCCCAGAACTCGATCCAGGCCTTAGTGCGGTAGCGTAGCGTTTCTGTGTAGCTATCGACGCGAGGGTGCGCGTTGATCGTGCAGTTGTACCCCATCCACATCGAGAAAATTGCAGTATGGACATGCCATTCAAGTTCCTGGAACTTGGTCAGCGGAATGGGGATGCCCAGCTTGCGGCAAAAGACGTCCATGCAGGTTATTCCAGCCAGCACGACGAGAAGCCAGCCGGAGACCATGGCCACCTTCTCGAGCATCAGCTTGATGGCGTCCGAAATCGCGATCAATTGCGCCAAGGCGTTCCCCGTGCGCTGCGTTATGTTGTTCTCGTGCGGCTGCAGCCTGCCCGCGCGGTGCGCCAGTATCCTTGGATGCGGGCGCCGCAGCGAGTAAAGTTTCCGATGCTGAGTGTAATGGCCGCACGACGCAGAGACCGGATACAGCGCTGCCCGTCTCGCCGATCACGATAGCGGCGCTTCGAAGCCCAAGAGTCCCAGCCATGCCGAAGATCGACGAAAGCCGCCCCTTCATCCCGGTCCGTATCGGTGTTCTCACCGTCTCGGACACGCGAACGCTCGCTGACGACAAGTCGGGAACGACGCTCGCCGAGTTGATCACGGAGGCGGGCCACCAGGTTGCCGAGCGCGCCATTGTCAGGGACGACGTCGCGCAGATCCGGGCGAAGGTTCAATCCTGGATCGCCGACCCCATGGTCGACGTCGTGATTTCGACAGGTGGAACGGGTTTCACCGGGCGCGATGTCACGCCGGAAGCGGTGCAGCCCCTGTTCGAGAAAGTCATCGACGGTTTTTCGATCGTCTTCCACATGATCTCGTTCCAGAAGATCGAGACATCGACAATACAGTCGCGCGCGTGCGGGGGCGTGGCCAACGGCACATATATCTTCTGCCTGCCCGGGTCGCCCGGCGCGTGCAAGGACGGGTGGAACGGCATCCTCAAGTGGCAGCTCGACAATCGCCACCGCCCCTGCAATTTCGTGGAGATCATGCCGAGACTTGAAGAGCACCGGCGCGGATAAAGCCAGACCGGATCGGCTCGAGCGAACACGCCGGAACGACGGCCAGCGATCGAACGTTTCTCCACCATGCTAAGGAGGACGAAACGATCATGGCGACGACTGACAATGCAAGGGTTGGAGATAAACCCAAGAAGAACGTCGACCAATCCGACAGTGATCGGGAATTGGACAAGGCGCTCGAGGATACGTTCCCGGCAAGCGACCCGGTTACGGTTGGTCAACCGACTGGCGACGAGGAGCCTCGAGCTCCAGTCGGACGCCGAACACCCTTGCTGGACGTCGAATTGATCAAGCGATTGGCGCGTAAGCTCAAGCGGCCGGTGGGCCAGTGAGGCGATGGCGCGATCGCTGCAACGTCCGTCCGACCTCAGGCTCGGGTAACGTTGCGTGCGTCCAGAACGGGCCCAAGTGCTTTGTCGCCGAGAGCTAGATCATAGGCGGCCAGCAGATTGGCGCGCTCCGTGTCCCATCGCAGCAAGGCCTGGGCTCGCTCGCGGCCTGCGGTTGCGAGTGTTGAACGAAGCTCGCTGTCGTCTACGAGACGGGCGATCTGTGTGGCGAGACTGACCGGGCAATTGTCCTTCGCGTAGAGTGCCGTGTCAGCGGAAATCTTACGCCCTTCATCCAAGTCATAGCTGACGAACGGGATTCCCAAAGACATGTATTCAAAGTGCTTATTCATCGAGATCTTGTCGTTGTAGCAGTTCTTCGGGTCTGGGATGACGCCAACGTCGAATGTGGATAGAGCGCGCAACAGCGGCTCGCCAGACATGAAGCCGGTAAAGGTGATGAAATCGTCGAGACCTTTCGCGGTCGCCTGAAGCTTGAGCCCCTCGAGTGCCGTGCCCGAGCCGACGATCACGCACTGTACGTCAGTACGGCGGTCGGCGTTGATCAGGTGATCCATCGCATCGACAAGCAAGTCGACGCCGTCCTGATTGCCCATGATGCCGACGTAGCCGACAACGTGGCTGCGCGCGTTTCGCAGGGCTGGTCTTGGCTCGAGACGGCGGAAACGCGAGACGTCCGGGATCGAGCGCACGATGAAGACGCGATCACTGGCCATGCCGCCGCGATCGATGGCGATCTGCTTGAAGGTCTCGTTGGTCGCAATCGAGACATCGGCCGCGCGGAACGTCCAACGTTCGAACTTGAGCAGCAGCCTGTGAAAAAAGCCACGCTTGCCGAACTTGGCCTCGTAGAGCTCGGGGTTGATATCGTGGTGATCGAAAACGAACCTCGTGCCCAGCAAAGCCTTGAAGAAGCCTGCGATGAGGAAGATGGTATCCGGCGGATTGCAGGCCTGAATGACGTCAAATCCGACTTTGAAGTAGGCGCGCCAGGCGAGGATGAACTCCCAGAACAGCGCCCATGAATACTCGATGAGATAGCCGAGGGCGCCATCAGCCTCCAAGGGTAGCGGATGTCGGAAGATGTGGATGCCATCGAGTTGCTCGTAGGCGGCCTTGTATTGACCTCCGGTCGGGCAAACCACCGAAACCGTGTAGCCCGCGTCCCGCAGCGTCGTTGCTTCCTGCCAGACCCGCCGGTCGAGCGGTACGGTCAAATTCTCGACGATGATCAGAACGCCGGGCTTCGCCACGCTTCTTCTCCACTCGCACGCGGAGCGCCGCCACCAGTTGGTGTCGCCTCACTGCCTGCCCCCATGGCGACGATGCCGTGAAAACGTAAAAAGAGCGTCGGCAAGACTGAATAATACTGACTCCTCAGAGTGTTACATTATGAGACAACTCACGAATATTCTTGAGACTTGCTTGACGTTGGGCGTATGGCGTGCAGCAATGGCAGGGGTAGTAACGGTTCATTAAGCTTTCGCATTGCGTCGAGGAAATCGGCCATGTCTCGTCACGTCGTTCGACCGACTTCAGAACCCCACATCGATCTTGATACGGTGCGCGAGACGCTCGCCTACATGCATGCCGACACTCGCAGCTCGGAGCGCTTGGCAGGCGTGCACGTAGCACTTGGACGAGTGCTTGAAGAAATCGCTGCCGTTGAAGTGCTGGAAGCTCCGCACAAGGCTGTTTCGCGGCGGAACGTCCTCGAGCTTCCTACCGCATGGCCGCGATTCGTCCCCTGGTCACCGAAATGAGGCAAGCGATCAACTCGCCTCACGCGTGAGTGACGCCATCTACCCGACAGCGGCATCTAACCCATCTCTTCGGTACAGGCAGTCGTGCCAACCGCAGGAGCAATACTTGCGCTTGTCCGGACCCGTATCGGAGACTCGTCATGCGAATGATTTTTACGGCAGGCGTGCTTTGCGCGGCTCTGCTTCTGGCTGTCACGGCTGCGGTGCACGCAGCCCATCTTTGAAATGCGGCAACATCGCAACCCAATCCCAACGCGTCAGCAACCGTCAGCGGCTCACTGAAAGGCCACCAGCTTCGCCGAGTCGGTGAGAACGTAAAGGCGGCCGCCAGCCACGATCGGAGCGATATAACTCGGGCCACCGATCGACAGCTCGGCGCTGACCTTGCCGGTGCTCGCATCGGCTCCGACGAGTTGGCCCTTGTTCGACGTGAGCCAGAGGCGATTGCCAGCCAGAACTGGGCCAGACCAAGTGCTCGTACCAGGAAGGCGCGTCGTCCAAAGCACCTTTCCGTCGGCACGAGTGATTGCCATCAACTGGCCGCCGGTATCGACCACGAACACGGTATCACCCGCAACGGCCGGGGCCTGGATGCCGGGCACAGACAAGGACCATAGGCGCTGGCCATCGCGCACCGTCGTCGCGACCATGCGGCCGGAATGCCCTACGGCGAAAACTGCGCCCGCGTCGACGACAGGACGGGCTGCATCGGTCAGGGAGCCGAGCGATGAGGCGAGCCGAGTCCGCGCAAGCGATTCCGTCCAGGCTGGCTGGCCATCGGCAATGCGCAAAGCAACGACCTCACCCGATGGATAGGGCATCACGACGATGTCGCCAGCAACCGCGGGGCTAGCGTTGGTGAGGAGTGCCGCCTTCTCGACCAGGCCCTGGTGAGCCCAAAGCTCGGTTCCATCGGCGGCCGCTAGAGCGCGGGCGATGCCGTCGGCCGAGATCACGAAGATGCGTCCGCCGGCCGTCGTCGGCGAGGAGCGGATCGGAGACGAGAGATTCTTCTCCCAAAGCTTCTTGCCGCTTTGCCCATCCAGGGCGACGACGAAGCCGAATCCCGTCGCCGCAAAGATACGGCCTCCATCTGCCGCCAATCCGCCGCCGTAGCCTTTGTGGTCTTTCTCGTTGGCTGGCGTGACCGAGGCTCGCCACGCGACGCCGCCCCCATGGGAGAAGGCGGTGACACGTCCACGGGTATCGAGCACGTAGATGCGTCCGTCTGCGATGATCGGGCTCGCGGTCAGCTTGCCGTACGAACTCGAGCCCGCACCGGCATCGGCGCTCCAGGTCTGGCGTAGGCTGGCGCCGAGGGCGACGTGACCCGATGCGTTGTGCGCCGTGCCGCCTGGCTGGGTCCACGTCTCATTGGATTGCGCCGGTGGCAAAACGATGGGGCGCTCCGCCGGAGCCACATCGAGGCCAGCGCGGCTTTCGGTGAGACTGACGGGAATGCGCTTGCCGGGAAGAGGAACCTCCTTTTCGGCGAAGGGATTGAGATCCGAGAGCTTCGGAATCTGAGGCTCGCTGCCAGCGCACCCGGCGAGAAGTACCGCCGCCACCACCGCACAGCCCAGCCCGAGCCGTCGCGGAGCCCCGCCGCGTCGTCCCGTCATTGCCTCACCAGACTGCATTGGCCCGTTCCCCATCCCGTAGTCTAGTTCTTCGCGGCGGGCTTCCCGTCCTTGCCCTTCGCGCCTGGCTCTCCCGGCGCTGGCTTGTCATCGCCACCTGCCTTGGTCGGCGCCTGTACCGGCGCCGCACTCTTCGCGGCTGCCAGATCGGTCAGCACGGCCAACATTTCCTGGGCTCTGCGGCTCAACCCATTCGTCGCCACACGGTCACCTAGGATCTGCTCGAAGAGCTTCGTGGCCTCGTCGTTTTGGCCAGACTTGAGTGCTGCAAGGCCCAAAACTTCTCGCGCCTGAGCGCGCCAAGAACCCTTTTCGCCGACAAGAGGTGTCAAGCGATTCTTCATCTCCGTCCAGTCCGCCTGATCCAATCTCAACATCGCAGCCTGCAGCGCGGCGAAATCACGCAACAGATCGTCGACGCCATTGTCGGCGGCCAGCGCCTCGTAAGCGGCTAACGCCTCGGCTGTGCGGCTGGTCTTCGCGTGCTCGCCGGCAACCCGCAAGCGCGCCAGCGCGCCGTAGCCCGCCGGCCCCTCCTTGGCGATCGTCGCGAATGCCGCCATGGCATCGTCCGTCTTCTGCTCGGCGGCGAGGCGGGACGCCGCTTCGAAGCTGGCGCCGATGCGCTGCTCCGCCGCGATTTGCCGGGATTCGTTCCATTTGTAGGCGGCCACGCCGCCGACAAGCAGCACCACCCCCGCGATGATCAAGGTGCCGAAGCGCTCCCAAATCTTCATCAGCCGGTCGCGGCGGATCTCCTCGTTCACCTCGCGCAGGAAGCTATCGTTACGGTCGACCATCGTCGCGTGCTTCTCCTCATGCGGCCGGCTCGTCTCGCGGCGGCAACTGTGGTGCAGAGTGGCGACCTATAGCGCGACAGTCACGCGAACGAAAGCGGCACGACCGGCACGACGGCGGCGCCCCGACCGGGAGCGACCGTGCAGCGCGTTTCGGGCAGAAACGTGGTGACGAAGCGTCACGGAATGACGCCAACACCGATCAGCGCTGGATGCCCCCACTTGGCGAATACAGCGTAAAGCGCCAAGCCGCCCACGATCGCGATGGCATCGTTGACGAGGGGGCCGGAACTGACGGTGACGGCGCCCGCCGCCTCGCGCCGCTTCAAGGTGATACGGTCGTAGACGGCCCAGGAGAGAAACCCGAGAAAGAGCAGCAGCGAGGCTAGATCGCCGCGCACGAAGATGTGGGCCAGCGCCCAGAACTTGACCGCCGTGATCATGGGGTGGCGGATCACACCGGCAATCCGGCCGGGCAAATAGGTGGCGATCAGCAGTGGAAATACGGGCAGCATCAGTGCCAGCGTTGCATGCCGGCCCCATGCGGGTGGATGCCAGAGCTGGGGGTTCTTGCCAGGATTGAGCTGGATCTTGTGGTAGCCGTAGACGATCAGCGCGAAACCGACGAGGGAGATGATCGAGAAAATCCCCTTGTAGGGGCCTTCCCCGAAGCGCGCGGTGAGTTCGCGACGAAAATCGGTAGCGGTCGGCACGATATGGATGCCGATGAAGACCAAAAGGCCCAAGATCAAGAGCAGCACGCTTCCCCCCTTGCCGTCGCGAAGACGTCTCCACGCGGATATAGTAGCTCCGGACGGCGGTGAAAGCACCCAGGATTGGAGTAGTCCGGCCCACTCAACCGGCGCGTATCAGATCCCAAGCGGCGTTGATGCGTTTGATGCGCTCCTCACGCAAGCGGCGATCGATCTCGTCGTCAGCGAGGTCCGGGTGCCAGTTCTGCCGAAGCGCGTCCACGACCTTCTTGACTACCGGCTGGCTGGCGCGGGGATTGATGCCCAGAAAGGCGCAAGCCTCCTCTACGGTCGCGGGCGTCCGCTCGGGCTCGCCGACGGTTTCGAGTGCGCGCTGATGCTCGATCTGCGCGAGCGTGCGGACGCGCTCGAGATCGAGGATAGCCTGCGCGTAGACCGGATGCACCAGATCGAGGCGGCCCTGAGCGAGGGCAGCAGCGAGTTCCGATCCATCAAGGCGTTCGAAAATGGCATCGATGTCGGCGATCAGGACATCGCGTAGGGCGCCCGCCGGCACATGGTCAGCAATCATCTGACGTACCAGCTCCAAAAGGGCTTCGGCTGTGGTCCGCATCTCGATCACGGCGTCCCAGCCGGACGCTGTGCGAGGTGCCTGCGACGGGGCAGCTGCGAGCGCGGATGCAAGCTCACTGACATGGTCCGCGACGTCGGTCAGCCGCCCCGTGCGGGGCAATGGCGGCGGCGGCGGCGAAGCGGTTTTCGACAGCGCTGACGTGTCGATGCCGCCCGCGACCGATTCGGGGCCCGACTGCGCAGCTGAGCCAAAAGGAAAGCGTACGGCGACGTGCTGTCGCGCGGCCACGGCCGTCGCCGAAAGCAGCAGCGCGGCGAGGCCAATCAGAGCCAGCAACGCATCCTGCCCGGTGCCGAGCGCAAACGGGCTCCACCAGGGATTGGCCTCACCTTCCCCGCCGACAACAACCGTTGCCGACCAGCCTTGCCCCATCGGTTGATTGGTCGTCGGCGGGAGGTCGCTAGTAAGTTGCAACCCGTTACGGGCCGGAGTTGGCGCCAAGGGCTGGGTCGACGAGGGCCCGGCAGCGGAGTGGATCGGTCGAAGAGTTGCGATTTCGCCGCGCGTCGCCGCCACGGAGGGCTGTGACGCAGGGGGGCCCTCGCGAACGGGCGCCTCGACGGACTCGAACCGCCATCCCGTGGCCGGGGCGGGTGCGAAGCCGGCCGGCAACGTCAGGGGCAGCCGACGGTCCTTGGCCGGCCCTTCCGGCCAATAGTGAAGCGTCATGCGACCATCGACGAGCGTCGCGCGCCACGGTTGGCCACGAACGGCCGCTGCCGCAGCGTCAACCCACTGCACGACGTTTCCATCGCATTCCAACGCAAAGCGATGAATCTCGAGCATGCGACAGCCTGCTGCGGACGCACCGCTGCAGACACGCAAAGTCTGCACATCGCGCTTGCCCAGAATGCGGTAGGTCCGGTCGGCGGAATTCTCGAGAAGGACTCGGCCGGCGGACACGCGGCACGCAAAATCCATTGAGACCGCCTCGCCGGGCGCTGCCGATGCCGGCATCAGGACGGCCAGCAACGCGGCGAGGACCACGGCAACGCAATCCATACCCACGCAGGCGGCTTTGCAGACTCGCGCCCAGCCTCCCGCCCAGTCGGCTCCTAGGCCGACACTGCCGCTCCTGTCCGAAGTGGCAAAACAGGCTTCTCGCGTCGAAGACGCGTCCCCTGGTCTCACAATCAATGGTGCCCCCAGCACGCAGGCCTCCCCAGACGACCTCGGCTCTTGCGACAGTCGAGTGCGGATTTGGCAGATTTGAGGCCTTCGCGTGGCCGATCCAAGGCCGAACGTTCAGCCGACCGGCTACTCGAAGTTGTATCCGATCATGGTGGCTCGCACGGCCGCCCGGCTCACCGCAGATAGAACGTGTTGACCCAGCCAACATGGCCGCGCCATGCAACGCGGCACCACTGCCCCTTGCAGTCGCTCATCTGACGGACGCGGCACGCATCGCTCGGGATCGCGCCTATCGGCGCATGTGCGATGCCCGGGCCGCTGCGAACGCGTAGCGTATCCCAAGGCGCGACGCCGACCACGCACGCGCCGGCCGCGATAGCCGACTGCGGCACGATCGTGAAGGCAGCTCCCAATGCCATGCGAAACAGGCCGCCGATTGGACCATAGCTGCGATCGGAGATCGGAGATCGGACGATGTCGGCGCTCACCATCCTGGGTGAGGATGCGGTCCGTGCAGACGCTGAAAGCGGCTTCCGCTTGGCACGCTTACGAACGGCAGCGCGCTGGACCGGGGCGGGTTCGATCTTGGCGTCTCGAAGATCCGGCGCCTCGTAGACGCCGACATAGCGTGTGTCGACCCAGCCACGGACGTCGCCGCGCGCCATTTCGCACCAGCCGGCGTCGCAACGGCCAACCTGGGCGAGACCGCAATCGTCGCGACGCAACGTTGCGACGACCGGTTTGTCGAGGCCCGGTCCCGCACGAACATTGAGCGAGCTACCCGAGACGCCATGCACGCAAAGCAGGCGTCCTGCCGCAGCCGCGCCCTTCGCAGCATCTTCAGCCATGGCCGACGGCGGACAAGACGTGAGGAGGCTAACGATCAGACACACAAGGACCCCACAGACATTCGTCCGGCTGCCGCTCAACTTTCCCATCACGCGAGCTCCTCGCTTCGCCCGAGCCCCAACGATACCGGGCGGCACCATCGAGCAGCGCAGGGCGTCTGCAAAGGGCTCGTGATGTCGCCAACGGACATTCGATGACCCCTGTTACCCGCGCGACGCGCTAATGCTCGGAGCGCTTAGAGAAGGTCGAGTTGTCCGCCAGGGCCGACCGGCCGCTTGAACAGGTCGATACGCAGACCACCGCTCCGACGATCGAGCCCTAGCCGCTGCATTGCCAGACGAAAGCGTGCTGCGATCAGATCGGCGTAGGGACCGCTGCCTCGCTGGCGGTGGCCGAAGTCGGCGACATAATCTCGACCACCGTGCATAGACCTCAACAGAGATATGACCCGGTTGGCGCGATCTGGATGATCGGTCTCGAGCCACTCCCGGAAGAGGGATT
>LNDR01000327.1 GCA_001464755.1 Rhizobiales bacterium Ga0077524
GCGGGGTGCTGACGGGTGTCCCATCGTGGGGCGAGACCCGATCAGTGGAAGTCGCGCGAGCGAGGAATGATGCGCTCGTTGCGAGGGTGGCGGCGGGCATGACCGCTTTCGCGGAGGCGCGCGGCAACCGCGTTACGGGGATGCGAGGGGGATCGCGCCGAGCCCGGCTCGGGGCGGAGCACCTCGTCGGCGTTGGCGATCGGCACCGGCATTGGTCCATCGGCATCCTCCATCAGCGTGGCGAGCAGATCGCTCCGGTCCTCGACCACGGTTGAGATCACGTGAATGATGTCCTCGTGGCGCTGAATGCGGCCACGGATCAGCATCAGGCGGGCGCTCATGATCTCGCGGCGGTAGCGCTCGAGCGTTTTCGGCCAGACGACGACGTTGGCGATGCCGGTCTCGTCCTCGATCGTCATGAAAACCACGCCCTTGGCCGAGCCCGGCCGCTGGCGCACGAGGACGACGCCAGCGACGGCGACGCGCGCGCCGTCGCGCAACGTGCGCAGATCGGCGCAGGCTGAGACCCGGCGTGCCGCGAACTCCGCCCGAAGGAAGCCCAACGGATGCGCCTTCAACGACAGGCGTAGCGTCTGGTAGTCGCACACGACATGCTCGGAGAGCGCCATCCCGGGCAGGTCGACGCGAGGCTCGGCGCCGGTCTCTCGTGCCTCGCTCCAGGCGAACAGCGGCAGCGGCGCGGCGTTGGCAAGGCCTTTCACCGCCCAGAGGGCCTGGCGCCGGTCGAGCCCGAGCGAACGCATGGCGTCGGCCGCTGCGAGCCGCTCCAACGTGGCGATCCGCACACCGGCGCGCTGCCAGAGATCGTGGATGTCGGCGAACGCCGCGGTAGCCGCCGAGGTCCCTCCCGTCACCACCCCAGGCTCGCTGCCCCGACGTGCCTCGACGATGGCGCGCGCCTCGTCCTCGACAAGTCCGTCGACCTGTCTCAGGCCAAGCCGGACGGACGGATGGCCGTCGCGTCCGGCAGATGTGCCCGATTCAAGCGTTATGTCCCAATCGGAGTGTCCGACGTCGGCGGCACGCATCTCGACGCCGTGCTCGGCCGCGTCGCGCACGATCTGGGCAGGAGCGTAGAAACCCATCGGTTGCGAATTGAGCAGCGCCGCGCAGAAGGCGGCGGGGTGATGGTGTTTGAGCCAGGAGGAGACATAGACGAGGTGGGCGAAGCTGGCGGCATGGCTTTCGGGGAAGCCATACTCGCCGAAGCCCTTGATCTGGTTGAAACACCGCTCGGCGAAGGCAGGTGCATAGCCGCGCGCCACCATGGCCTCGACCATCTTCGCCTCGAGCTGGCCGATGGTGCCGCGGCGGCGAAAGGTGGCCATGGCCTTGCGCAACTCGTTGACGTCGGCATCGGAGAAGCGGGCGGCGACCATGGCGATGCGCATGGCCTGCTCCTGGAAGAGCGGCACGCCGAGGGTCTTGCCTAGGATGCGGCGAAGCTCGTCGGGCTCGCCGTGCTCGGGCGCTGGCGAGGGATGCACGACGGGCTCGATGCCTGAGCGGCGGCGCAGGTAGGGATGCACCATGTCGCCCTGGATGGGCCCGGGGCGCACGATCGCCACCTCGATGACGAGATCATAAAAGCAGCGCGGCTTGAGACGCGGCAGCATGTTCATCTGCGCCCGGCTCTCGACCTGGAAGACGCCGAGGCTGTCGGCCTTGCAGAGCATGTCGTAGACGGCCGGATCCTCGCGGGGAACGCTCGCGAGGGTGAGCCGGCATCCCTCGTGCACGGCGACGAGATCGAAGGCCTTGCGGATGCAGGTGAGCATGCCGAGCGCCAGCACGTCGACCTTGAGAAGGCCCAAGGCCGCGAGGTCGTCCTTGTCCCACTCGATGAAAGTACGATCGGCCATGGCGGCGTTGCCGACAGGCACCACCTCGACGAGGGGGCCGCGTGTGAGAACGAAACCGCCGACGTGCTGGGACAGGTGGCGGGGAAAGCCGTTGAGTTCATCGGCCAGCGCGATGACGCGGGCGAGCAGGGGATCGGCCGGATCGAGCCCGGCCTCGCGGACGTGGCGCTCCGGCAGTACGCCGCCCGAGCGGGTGCCCCAGACCATGCCGGCGAGTGCGGCAACCGTATCCTCCGAGAGCCCCATGGCCTTGCCGACCTCGCGTGCGGCGGAACGGGCCCGATAGGAGATAACGGTCGCGGCGAGGCCGGCGCGATCGCGGCCGTAGCGGGCGTAGATGTACTGGATCACCTCCTCGCGCCGCTCGTGCTCGAAATCGACGTCGATATCGGGCGGCTCCTTGCGCTCGGGGCTGACGAAGCGCTCGAACAGGAGATCGATCTCGGTGGGATCCACCGCGGTGATGCCGAGGCAGTAGCAGACGACCGAGTTGGCGGCCGAACCGCGCCCCTGACAGAGAATGCCGCGCGAGCGGGCGAAGGCCACTATGTCGTGGACGGTCAGGAAGTAGGGGGCATAGCCGAGCTCGGCGACGAGGACGAGTTCGCGCTCGAGCGTGGCCGCGACATGGGCCGGCACACCGTCGGGGAAGCGGTGACGGGCACCGTCGCGGGCGAGCACCTCGAGATGAGCCTGCGGCGTGATGCCGGGCGGAACCGGCTCGTCCGGGTACTCGTAGACGAGTTCGTCGAGCGAGAAGCGGCATATCTCGACCACCTCGATGGTCCGCGCGAGAGCCCGCTCGTAGCCGGACATGAGATGGGCCATCTGGTGCGGCGACTTCAGATGGCGCTCGGCGTTGCGGGCTAGGAGCAGGCCCGCCTCGCCGACGGTGGTGTGATTGCGGATCGCGACCAGCACGTCCTGCAGAGGGCGCCGGTGAGAGGCGTGGTAGAGCACATCGCCGGTGGCGATGAGGGCGATGCCGGTGCGAGTGGCGAGGCCGTCGAGGGCCGCGAGGCGGGCGCGATCGTCCCCGCGGTAAATGTTGGTGGCGGCGAGATAGAGGCGCGCGGCGGGGTCGAGACGGGACTTGATGTCATGGAGCCGGGCCTCGAGAGTGGGGCGTGGTTTGCCAGTTGGCGCCGGTGGCTCCCCTGGCGGGGAGCCGGCCGCCGACGCCAGGTGCAGGACGTGCGCACCCTCGGCTGGCGCTGCCGGATTGCGATCAGGGGCGGGAGCGAGGGTCTCGCGCCAGTCCCAGTCGTCGGGCGGCAGGATGATTAGAACCTGGCCTGCGGCATGGGCCGCCACGTCGTCAAGATCGAGATGGCACGCGCCCTTGGGGGCGCGGCCCTGGCCCAGGGATAGAAGGCGGCACAAACGCCCCCAGGCAACGCGATCGGTCGGGTAGCACAGGAGGCGGCTTCCGCAGGCGAGTTCGAGGCGTGCGCCGGGCAAGATGCGCAACCCAACCTCGCGCGCAGCTGCATGGGCCCTGACAACACCGGCTACCGTGTTGCGATCGGCGATGCCGAGTGCCGCGATGCCCATCGCCTTGGCCTGGGCGACGAGTTCGTCGGGGTGCGAGCCCCCCTCGAGAAAGGAGAAATTGGAGATCGCCTGCAACTCGGCGTAGGCTGGCGGCAGGGTCCGCGACGAGAGATTTTTCATCGCACACCTCCTCAGCCGAATACGCCATGGACGAACCAGCGCGGCGCGTCGTCTCTCTCGTCGGGGCAGCCGTCCCCGGTCTCGCTCTCCGGCTCGGGAAGGTCCCCCTCGCCGCTATAGAGACCTTCGCGGAAGACCCAGTAGCGAGCCCCGGTCGTATCCTCGAGACGGTAGTAGTCGCGCGTGCCGGGGGAACGTCCGGTACTCCTGATATGACGCCACCATTCGGGTGCGATGCGCTCCGGCCCTTCGCTTTTCACTATTCGCCGGGCGAGACGGCGCCAGACGAAATGCTGGGGGGCACCTTCCGGTATCTCGGCGATGACGGAGATCGGCTCGGGCGGTGACAGAAGCAACGGCGGGCGACGAGCGGACACGCGGGGAGGTGGCGGGCTCGCATGTGTGACTGCCTCCCCTTGTGTGTCGATGGCCACGCGCCATAGCTCCGCCCGCTCCGGGATGTGGCTGGCGCCAGGGGACCAAATTCGGACGTGCGCGACACCGAGGCGGCTCACCAGGCGATCGACGAGAGCAGTTGCATCCCCGTTGTCTGCCTCCGCGGTCGCCTCGAGACCGATCTGGCGGGCTCCAAGAGGCGCAAGGCGGCCGGCCTCGAGGGTCGCCACATCGATGCCGAAACCGGCGTCGAGAGCGGAGAGACGCTCGGCCATCAGGCGCCGAACATGGAGCGGGTCCCGACCGGGCACGCTGGTTCCCACGACGGCCTCAGCGACCGTCCCGTCGGCGCGATGAAGGGCGAGCCGAAAGCGCCGGGCACCGAGCCCCTGGTCGGCCAGCTTCACCGTGAGCATGCCGGCGAGTTGATCGAGTGCCCGCTCGACCCCTTCGGCGGTGAGCAAGGGATCGGCAAAGGCGAGCCGGCTCAAGGCTTCGGGAGGAGGAACGAGGGGAGATCGCGGCTCGCGTGCGACGCCGAGCGCCTGATCGAGGCGCAGGAGCAGCATTGCCGCCGCGATATCGGCCGCCTGGCGCGCGCCTTTCTGCCGGACCTCACGAAAACGCGCGGCCAAAGCGGACCGGGGCAATCCATAGAGCTGGCCAACGCGCTTCAAGCCAAGGCGCACCAAGAGCCGTGTGGCCTCAGGCGCGAGACGAAGGGCTGCGACGGGGAGTGGGGCGAGGGCTGTACCGGCCGCACCCGCCGGGGCGATCGCCCAGGGGCGGGTCGGGGGCGGGCTTGCGAAACGTGCCAGCGCGTGCGCCGCGCCGAGAGTGTCGGCAAACCCGATGCGGGCCGTAAACCCGAGCCGGCCGAGGCGCGTTGCGAGATCCGCGCACAGTTGCGTCTCGCCCCCGAAAAGATGGGGGACGCCACTCACGTCGACCCACACGCCATCGGGCCCGTCCACGTTCGAGGCCGGACCATAACGCGTGAGCCAACCTGCCAATGCGAGCAGAGCGTCGCGGTCGCGCGTGGCCTCTGCCGGCCGAACAACGAGAGACGGCAGCGCCGCCCGCACGTCCGGCAACGCCGCGCCCACGGCAACGCCAGCCGCCGCGGCAACAACGCTAACCGCGCTGATCCGCAAGCCGTGCGCGCCTTTCTCGACGAGGGCGAACGGCTCAGCCTCAGGCACGCTGCCGGGCGCCTGGCGTTGCATGCGCTCGATCGGCCACATCGGCAACCAGACGGAAACGATACGTGACATCACACCACTCGAGATCGAGAGACAGGGTCTCGGCTGCCGGAGGCGCGCCCCGGCAACGCTCCAATGTCAGGCGCACACGAGGCGCCCCCGGTGCGCTCCGATCCAGCGGATGCGACGCACCCGGCAATCGCCGCAGCCTCAGACGTAAGGAGGCCGAGGGCGCGGGCGGACTTGACGGAGGGGTCAGCAGCAAGCCCGGGGTGCGCCCCGTCGAGGCTGCAAGGCCGAGCCGTCGCGAGGGCGTGAGATCGACCTCTTTCAGCAGGCCTACCGCGAGCATGATGCCCCCGGAGCGCAGCCCCTCCTCGAGCGCCCAAAGGGCATCGCTCTCGCGTGGCGCATCGACCATGATCAGGGACGCAGGCGAGAGGCCGAGCCCGGCGAGACCCGGTCCGTACAGCCGGCCGTACTCACTCGCGAAACGTGGCGTCGTGCACCAGAGAACCGGCTTCTTCGGTACAGTCCGAGGGGCGCCCGGCGCCGCCTCGCCCTCCAGGGAGCCCATTTGGCGACGGACGGTGAGACAGAGCGCGAAGGTCAGAGTGGCCGGCCAGTCACCATGATCGCCCGGCTTGAGCTCGACGAGACCCGCCGAATCGAGACCACCTCCCGGCAGGCAGGCATCGAAAGCCGCCTCGCCGAGCGTCCAGGCATCGACCCTTGCCAGCGGAGAACGAGGGGACGCGGAGACGTCAGGCCAGGGACGATGCCTCGTCCCGGGGGCATGACCGGACATCTCCGCGACGCGGGGAAGGCATGAGCGCTCGCCTGTAGACGCGATCAGCCACCGCGCAGCCTCGCCCTCAAGGGCGCGGACTTGTGCTCCGAGGCTATCGAGTAGCTGACGTCGGTCCTCTGACTGAGGAGAAGGGCGAGAAGGCGGAGCAGACGGCGCCAGGGGATCGGGGCCGTACGCTTACAAGACGCATCGTGCGGCACGACCGAAGCCTTGGCCGCCGGGGGGATAGGGGCGGTTGAGCAGGCTTGGCTCGGACCATCGAAGATCCGCGTGACCGAACGGCAGGAGCTGGGGATGTCGGAAGCCGATTTGGTCACGGGGTACGCTCTTCGAGAGCTTGAGAGAGGCCACATTGGCCAGCGCAAGTTCTTTTTTTGTTCTAACTTCAACCCGCATCCGCGTCAACCGGATTTTAGAACTAAGAGAGAACAAAATCTCAAGTCAGCGCCTTCACCCGCCCAACCGTGGGGGCGGGCCACCGTCATGACCAAGCTCGACTGTCAGCTGCGCCACCGCCCACGCACCCACCGAACCCAAAAGTCCGATGGCGAGCACAAGCCCCTCGCCGGCCACGCAAATCGTGGCGCGAATCACACACAACACAGGCAAACGGCGGAACTGCCACATCTAGAGGCAGCGGCCGGCCTATCAACAGTTGCGCGCGCCACCGTCGCCGACGAATATGAGTGCAAGGGCTCGCCATGACCGACACGATCGAGAATCGACCGCGTGCGGCAGAGACAGGAACAACGGTAAACGATCTGTTCAGCCTCTCGTGCCAGTCTGCCTCACACACCGGCAGGGAACAGGGGCACGAATGCGGCAGCCGAACGCCAGCTGGTGTCCGACCTGCGGGAACCCAAGGCCGGCGCAGCATGTTCCTCGACGCTACGCCACATGCAACGACCGCAGAGAATCACATTAGAAGCCCGATCCATCAGCAGCACGTTGATCCGGGCCAAACCGAAGCCGAGACTTTGGAGACGAGAATGCCGATCCTACCCTCCATTCGCGCCGTGCTCGCAACGGCTGCCATCCTGTCGGCGACCGCCGCATTCGCTCCCAGCGCGCAAGCGCAGAGCGGCTGGCTGTGGGGTGGCGGCTCATCCATCGGTGGAAGCGGTCGCGAGACGGTGCGCTTCAACCCGTCCTTCTCGGCAGGGCAGGTGGTCGTCAGCTTTGGCGATCGTCGCGCCTACTTCGTCACGCGGCCGGGCGAGGCGATCAGCTACCCGATCGCTATTCCGCGCGAGCAGAGCCGGTGGTCTGGCGTCACCTCCGTGACGATGAAGCGGGAGAACCCGTCGTGGACTCCCACGCCGACGATGCTCGCAGAGAATCCGCGCCTGCCGCGATTTGTTCCTGGTGGCCACCCGATGAACCCAATGGGTGTCCGCGCTCTCTATCTCGGCTCGTCGGCCTATCGCATCCATGGCACGGATGCGCCTTGGACGATCGGCTCTGCCGTGTCCAAGGGCTGCATCCGGATGTATAATCAGGATGTGATCGATTTATACCCACGAGTGCGGGTCGGCGCCAAGGTGACGGTGACCTGGAATAAGTTCCAGACCAGCGGTTACTCGGCCTCCTTCGGCAGCGACGACGAGGCACGGCCACAACGCCCGCGCTACGAGACGTCAAAGCGTCGCGTGCCGAGGGCGACGCAAGCCAGCGCCCGTGTGCGGAGCGCTGCGACCGAATAAGCTCGCCGATCGATACCGAGGCAGTTTCAGAGGGCGGCATCATCGGTGCTGCCCTTTTCATTGTTGTAGAGCGCAAATCGGTGCCACGCCCGGGAGGTGACGGGGTCGGGCGCGCGTCCTATCCTCGCCTTCGAGCGGCCCCGGCTCCGGGAGCCGCCAACGCCCGACGCGGAGGACAACGCATGATCCACGAGCTCAGAATCTACACCGCCAAGCCCGGCATGGTGCCCGAGATGGCCAAGAACTCCGGGACCGTCGCCCGCGCGATCCGCGGAGACAACTACGGCAAGCTCGAAGGCTACTGGATGACGGAGATCGGTCCGCTCAACCAAGTGGTTCACCTGTGGACCTACTCGGACCTCAACGAGCGGGCGCGCCTCAGGGCCGAGCTCGGCAAGAATGAGCGCTGGACCAAGGAGTATCTGCCACTGATCCGGCCAATCCTGGTGCGCCAGGATATCCGGTTGATGAACCCGGTCATCGCGCCGCGGAAGCCGGACAAGGAGCCGAACATCTACGAGTTGCGCGTCTACCGGACGAAACCGGGCGCCGCGAAGGAGTGGTGCAATCACATCCTGGAAGCGATGCCGGTGCGCGAGAAGTACTCAAAGCCCGTGGGCTTGTGGATCAGCGAAGCGGGACAGCCGAACGAGGTGGTGCACATCTGGGCCTATCCGGATCTCAACGCGCGTGCCGCGGCAAGGGCCGCCGCCGTTGCCGATCCGGGCTGGCAGGCTTTCCTGAAGAAGGCCGGTCCATTGCTCGAGGAAATGAGCTCGACGGTGATGCTGCCGTCGGCGCACTCGCCAATGAAGTAAGACCGCGACGGCCGGCGCGGGCTCGCCCACGGGTCCGCGCCATCCGGCCAATGGACCTTGCAGCTTGACCGATGATCCGCCCCGGTCTGTCATGGTACCTGGAGCAAGCGCCAGGAGAGACCGATGCACGACACGGTGATCAGAGGTGGCACGATCGTCGACGGCTCGGGCAAGCCGGGCTTCACCGGGGACATCGCGCTCGAGGGGGGCAAGATCGCGCACGTCGGCGGCAAGGCCGGACCGGGCAAACGGGAGATCGACGCCGCCGGCCTACTCGTCACGCCGGGCTGGGTCGACGTGCACACGCACTACGACGGCCAGGCGACCTGGGACTCGGAGCTTGCGCCATCGTCCTGGCACGGCGTCACCACCGTGCTCATGGGCAATTGCGGCGTGGGCTTTGCACCGGCGCGCCGCAGCAAGACAGATCACTCGGATTTGATCGGCCTCATGGAGTCGATCGAGGAGATCCCCGGCGTTGCGCTCGCCGATGGCCTCAAGTGGAATTGGGAGACCTTCACCGACTACATGGACGCGCTAGAGCAGATGCCGCGCGCCATTGATATCGGCGCCCAGATTCCTCACCACCCGCTGCGCGTCTATGTGATGGGCGACCGAGCGGTGCGGCGGGAAGCCGCGACCGGCGAGGACATCGAGCAGATGCGTGATGCGGTGCGGCAGGCGCTCGTGGCGGGAGCGTTCGGCTTCACCACCTCGCGGACGAACTCGCACAAGACGCCCTCCGGCGACATGGTGCCGGGCCGCTACTCGGAGGTGGACGAACTGCTCGGCATTGGCGCGGCGTTCAAGGGCCTCCGACACGGCGCCTTCGGCATGAACAGCGACTTCGACAACGAGGCCGAAGAATTCGAGTGGATGACGAAGTTCAGCAAGGAGACCGGCCGTCCGGTGTGGTTCCTGCTGGTCGATCAGCCGAACGATACGTCGCGCTGGCGCCGAATGATGGAGGGCGTGCACAAGGCGCGCAAGGCAGGTGCCATGGTGACGGCGCAGATCGCGGGGCGGCCGGTCGGCGTGCTGCTCGGCATCGACACGGCGCTCAATCCGTTCTCGATCCGGCCGAGCTACCAGGAACTGTTGAAGCTGCCCGTCGCCGAGCGCATGAAGCGCGTCCAGGACCCAGCCTTCCGGGCCAAGGTGCTCTCCGAGAAGCCAGCGCAGGAGTATCTGAAGCGGCTTTCGCAGTTCCGCCAGTATATCGTGACGGCGTGGGACCGGATGTTCCCGTTCACCGATCCGCCGGACTACGAGCCCCGGAAAGAGGACAGCATCGCCGGCATCGCAGCGCGCCAAGGACGGACGCCCGACGAGGTCGCCTACGACTATCTGGCCAAGAGTGCGGACAGCTTCCTGTTCTTCCCGATCGTCAACTACAACGAGGACAACCTGGGCGTCCTGCAGACGATGCTGGAGGACGAGACCACGCTGCTCGGACTTTCGGACGGCGGCGCACATTGCTCGTCGATCGTCGATGCCGGTGTGCCGACCTGGATGCTGATGCACTGGTCGCGCGATCGGAGCCGGGGACCGCGTCTGCCGCTCGAGCGCATCGTCAAACGCCAGACCAGCGACACGGCGGGCTTCTTCGGGATGCACGATCGCGGCCTACTGAAGGCGGGCCTCAAGGCCGACGTCAACCTGATCGACTACGAGGGACTGCGGCTTCGCATTCCGGAAATCCGCTACGACCTGCCGATGAACGGACGCCGCATCGTGCAGAAGGCGGACGGCTACAAGGCGACGTTCGTCTCGGGCGTGTCGACGTTCGAGGACGGCGTCTACACGGGCGCGACACCGGGCCGACTGGTTCGCGCCGGCTGAGCGACGAGATGCATCAACGAGTTGCCTGGGCGACATCCCGCCTGGATGTCGCATTCAAACCACCGTTCCCGGAGCCGTACCTCAATGAGTTCTCTATCGCCGCTCGATGCCCATCAGCTGCCCACCGGAATACGGGCCCGTTTCGTCGATGGCATCAACGGGCTTCGGATGCATGTACTGGAGGCCGGTCACGAGACCAAAGGACGACCGCTGCTCCTGCTGCTACATGGCTTCCCGGAACTCGCCTACTCCTGGCGCCGCGTTATGGCGCCGCTCGCTGACTTGGGTTTTCACGTCGTCGCGCCCGACCAGCGCGGATACGGACGCACCACCGGGTGGAGCGACGCCTACGACCAGGACTTGAGGCCGTTCTACATGCTCAGTCTGGCGCGCGATGCGCTGGCGCTGACGTTCGCCCTCGGCTACGCCAAGGCGGCCGCTGTGATCGGCCACGATTTCGGCGCCGCCGTTGCCTCGTGGTGCGCGTTGACGCGACCCGATGTGTTCGAGCGTTGCGCCATCATGAGCGCGCCATTCGCCGGGTCGCCATCGCTACCGTTCGGTACGGCGACCGGCGCAACGCATCAATCCGGGCTCAATCGCGCCGGAGACGACATCGATGCCGCGCTCGGGCGGCTGACGCGGCCGAGAAAGCACTACCAACGCTATTACGCGACGCGCGCCGCCAACGGCGACATGACGCGCTCGCCAGAGGGCGTGGGAGCGTTCCTGCGTGCCTATTTCCATCACAAGAGCGCGGACTGGGAACAGAACAAGCCCTATCGGCTGAAGGAATGGTCGGCCGAGTGCCTCGCCGAGATGCCGACGTACTACGTCATGGAGCGCGATCAGACCATGGCCGAGACGGCGCGCCAGCACATGCCCAGCGCCACAGCCATCGCGGCCAATCGGTGGCTCACCGAAGCGGAGATGGCCGTCTATGCCGAGGAGTACGGGCGAACGGGCTTCCAAGGCGGGCTCAACTGGTATCGCGCCCGCTACGAGCCGCAGCTCAATGCAGAGCTGATGCTCTACTCGGGCAAGGTCATCGGGGTGCCATCGCTGTTCATCGCGGGAAAGAGCGACTGGGGCATCTATCAGGTGCCGGGCGCGCTGGAGACGATGCAGGGCAAGGCCTTCTCGCGCATGGCCGGTGTGCATCAGGTGGACGGCGCGGGACATTGGGTCCAGCAGGAGCAGCCCGAGCAGGTTGTGGCGCTGCTGCGGGCATTTCTGACCTGAGCAAGGGAATGCGACGATGCGGTTCGACGGCAAAAGTGCACTCGTGACTGGGGCTGCGTCCGGTATCGGGCTGGCCATTTCGCGGCAGCTGATCGCGGAGGGGGCCAGAGTCGCGGGCAGCGACCTCAACGCGGATCTTCTCGGGCATGTCGGCAAAGAGCTCGGCAATCGGTTCGTGGGCCAGGCCGGCGATGTGACCAAGGAGGCCGACGCCGAGGCGCTGGTCGCGCTGGCGGTCGAGAAGCACGGTCGTCTCGATTGCGCATTCAACGTCGCGGGCGGGAACCGTGCCGGCTACATCGTCGACCAGAGCGAGGCGGATTGGGATTTCGTGATCGACCTCTGCCTCAAGGGCGTGTTCCTCGGCATGAAGCATCAGGCCCGCCAGATGATCCGGCAGGGCGGCGGCACAATCGTGAACATCGCGTCGCTCAATGCGCACGTGCCAATGTTCGCCGGAGCGGCCTACGCCACGGCGAAGGCCGGCGTCGAGATGCTGACGAAGAACGGTGCGCTGGAGTGGGCCGACCAGGGGATCCGCGTGAATGCGGTGCTGCCGGGCCTCGTCGAGACGCCATTGACGAGGCCGCACT
Source organism: Rhizobiales bacterium Ga0077524 (assembly GCA_001464755.1). GTDB lineage: Bacteria > Pseudomonadota > Alphaproteobacteria > Rhizobiales > Hyphomicrobiaceae. The sequence goes on from LNDR01000327.1 coordinate 12,165, forward strand.
TTCAGGACCCGGCGCGGCTCGAGGCGTTCAAGGCGCGTATTCCGATGGGACGGCCGGCACAACCACCCGAGATCGCGGGGCCGGCGCTGTTTCTCGCAAGCACCGAGGCGAGCTACGTGTCGGGCGCGAGCCTTCTGGTGGATGGCGCGTGGGCAGTCGGCGGCTACCCAGACATGCGGCCCTTCCGCGGCGGGCAGCAGTGGAAGGGGTGAGGTATGAGATGCACACCCCGCAACATGCGCCGGCCAGCGTCGACGCGGAACTCTGTTGCGGCGCATCAATTTAAGCCTCAGGATGGTGGCTGCTCGCTGGGAGGGAGCAGACCACGTTCGGAGGTCGCAGTTCGATGCGCCATTGGATACGTGTGTTTGTTGCTGCGGTCGGCGTCGCCCTGTTGATGTGTCCGGGGCCACGTGGCCTGCACGCCCAGGTCCGCCTCGCCGAGGTTCTTCCCGGCGGCGAGACGACGCCCGGCCGGCCCGAGGTGGACCTGCTTCTTGTGCTCGCCGTCGATATCTCGCGCAGCGTCGACGAGAAAAAATTCCGCCTGCAGCGGGACGGCTATGCCTCGGCGATCTCAAATCCGCGTGTCATCGCCGCGATCCGCTCGGGGCTGATCGGACGGATCGCGATCTCGCTGATCGAATGGTCCGGAGTTTCCGAGCAGGCGATCGTCGCGGACTGGACGGCTGTCGGCACGGCCGATGAGGCGCTCGCGCTGGCGGCACGGATCAGAGGGGCGCCGCGCGCGTTCATGGGGCGAACCGCCATCGGCTCGGCGATCGAGTTCGCCATTTTGCAGCTTCCACGCAGCCCCTGGCGCGCGGATCGCCACCTGATCGACATCTCGGGCGACGGGACGAGCAATAGCGGTGTCGATCTCCTGGAAGCGCGCCAACTCGCACTGTCGCAACGCGTGACGATCAACGGGCTCGCGATCCTGAGCGAGGTCCCGTTGGCATTCAATCCGCTGCACACACACCCGCCGGGCGGGCTCCTGGCCTATTATGAGAACAACGTCATCGGCGGGCCCAACTCGTTCGCCCTCGCGGCCGAGACCCACGAGGCCTTCGGCACCATGATCCTGGCCAAGCTGATCAAGGAGATCGCTCGCGCGGACTAGCCGGCCCGCGGAGATGTCCTCGATCGGACGCTTGACAGGAATGGGCGCGGTTCATATGTGTGCGCGTCGTGGTGATTTGGCCGGCCGGCTTGCAGCCACGTTAAACAACTCGCTAAACAGGCCGTGCACGACCCGGCATCGGGTCCGGCCCGGTAATTTATGCGGGACGGATCGGCCGGGTTTTCTGTTTGAGGCTCCATCGGGGCCGGAACGGAGGCGTGCATGACGGCCGAAACGAGCCTCGAGGCGAAAACCGCCGTATCGGCAAGCGAACCCGCATCGAGCGACGTCGTGATGGAGCATGCGCTCGAACGGCCGCTCGCGACGTCGGCCGAGGTCGACACGCCGTCGAGCGAAGTGGTGGTGTTCAGGGACAAGCCGCTCGAGCTCGACTGCGGCCAGCAGCTGCTTCCGTTCCAGGTCGCCTATTGCACCTACGGCACGCTCAACGCGGAGCGCACGAACGCCATCCTCGTGTGTCACGCGCTGACCGGCGACCAATACGTTGCAAGCCGCAACCCGGTGACCGGAAAGCCCGGTTGGTGGGAGATCATGATCGGCCCAGGCAAGCCAATCGACACGGATCGCTACTTCGTGATCTGCGTGAACATACTCGGCGGATGCCTCGGCTCGACCGGCCCCGCATCCACCAACCCGGCGACGGGCCGGCCATGGGGTCTCGACTTCCCGGTGATCACCATCGGGGACATGGTCAAGGCGCAGGCGCGCCTGATCGACCACCTCGGCATCGAGAAGCTGTTCTCGGTGATCGGCGGATCGATGGGCGGCATGCAGGTGCTCGAGTGGGCATCGCGCTACAAGCAGCGCGTGTTCTCGGCCATGCCGATCGCGACGGCGCCCTGGCACTCGGCGCAGAACATCGCATTCCACGAGGTTGGGCGGCAGGCGGTGATGGCCGATCCGGCGTGGTCGGGGGGGCGCTACATCGAGGCGGGGACGGTGCCGCGGCGCGGTCTCGCGGTTGCGCGCATGGCGGCGCACATCACCTATCTCTCGGAGGAGGCGCTCGAGCGGAAGTTCGGGCGCAGCCTTCAGAACCGTGTCGCCAAGACGTTCTCGTTCAGTGCCGACTTCCAGGTCGAGAGCTACCTGCGCCACCAGGGCTCGACGTTCGTCGACCGGTTCGACGCCAACAGCTACCTCTATATCACGCGAGCGATGGACTATTTCGATCTGGCGGCGGACGCAGGCGGCAAGCTCGCCAAGGGCTTCGAGGGAACCCAGACACGCTTCTGCGTCGTGTCGTTCACGTCCGACTGGCTCTACCCGACGCGCGAGAGCCGCGAGATCGTGCAGGCACTCAACGCGGTGGCGGCCAACGTGTCCTTCGTCGAAGTAGAGAGCGACAAGGGGCACGACGCGTTCCTGCTCGATGAGCCGGAGCTGTTCGCGACCGTGCGCGGCTTCCTCGGAGCGGCAGCAAAGAAGCGCGGCCTTGCCGCCTGAGGAGCCAGACCATGCTCGCCCGTGACGATACTGCTCACCGACAGCTGCCACATCGCGTCGACCATCTGCTGATCGCGGACATGGTCGCACACGGCGCGCGCGTCCTCGACGTCGGCTGCGGCGACGGCGCGTTGCTGGAGCTTCTCGGCGAGCGCAAGCAGGTCGACGGTCGTGGCATCGAGGTGACCCGGGAAAAGGTGAATGCCTGCGTGGCGCGTGGGCTCTCGGTGATTCAGGGCGATGCCGACCGGGACCTCGACAAGTACCCGGACAAGGCCTTCGACTATGCCATCCTGTCGCTGACCATCCAGGCGACGCGCCGGCCCAAACCCGTCCTCGAGAACCTGCTCCGGATCGGACGTCACGCGATCGTCTCGTTTCCCAATTTCGGGCACTGGTGGATCCGATCGCAGCTGCTGGTGACGGGCCGTATGCCGGAGACGGCCAACCTGCCGGAGCCCTGGTACGATTCGCCGGACGCGCACTTGTGCACGATCCGCGATTTCGTCGATTTGTGCCGCCTCGTCGACGCGCGAGTCGAGAGCAAGGTGACGTTCAACGCCTCCGGCCGGCAGCTGGGAACGTGGCTGCCGCTCACGTTGCACAATCTGCTCGGCGAGAAGGCCGTATTTCTGCTCACGAGGAGATGATCAGGTTTGGTTCCCCACTTATCCAGCGACCAAACGGCGCAGCCATAACGGCAGCCGGAGCGGACGGCGGGCCTGCGGTCGGTGAATTCCAGCGAGTTTGCCGATAACCGCATGGCGAGCGCCCCCTTTCCATCCTCTTGCTGCGGCGACGAAGGCCTTGTCAGGGCGCCCGAAGATTGCACGATGCGATCAAAGTGATCGATCCTGCAGGAGGACGCGAGGCTTGAGTCGGGGGGGCATGATCCGCGCTGCCGTGACCATCGCACTTGTGCTGGCGACCAGCATCCAGGTCGAAGCGGATGTGGCTGGCTTTCGCCCCTTGACCCTCGGCGGCTTGCCGGTGCGCTGGCAGCCGGAAGACCGAACAGAGCGCCTCGTCCTGCGCTATCGCGTGGCAGAAAGCGAGATCGACCAGCCGAAGGCGATCAACTGCAAGCGCATGCGGCCACCGCACTCGCTACTCGAAGCCTCGAAGATCGAACCCAGCTCCTTTCGGGATGCTCTAGCGGATGCTTTTCAGCGCTGGCGGGATGTGGCCGACATCACCTTCGTCGAGGCGGAGCAAGGGGCGCGCGCGGACATCGTCATTGGAGAGCAGTCTGATCCGACCGGCTTTGCCTTCACCAACCTGGAGCTCGCTGAGACGGCGCTGGGTCGCGTTCGGCTGATCGTCGGCGCCAGCATCTGCCTCAATCCGCAAAAAGGGTGGAAGATCGGCTACGACGGCAACCTCGCGGTCTACGATCTGGTGCATACCCTCACGCATGAGATCGGCCATGTGATCGGGCTCGATCATCCGAGTGGACGCGGGCACCTGATGTCGTTTCGCTATTCGGAGGACATGGTGGGTCTATCCGAAGGCGATCGGCGGGGCGCCATTGGCATCTACGGACCGAGCCGAATGCGGTCGTTGTCTGCCGCCGAGCCTGCAGCGTCACCGTCCGACCCCACAGCGGTTCGACAAGGCGTGACAACCATCATCGGCCGCAGCCTCGAAGACAGCGCAGCGGAGTAGCTCGACGCGGAACAATACCACGGCCCCTACGTTTTATTGGCGACACCAGCCCAGAGCGGTGTCTTTCCCCAACAAAACGCAGGAGCAAACCCATGAGCAGGCTTCTTCCAGCCGTGGCGATCGCGGCCCTACTGGCAGGCTCCGCCGCCGTTGCCCAGACGACCACGCCGCCGGGCGACATCGCACCGAATCCAGCGTCCCCCGGCGTCCAGTCACCGACAATGCCGACGGTACCACCCGCAGCGCAGCCGACGGTACCCGGCGGTCGCCGAGAGCATCCACGGTCGGCACGCCAGCCCCAACCATGACCGAGGCTGAGGCGCAGCAGTGGGTCGACAAGGCGGTCTACAGCTCGGAAGACGGCAATCTCGGCGCCGTGGCCGCAATCCAGCGCGATGCCTCCGGCAAGGTCACCGAGCTGCATGCGGACATCGGCGGCTTCCTGGGCATCGGCAGCACGCGTGTGAAAATCGAGCCCTCGCAGTTCAAGCTGGCCGGTGATCGAGTGCTACTCAACATGACGTCCGAGCAGGCCAAGCAGTTGCCCAAAGTGGCGAAGTAAACCGTCCCAACGCAACTATGCGCGGCTCGTCCGAAAGGGCGGGCCGCGTTTGCGCTAACCGGGCATCCGTTGCGGCAGGAGTTCGGTCAGTCGCCGCGCGCGGGCTGGCTCGATCAACGGGGAAGCGACCTCCTTGCGAGCTTCGACAATCAGCACTCCGGCGAAGGCGGGACTCATGCGCGCGCCGAGCCGCTCGAGTGTCATTGCCGAGCGCAAAACCAAGCGGTTGTCGATCGGCGGCATGTGCAGCGCGGCTCCCCAGTCCACAGGCGTGAGCAGCGCGTCAATCAGCAGGCGCTCGAGTTGGGGTTGGCTGTAGGGGCGACCATGTCCGAACGGGGTCACGTCGAAACGCGCCCAGACACCCCGGCGGTTCGGCACAATGATCAGAAGTCGACCTTCGGGCGCAAGCACCCGCCAGATCTCGCGCAGAAGCGCGCGGCCGTGCTCGCTGGTCTCGAGGCAGTGGACAACGAGCATCAAGTCGACGGAGTTGTCGGGCAACGGCAGGTCGTCTTCCTCGACGACCACGGAGTGAACATCGCCCGAGGACGGCCAGACGACGGCACCCTGGGTGGAGGGCATGAGGGCGCCGAGGCGACCGACCTCCCCGCGAAACGAGCCGAGATACGGCGTTGCGAAACCCAGTCCCATCAACGTCAAATTCGTACAGCGGCGCCAGCGTGCCCTGATACGGTGCGCGAGAATGCGCCGGGCCACGGCTCCGAGCGGGCTCGCGTAGAAGTCCAGCAGTTGCCTGACGTCGGTGTGCATCGGCGTTCACTATACCATTGTTAGCCTTGCCAATCCGTTCGTGCCGGACAATGGGGTGGAGAGGCCCTCGTTGCAATCGTTTGGTCGGCTGGTAGGTTGCTCGCGACGCTGGCGACCGGCAGACATGCAACGACCCGCGCAGCTCGATCGCCAACCCTTTTTGTCACCCCGTCAGTCATCATGCAATTCAGAGGCCGGCAACGCCCGGATTGCAGTTTGCCCAAGGAGAACTGTCCATGGCCGATCTGCAGATTCATCAGTTCATGTGCCTCAGCGACAATTTCGGCGTGCTCGCGCACGATCCCGCGAGCGGCAACACGGCGTCCATCGATGCGCCGGAGGCCGAGCCGGTTCGCAAGGCCCTCGCCGAGAAGGGCTGGAAGCTCACCCACATTCTCGTCACGCACCATCATGCCGATCACACCCAAGGCATCGCAGCGCTGAAGGCCGAGACAGGGTGCAAGGTCATCGGACCGAAGGGTGAAGCGCAGAAGATACCGACCCTCGACAGCGCACTCGGCGGCGGCGACACGTTGACGTTTGGCGGGCACAAGGTGCAGGTGATCGACACCCCTGGGCACACAGCGGGGCACATCACGTATTTCATCCCGGATCAAAAAGTGGCGTTCGTCGGCGACACGCTGTTTGCCATCGGTTGCGGGCGCGTGATCGAAGGTAATCCGCAGATGATGTGGGAATCGCTCTCGCGGCTCGCCAAGCTGCCCGGCGACACGATGATCTACTGCGGCCACGAGTACACGCTCTCGAACGCCAGATTCGCACTCACGATCGAACCGGAGAATGCGGCCTTGAAGGTGCGCGCCGCCGAGGTGGAGACGCTGCGGGCGGCCGGAAAGCCGACGTGCCCGACGCGGCTCGACCAGGAGATGGCGGTCAATCCGTTCCTTCGGCCCCAGGCGCCAGCCATCCGGAAGCGGCTCGGCCTCGAAGGAGCGGCCGATTGGCAGGTGTTCGCCGAGATCCGCGAGAGAAAAAACAAAGGCTGACGTCTGCCCAAACCCAGCGGGGCCATATAGTGCTCTACCGATAGCGCTCGGATGCCAATTCCGGCACGGTGGCAACGCGTCGTATGGCCCCGCCGAAGCGGTCCCGGAAGGCTGCCGCGAGGGCCATGTCGACCTCGGGGCTCGAGACGATGCGGCCGAGGTCGGCGAGGCTGGTGACGCCGTGCCCCGGGATGCCGCACGGCACGATGCCGGAGAAATGCTCGAGGTCTGGCTCGACGTTGAGGCTGAGCCCGTGCAGGCTGACCCAACGGCGCAGGCGGATGCCGATGGCGGCGATCTTGTCCTCGGCGCCAGGCCCCTTCTCGGGCCGCGCCACCCAGACGCCGACGCGGTCGGTGCGGGTCTCGCCCTTCACGCCGAACGCGGCGAGCGTATCGATCACCCAGCCTTCGAGGTCGGACACGAAGGCACGGACGTCGCCGCCACGGCGCTTCACGTCGAGCATGACGTAGGCGATGCGCTGGCCGGGACCGTGGTAGGTGTACTGGCCGCCGCGACCGGCATTGAAAACGGGGAAGCGGTCGGGCGCCAGCAGGTCGTGCGCCTTCGCGCTGGTGCCGGCGGTATAGAGCGGCGGGTGCTCCAGGAGCCAGACGAGTTCGCACGCGGTGCCAGCGGCGACGGCTGCGGCACGGGAGTCCATGACGGCGAGAGCCGTCTCGTAGAGGACGGGCGTATCGGTGATCAGCCACTCGACCGGGGTGTCGGACATGCGAGATCAGACCTGGCCGGATGAGAGGCGGGATACTCCTGCGGCGGCCATGTCGGCCCATGCCTTCGTGAGCGTCCCGCCCGGGATGGTCGGCGCGTCGATGCCGCGGCAAGCGTCCTCGACGACCGTGACCTCGAAGCCGAGACGGCGCGCGTCGAGGGCCGTCCAGGCGACGCAGAAATCGGTGGCGAGGCCGACGAGGAATACGCGACGGAGGCCGCGCTCGTTCAGGTAGGCGCCGAGGCCGGTCGGCGTGAAGCGGTCGGCCTCGAGAAAGCCGGAATAGCTGTCGACGCCAGAGCGGTAGCCCTTCCGGACGACGGCCTGGGCGTGAGGAACGTCAAGGCCGACGTGAAATTCCGCGCCGGATCTCCCCTGGATGCAGTGGTCGGGCCAGAGCACCTGCGGGCCATAGGGCAGCTCGATCAGTTCGAAGGGCGCCTTGCCCGGATGCGAGGACGCGAACGAGACGTGGCCGGCCGGGTGCCAGTCTTGTGTCAGCACCACATTGTCGAAGCGGCGCGCCAAGGCGTTGATGACGGGCACCACGGCATCGCCATCCGCCACGGCCAGCGCACCGCCGGGGCAGAAGTCGTTCTGGACGTCGACGACAACCAGGACGGCCTCATTCCCTGCCATGGCAACCTCCCTAACGCATCTAGACGTAGGCGATGAGCCGTCCGAGCCCGGCCACCGCGAGCCAAATGGCAAGTGATGCGGCGGCCGCGACGCGCGCGATCGGCGGCAGCGGCGCTGCATCGGCGACCCCGAGAGCCGCCGCCGTCCCCCGCCGCCCGAGCGTCAGCGCATTTACGAGACCAAGCGCGATCAATGCCACCTTGATCTGGAAGACGAGGTTCAACGCCACATGGCTCGCCTCGGCGATGAAGAGCACCGCCCCCGTTGCGAAGACGAGCAACAGCAGCAACCCCGAGCAGCGTCGTGCTGCGCCGATCACCACCGCCCGCCGCTCCGGCCGGATGGCGCCGAGCAGCACGAGGTCCATCACGGCCACCGCGCCCGCGAAGCCCACAATGGCGACCACATGGCCGACGTTGGCGGCCGGATAGATCCATACCGACTGCCGGATCGCGAGGCCGAGCCCCGAACTCTCGATGGCTTGCAGGAGTTGCGGCGCCGAGGCGTCCATCAGCGCATCTCGATGGTCTTGCCGTCGACCGTTATCCGCTCGGCGCGCATCTCGTCCTTCTCGCGGGTCGACGGGTAGCCGTAGGCAGAGATGTCGGCGCCGACCTTGACCATTTCGGTTAGCGCTCCGCGATTGACCATCCGCGAGGTGGGCGCCAGCGTCACGGTCCAGACCTTGTCCGGGGCCTGGACGGAGAGTGTGACGTGGGGATTCTCGTACTTGGAGGTCAGGACCTTGCCAGCGACGGTGACCGGGTTCTTGGCGTCGTAGCTGCCCCAGCCGTGATGAGCGGCTGCGGCGCCAACGAGCGCCAGCACGATGCTAGCGGCGGCGAGTGCGGTTCTGGTCATCGTCCGACCTCCTTCGGTTGCTTCCCAGCCAACGTGTGCACGCGCAGCGCGAAGCGCAAGCCTCAGCCTGCCCGGCGTTGCTCGGGATAGAGCCCGAGGAGGCCAGCCTCGCTCGCCGGGCAGACGCCGCGCTCGGTGATGAAGCCGGTGACAAGGCGGGCAGGCGTGACGTCGAAGGCCGGATTGGCGGCAGGCGAGCCGGGGGCTGCGATCTCGACCGTGGCGACCGAGCCATCGGGGAGGCGCCCGGTCATTTTGAGCACCTCGTCGGCGGGGCGCTCTTCGATCTCGATGCGGCGGCCGTCGTCGAGGCGCCAGTCGATGGTCGTGTGGGGCAACGCCACGTAGAACGGCACGCCATTGTCCTTGGCCGCCAACGCCTTGAGATATGTGCCGATCTTGTTGGCGACATCCCCGTTGCGCGTGACGCGGTCGGTGCCAACGATGCACAGGTCGACCTGTCCATGTTGCATATAATGGCCGCCGGCATTGTCGACGATGATGGTGTGCGGCACGCCGTGGGCGCCGAGTTCGAAGGCGGTGAGCGATGCGCCTTGGTTGCGTGGGCGGGTCTCGTCGACCCACACATGGACCGGGATGCCGGCATCGTGCGCCCTGTAGATCGGCGCGGTGGCCGTGCCCCAATCCACGCAGGCGATCCAGCCGGCATTGCAGTGAGTGAGGATGTTGACGGGCTCGCCGGGCTTCTTCCGGGCCGCGACCTCCTTGATGAGGGCGAGGCCGTTGTCGCCGATGCGGCGGCAGCTCTCGACGTCCTCGTCGCAGATTTGCACAGCACGGGCATAGGCGGCGGCGGTGCGCTCGGCTGAGGGCAGCGGAGCGAGGACGCGGCGCATCTCCTCGAGCGCCCAGCGCAGGTTGACGGCAGTGGGGCGTTGAGCGGCGAGGAATGGGATGGCGCGGTCGAGGCCGGCATCGGAGGGGTCCGCGCGCATGGCGAGGGCAAGACCGTAAGCGGCCGTCGCGCCGATCAGCGGGGCGCCGCGCACCTGCATGGTTTTGATGGCGCGTGCGGCGTCCTCGACGGTGCGGAGCGCGATGGTTTCGAAGCGATGGGGGAGCTTCGTCTGGTCGATCACCTCGACGGACCAGCCGTCGGCCCCGAGCCAGATGGTGCGGTAGTGGCGACCGTTGATGTTCATGGATCGTCTCCGGGAGTAGGCGTGAGGGAAGAGGAGTGAGGCTTGAGTTGAGGCATGTCCTCGGGACGACGCACTTCTCGACTTCTCTTCGCTCGCTCCGCTTTTCAGTGCCCCTCGAAGGCCATCAGGGCGTGGACTGGAATGCCTTCAGCCTCTATGAGCCTGGCGCCGCCGAGCTCGGGGAGGTCGATGATGAAGGCGGCGCCCAGGATGTGGCCGCCGAGGCGCCGTGCCGCCCGTCGCGATCAGATCGTCGACGAGGAGGACGCGCTTGCCGCGAGCGAGGGCGTCCTCATGCATCTCGACTGTGTCGGTGCCGTACTCGAGCGCGTACTCCTGGCTGATGGTCTTCCAGGGCAGCTTGCCCTTTTTGCGAACGGGAACAAAGCCGCAGCCGAGACGATCGGCGATGGCGCCAGCAAGGATGAAGCCGCGCGCCTCGATGCCGGCGACGAGATCCACCGGCTCGGTACGGTAGGGCTCGGCCAGCCGCGCGACGGCCGCCTTGAAGCCCTGGGCGTCGGCCATGAGCGTGGTCACATCCCGGAACATGATGCCGGGCTTCGGATAGTCCGGGATCGTGCGGACGAGGCTCTTCAGGTCCATCGCGGTCGCTCTCCTGGCCGGGGGCACGCCCATGTGCCGTCTCGACGCCCTGTATTGACGCC
>LNDR01000328.1 GCA_001464755.1 Rhizobiales bacterium Ga0077524
CCGGGCCTCATGCCCGGGACCCATTCGTCCGCTTGCCCGACCACGCTGTCACGAGCCAGTATCAACGCCGGAGGCTCACGCGCGGCCCGTTTGCTCGCGGGTACGAGCCCCGCGACGACAATCAGCCACGAGGCCAACCATGCCGCGCTTCCGCGTTCTCACCACCAAGGCGACCACGATCTCCACCGGCCTCGGCGGCTACAACCATGAGATGGAGGCGTTGGAGCCTCTCGATGTCGAGATCGTCGAGTGCGACCTGTCGCCGGAAGCCTTCATCGCGCTCGCTCCAACCGCAGACGCCGTCTACGCCAAGGGCATGCGCTTCACGGCTCCGATGCTGAATGCGCTGACGAAGTGCAAGGTCATCTCGCTCGGCTCCGTCGGCGTGGATACGGTCGATGTGGCGGCGGCGACGGCGAAAGGCATTCCCGTCACCAACTGCCCGGACACCTTCATCGAGGAGGTGGCCGACCACGCCATGATGCTGCTTCTCGCCGCGCATCGCCGCGCCATCGAGCAGGATCGCATGGTGCGCGAGGGCCGCTGGACCGAGGGCCGGCCCGTGCTGCTCAAGATCCCGCGCCTCATGGGCCAGACGCTGGGCTTCATTGCGTTCGGCCGTGTTGCCCGCGCCACCGCTCGCCGCGCCAAGGCGTTCGGGCTCAATCTGATCGCGCACGATCCCTTCATTGACGAGCAGACGATTGCCGAGCACGGCGTCGAGCCGGTCTCTCTCGACGACGTTCTCACCCGCTCCGACTTCATCTCCATGCACATGCCGGCGACGCCCGAGGCGCAAGGTTTCCTCAAGGGCCAGCACTTCCGCCGCATGAAGCCGACGTGCATCTTCGTCAACACGGGGCGCGGGCCGACCGTCGAGGAAGCCGGCTTGATCAAAGCGCTGCAGGAGGGCTGGATCGCGGGCGCCGGCCTCGACGTGTTCGAGATCGAGCCGGTGAAGGCGGACAACCCGTTGTTGAAGATGACCAACGTCATTCTCGCGCCGCACAACGCGTCGGCCTCGGCCCGCTTCGACCCGGCCCGCAAGCGCCGCGTCGGCCAGGAGATCGCCAACGTGCTCTCCGGCCGCTGGCCGCAGTCGTGCGTCAACCCGGTGGTGCTGGCCGAGGCGGGGCTGAAGCGCTGGCAGCCCATCTCCATGGAGCGCGGCCCGAACTCGTAAACGGAGGTTCCGGCGTGCTGCGGGCATCAGAGCCCTCCGATGTCCGCAGCACGCAGTTCGCAACGATCACGGGGATCGCGAGATGGGCCAATACCTGCCGCTCGACGACACGGATGATCAGATGGCATTTGCTTGTCGTGCACTCAACGACAGGCCCGCCTGCAAATCGTTGCTGCACTGCCACAAGTTCAATGCCGTATTGGGGGCAGACAGCCGGATCCGGATGGTCACGGACCACCACTGCACTCTCAGCTTCAACCCGTCACGGGATGATACGACAGTTAGTCGAAGGACTTCCTCGGCGCCTGGAAACCTCGCCTCGCCGGCGACGAAACTCGACCGAACCCAACCGAACGGGGGACCCGGTCGTTGCCTTGCCCACCGTTGCGACCGCCGCCATGCGCGTCCCCGGACGTGACAGTCGCCTTTGACGGCCAGTTCAACCAGATCAGGAGGGCACCGACGGAGCCAATAATGATGCTGACAGTGACCAGGATGCTCTGCGGTATGCGCTTGAAGGGTTCCGCATGGTCGATCAGGCGGTTGATCTCTGGATTCTGTGGGAGATAGGTGACGGACAACGTTTCACCCACGGCCAACCTGTCGAAGGCTTCGGCCGACACGATTGCCTGGGATTCAATCTGCTTACCCGCGGTCGTCTTGTACACGTAGTCCACATAAAACAGCCGGCCATAATCCTGATTGGGATCGTTGCTTCGACGATCCGGAGAGTCGCTGAGCCGTTTGCCAGCGGCAAAACTTCGAGCGGCGGCACCAGCGGCTCCGCCAACCCCAGGTGGCAAACGGGTTGGAGACGACGACCTGCCTTCGATTTTGTTGATCAGCTTTGCATCCGTGGAACGGCCTTCGTATTCGAGCTGCTGCATCTGCTGGATGTACTCGCTGTCCGGCCGAAGCAGAAACAGCGCAAAAAGAACTAAGCAACATCCGCCGCCAAGCTTGATGTATTTCCATGCCGATTGAAACGTCGACTCTACTTGATCCTTCATGATTTTCCCGTCCCACCTTCGAAGCCAGGGCAGGATAAAGGTCAGACAACAGCAAATCGGAAACTTCGGACAACACTTGTGCGCATGGTAAATCATCCGTAACCGCGGTGCGGATGCGTTCGGTTCGCTTTTGATCGAATAGCTTTCGTTCGGTCGGTTGACCTTGCAGCACGCGTGCCGGCACCGCGGCGATTTGCTTGGCGACGACTGCCGGCTTGATGAGCACAGAAAGCACTCGCCGTCTGATTGTCCGTGTCTCGGTTCGGCAGCTCTTGGCACGTCACGTAGATGAGGACGAAGGCGGAGCGGAGCGTCAAGCTGCCATCAGGCCCGAACGCGGCTCAAGGGCTAGATTGTTGCGGCGCACAAAGCGATGGAGGCAGTGGCCGGCACTTCTGCAACGCAAGTGTTGAGCCTCGGCACTTCGTCGCCGCCGGGTCAAAACCACCAGCCTCGACCCGGACGATGTCCGAGGTACACCCATTGCGTCTCGGCCGCAGGAAGGCCTGGCCGAGCCACCGTAGCGGCCGGCCACTCCTTGCCCCACATCCATCTCGACACCCAAGCCCGGTCGGCGCATTCTGGAGCCAACCGACAACCCTTCCCGCGAGGAGCCGCCCCATGTCCGATCTGCCGAAGCACGTCCACATTCACGAGGAAGGTCCCCGCGAAGGTTTCCAGATCGAGCCCGGTCCGATTTCGACGGCTGACAAGATCAGGCTGATCGAGGCTCTGGCCGAGACGGGTCTGCATCACATTCAGGCGTGCTCGTTCGTTTCGCCGCGCGTGGTGCCGCAGTGGGCCGATGCCGAGCAGACGGTCGCCGGTTTCATGCCCAAGCCCGGCGTCGACTACACCGCGCTCTGGTTCAACGCCTCCGGCCTCGACCGCGCGCTTGCCTTCAAGGACAAGCTGACGCTCTCCGGCTCCATCTCGCTCGTCGCGACCGAGGGCTTCTGCAAGAAGAACCTCAACCGCACGCTCGCCGAGAACTACGAGGCCATGCGCAAGCAGACGGCGCTGCACATCGAGCGTGGCGTGCCGGTCAAGCGCATCGGCGTCATGGCGGCCTTCGGCTGCAATTATTCGGGTGACGTGAAGCCCGAGCAGGTCGTCGAGCGCGTGGCGGATGGCTTCAAGCTCGCCGAGGAGGCCGGCGCCACCATCGAGCTGATCTCGCTCGCCGACACCATGGGATGGGCCATCCCGCCGCGCCTCGAAAAGGTGCTGGGCGCGGTACGCAGCAAGTGGCCGTCGCACCGCATCGGCCTTCATCTGCACGACACGCGCGGCATGGCGATCGCCAACGCGCATGCCGCCATGAAAATGGGTGTCGCCCAGTTCGACGCCACCGTCGGCGGCCTCGGTGGCTGTCCGTTCGCGGGCCAGAAGGGCGCTGCGGGCAACATCTGTACCGAGGAACTGGTGTTGCTCTGCGAGGAGATGGGCATCCACACCGGCGTCGATCTCGACAAGCTGATCGAGGTCGGCCGCATGGCCGAAGAGATCGTCGGCCATCAGCTGCCAAGCGAACTCATCCACGCCGGCAGCCTGGATGCCTTCCGCCGCAAGGCGGCGTGAAGGGCACTTGTCACGAAGGTTGCAATAGGCCGTCAGGCCGTATTGCACCGTCTTGGCAGCCACGCGGTGCAATACGACGCGAAGGCGCGCCTATTGCACCCAACGTCAACCTCTACGCCGCATTTTCTCCTCCAGCTCCGCGCGGCCGGTCTTGTCCACCGACACGAACCAGTCGGCGATCTGGTCGGAGGTGACGAAGATCGTGTCGCTGCGCCGCATGAGCATGTCGAGCGCCTTCTCGAGGTAGTACATGCGGTGCGGCACGCCTGCGATGTGCGGGTGGAGGCCGATCGAGAGCACGCGCGGGTTCTCCTCGAGTTCGGGCTCGAGCACGGCGAGTGTCGCCTCGAGCCGCTTGACGAGCTCGTCCGAGGACTGCCCTTGCACGGCCCACATGGGCACGTCATTGATCTCCCAGGTGTAGGGGAGACAAAGAAGTGGCCCCTCGGCCGTCGTCATCCAGCACGGCAGGTCGTCGAGCAGCCAATCGTGCGTGTAGTCGAGGCCAGCCCGTTTCAGAACCTCGGGCGTGCGGGGCGTCTCGCCTCCACCGGCGCCGAACCAGCCACGCACACGCTTGCCGCTCAGCGCCTCGAGCCGCGCGAGCGAGCGCGCGACCTCCGCTTCCTCGTCCTCGACCTCCTTGAGAGAGCGCTGGTACCAGCTGTGCCCGACGAAATCCCAGCCGGCCCTCGCAGCTTGCGCGGCCGCCTGCGGATAGACGTCGGCGCACTGGGCGTTCATCCAGGCCGACGCCTTGAGCCCGCGTTTCTCCAGCGCCTTGAAGATGCGCGGCAACCCGCACCGCATGCCGTACTCGACCCACGAGTAGTTGGCGACATCGGGTGGCTCGCTCGGCTTGCCGTGGGGGGCGGGAAGGATGCCGCGCGGCATCGGCCGATCGAACGGCCAGTACTCGATGGCAACCACGGGGTTGACCATCAGCGGCTTGCCCTTGAGAGGCTCGTAGCGGGGGCGCTCCGATGACATCGTGTAGGGGATGCGAGGGTTCGGCCACATGGCGAGGCTCCTGGGCAAGGGCGGAAGCTGCAACTATCGCAGCGGTAGCGGCCGCCCCGCAACGCCAGAGCTGGCGCCAGACGCAAAGAGCCCGGCCGTTCCATGCGGCCGGGCTCGTCCGTTACCGGTCTCTCTACTTCAGAGCGAGATCGAGCATCGCCTTGATGCGCTCCTCGCCTGTCTCGGCAACCAAGCGGTCGACCTCTTTGCCGCCCTTGATCAGCACGAAGGTCGATCGCCGCGGGATCTGGCGGCCGGTCGTCACCTCGTCGTTCTTGAACGTGTCCCAGTCGACCACGACGAACGTAATGGCCTTGTTGTAGTTTGGCAGGCTCTCACGGAGCCGTTGCAGCACGCGTTCCTGCTGTGCGCACGTCGGTCACCACGTCGACTTGTAGTGAATCAGTACTGTTTCGCCCTTGGCGATCGCCGCCTGGACCGCACCCGGCGTGTAGGTGACGGTATCAGCGCCCGCCGTGGCCGGCGCGTGCGCCGTCACGAGCATGAGCATCAGGGCCATTAGACCCGCAACGAAGTTCCGCAAGTTCTCACTCCTTCTGCTGCTGACGAACACTCACAGGGAAACCGATAGCTCCTGAAGCCAGACGGGCAGCACGCTCAGCGCCCAGCCCTCGATCCGCTGATGCAGCCCGAAGAACATGGCGAGCCCGACCGCGATCAGCGCAACGGCCAGGATCGACTTCGAGTTGGCGGCAAAGCTCCGCAACTGCTGCTGTCGACGGGCGAGCGCCTCGCGCGTCCCATAGGCGAGCGCCAGGATGATGGTGGAGGCCCCGACCGCGAAGCACGCCATGATTGCCGTGGCCCAGACGAGCGATTTGCCCTGCGAAGCGAGCGATATGGCGCCGCCGAGCGTCGGCCCGATGCACGGCGACCACGCGGCGCCGAGCAGCATGCCGCCGATGAACTGTCCGGAGAGCCCCTGTCCCTGCAGCGCGCCGCGACGCTCGAACGCCTGGCCCGAGATCCCGGCCGTGGCCGCCGCAAAGCGGACGTTGAGCGCAGGAACCAGGAGGACGAGCCCGAAACCGATCATGGCCACCGCCCCGATCTTCGCCATGACATCGGCATCGAGGCCGATGGCTGGCCCCAGAGCCGCAATGCCGACGCCGACGCCGACGAAAGCAACGCTGAGCCCGGCACACAGCGCGAGCGGGCCGAAGCGCTCCTCCTGCACCGCCGCGCCCAGAATGAACGGCAGCACCGGCAGGACACACGGATTGATGAGGGTCAGCAGACCCGCGCCATAGGCGAACAAGAGATCCATGCGCCAGCTTCCGGAAGTATTGGTGCCCTTCGATCGGTACGACGTCGTACGATCAGGCGTCGACGGACGCCAACCAAAAAAACATCGCGGCCTATCAAGTTGTCTTGATCTCCGTTGATCTGAAGGGCCAGCCTACGGGAGACTTCAAGTGGCGCACCGGATGGTGCACGTTACCGTCCTCCAATTCCTTCCGACCTGCCGAGGCCCCACGCAATGACGACGACTGCCCTCCCACTCTCCGGCATCCGGGTGCTCGAGCTTTCCCACACCGTGATGGGGCCGACGGCGGGGTTAGTGCTCGCCGACCTCGGCGCCGACGTGATCAAGGTCGAGCCGGCGCCGAAGGGCGATCACACGCGTGGGCTCGGCGGCTTCGCGGCGGGCTTCTTCTCGGCCTTCAACCGCAACAAGCGGGGCATCGCGCTCGACCTGAAGCAGCCTGAGGGCCAGCAGGCCTTCCATCGCCTCGCATCGACCGCCGACGTGGTGCTCGAGAACTACGGGCCGGGCACCATGGAGCGGCTCGGCTGCGGCTGGGACGTGCTCGAGAAACTTAACTCCCGGCTGATCTATCTGGCGCTGAAGGGCTACCTGCCGGGCCCCTACTCGCACCGCCCCGCGCTCGACGAGGTCGTGCAGTATCACGTCGGCCTCGCCTACATGACCGGCCCGCCCGGACGACCATTGCGCGCGGGCGCCTCGATCATCGACATCCTCGGCGCCGTGTTCGGCGTCATCGCGCTGCAAGCCGCACTGCGCGAGCGCGACCGCACCGGCAAAGGCCAACACGTGACCTCGGCGCTGTTCGAGAGCGCGGCATTCCTGATGGCGTCCCACATGTCCGGTATCGTCGCGACCGGCCAGGACATGCCGCCGATGCCGGCGCGGCGTGGAGCCTGGGCCATCTACGAGGTGTTCCCCTGCGCCGACGGCGAGCTTTTCATCGGCGTCACCAGCGACCAGCAGTGGGCGCGCTTCGTCGAAGAGTTCGGCCTGCAGGCGCTCGCCGCCGATCCGCGCCTCGCCACCAACCTGATGCGCGTCGGCGAGCGCGAATGGCTGATCCCGGCACTCAAGGCCGTCATCGCGCCGCTGCCCAAAGCGCAGGTCGCCGAACGGCTGGAGCGCGCCGCCTGCTCGTGGGCGCCGGTCGGCAAGCCGGCCGATCTCTTCGAGGACGCCCACCTGCTCGCGACCGGCGGCCTCATCGAGACCTTCATCAACCGCGCCGGCGGCATGGACGGCAAGCCCGTCAAGCTGCCCGCCATGCCGTTTGCCTTCGGTGACGAGCGTCTGGGCCTACGCCGTCACGCCCCCACCATGGGCCAGCACAACGCCGAGGTGCTCGCCGAGGCGGGGTACAGTGCGACTGAGATTGCGGCGATGGCGGAGAAGAGGGTGATCGTGACGGGGTGAGCCACCGCGTCAGGCGCTTGCTTGGTTGTCATCCCGGTGCTTGTCACCGGGACCCATGGACCCGCAGATGCAGGTGGCAGCGATTGCTTCGAAGCAGTACGTGTCACGCTTCAACAAGCCTGCACGCTCCGAGCATGTTGAGGTATGGGTCCCGGGCACAAGGCCCGGGATGACAGAATTGGATGATCGGGAGACCACCCATGCCCACGAAAACCATCCTCGTCGCAGGCGCTACGGGCCTTGTTGGCCACGCGGCCATGCAGCACTTCGCGGGCCTGCCGGACACGAGCGTCATCGCCGTCTCGCGCCGAAAGCCCGCCGAGACGTTCGGCGCGCGTTTCATGTCCGTCGATCTGCAGGACCGTGCGAAATGCGCCGAGATCTTCGGCGCCATGCCGGAGGTCACGCACGTCGTCTATGCGGCGCTCTATGAGAAGGCGGGGCTTGTCGCCGGCTGGCGCGAGTCGGACCAGATCGCGATCAACGATGCCATGTTGCGCAACCTGATGGACCCGCTCCTCGGCGTGGCGAAGGGCCTGCGCCATGTCTCCCTGTTGCAGGGCACCAAGGCATACGGCTCGCATGTCAGGCCGATGAAATATCCGGCGCGCGAGGGACGCGACGAGGCGCGCGACGTGCCGAATTTCTACTGGCAGCAGGAGGACTACATCCGCGCGCGCCAGCACGCCCAATCGTGGGCTTTCACGATTTTCCGCCCCGTTCTCATTTGCGGCTATTCCCTCGGCGCCGCCATGAACCTGATCCCGGCCATCGGCGTCTACGCGGCGTTCCTGAAAGAGCGCGGCGAGCCGCTGCATTATCCGGGCGGGCCGGGCCGCGTCTCGCAGGCCGTCGATGCCGGTTTGCTGGCGCGAGCGATGGCGTGGGCGGGAGAGAGCGACAAGGCACGGAACGAGGCCTTCAACGTCGCCAACGGCGATGTGTTCTCCTGGCCGAACGTGTGGCCGGCCATCGCGGAGGCTGTCGGCATGAAGCCGGGCGACGAACGGCCGATGTCGCTTGCGTCCGGGATCGCGCCCCGCGAGGACGAATGGCAGCGGATCGTGACGAAGCACGGGCTCGCCGCCCCCGATCTCAAGCAACTCGTCGGCCTTTCCTTCGAGTACGCCGACTGGCAGATGAACTACGGCCGCACGAAGCCAGCGCCCGTCTCGTATTCCTCCACCATCAAGCTCATGCAGGCCGGCTTCACCGAGGTGATGGACACCGAGGTGATGTTCGCCGCCGCCCTCCGCGCGTTCCAGCGGAGGGGATTGCTGCCTGCGGCGGGGTAACGAAGTCTTTGCACAGGAGATGGCGGACGCGGCACAAACTCTAGTCTGTCAATTGATCAACGACTTCGCAGTAGCGCGTTCAAGTTCTTGGAGCAACTGCCGCCTTTCTGACTGCTCGATCTGCATGGCCCGCAATTGGTCGACATTTTCGAGAACATGTTCGATGTCGATACGCATTTTTGCAAGGGAAATTTCTATGCGGGCGATCATTCCTCGATATCGCCTTCTTGCTTCCTCGCACTCTGCGATATGACGTCTGCCGTCAGATAAGAACACTTCCGGCGTGCCGTTCTCGCTTCGGCGTTTCAAATCCTGCTTGGCGAGTTCGCAAGCGCTGGCCTGCTTTGCATGTGATTCGATCAAGTTCTTCACTCTGGTCGCCTGCTCGTTCCAGGACTTGCTGGCCTGCTGACCAAGATTGATCTTGTCCTCAGCAAATCTGATGCGAACTTCCAATCGAGCCATCTCTGCTTGGAGGCTCGCCGAATGGTCGGGCATGCCATCAAGTTTAAACGCAGCGGTTCGTGGCTGGGTAACCGGCGGCACACCAGGGTCAGGCCTGCTCGAGTGAACTGTTGCTGACGGAATAATCCTGGGCCCAATTGCCTCTATCAGGTCCGGGTTGTCCGACTTTGGGACTGGTGCCGAGTAGCCGAAGAAGTTCGACTCGAATAGTATTCGCATATCCAAGTCAGATCGGCGCGCGAGGAGACCCGTGCCAATGATGATGCCAATAAAGAGACCGAGCATCACATAATAGTGGGGGATTCGCGCCGTGCCAAGCGTTGCCGGCTTTCGATCGGGAATGTCTCGTGCCAGGGAACTGGGAATTTGATGCGAAGCGTGCGGCACCGCGCCGAGCTTTGCAAGTGCTGCTACGAGCGCAAGTCTGTTGCTGGCCAATTCGGTGTGCAAAGTGCCATATGGCAATGGGATATCAGCATCTGGCACTTCCTTGAGGCGGACGGGGATGAGGTTGCGTTGGGCGTCGGCACGTGCGGCTTCAGCCTTGACCCACCGGGATCGGACTGACGTCGGCGTCCAAATGATAATTGCCGCCTTGGCTTCGTCGATCCTCTGCTGGATCTGTTCACTGAATTCGTCGCCTCCGACAAGGCGTGTGTCCCACCAAACCGAATAGCCCGCTTCCTCCAAGTCCCTGGCGAGGGACTCGGCCACCGCCCGATCGGCCTTGGAATAGCTGATGAAAATGTCGACCATTGGTGTCCCCGCCAACGCCAGTTCGACTCTTAGCGCGGCACGTTGTGATGTGCAAACGTATCGTCCGCCTGCGCCGCGGGCGGGCAGTTATCAGGATTTCAATACGTCAGGAGCGCATGCAGGCCTTCAGGTCTGAACCCTCCTACTCCCCCAGCGTCGGACCCTCCCCGCGCGTCCGCGTCTGGCGCATGTAGCGGCGGTACTTGTCGGCGTCGTAGCCGGCGCCGCGGTGCAGCAGGCAGCGGTTGTCCCAGAACACAACCTCGCCCGGCTGCCAGCGATGCGCGTAGACGTGCGCCTCGCCGACCGCTTCTTCCACCAGTTCATCCAACAAGGCGCGGCTCTTCGCGTCGCTCCATCCCTCGATCGCCTTGGCGTGCGAGCCGATGAATAGGTTCGGCGCGCCCGTGCGCGGATTGCGCCGCACGAGCCTGTGGCGCACCGGCGGCAGCGTGGCCGCAAGCTGCGGCGACACGGCGTCCGGCGCGACCTTGGAGCGCGAGTAGACGTAATCGTGGATCACGATCAAGGGATCGACCTCGGCCTTCCTCTCCGGCGACAGGCGTTCGTAGGTGCTCCGCGTCGACGCGAACAGCGTCGCGCCGCCCTCGGCCGGCGTCTCGTAGGCGCACATGATGGAGAGGAAAGCGGGCGTCTCTTTGAACGAGGCGTCCGAGTGCCACATGTTGTTACCGGTGAGGAAAATCGTCTTCTTGTGGCTGTTGCCGAGCACCGTGCCGTCCGGCTGCACGTTGCCGATCGTGCCGAAATATTCGAGTTTGCCTTCGCCTTTCGCAACGTGGCTCGGCTCCGGCTCGCCGAAACGCTTCGTCAGCGTGAGTTGTGCGGCGTCGTCCATCCGCTGGTCGGGAAAAACCACGAACGAGTAGGCGTCGACCGCCTCACGCACCGTCTCGACCATGGCGTCGTCGAGATCGCGGGTGAGATCGACGCCCGTGATCCTTGCGCCGAGGTCGGGGTGGAGGCGCTCGATCCGAATGTTGGCCATGGTCCTCACCGCGCCTGCTTCATGGCGGCTGCCAGCTTGTCGAGGAGGCTGAGCGATTTGCTCGCATCCTCCGACGGGATGGAGAACACCACGCGCGCGATGCCCGCATCGCGAAAACGCTTCAGCGTATCGACGTCGCCGGGGGTGTTGAACGTGGTGATCGGGAGATCGGATGGGTCGCGGCCGGCGTCCTTGCACATCTGCCGGAAGGCCGGGAGGTGATCGAGCACATCGACGCCGCCGTACTCGGGCCGGGTTGCGTGCGGGATCCAGCCGTCACCAAAGGCAACGGCACGCCGTGCGCCGTGCGGGAAGTTTCCACCGACGATGACAGGCAAGGGTTTCTGAACCGGCTTCGGCCACGTCATCATCGGCCCGAACTTGACGTATTCACCGCTGTATTCGGGTTTCGATTTCGTCCAGATCTCGCGCATGGCGCGCACGCGCTCATCCATCAGCTTGAACCGGCCCTTGAAGTCGGTGGTGCCGTGGTTGGCCATCTCGTCCTCGTTCCACCCGGCGCCGATGCCGAACAGGAAACGGCCCTTCGAGACCTGGTCGAGGCTGGCGACGGACTTCGCCGTCTGGATCGGGTCGCGCTGCACGACGAGGCAGATGCCGGTGCCGACCTTCAGTTTCGTGGTCGCGGCGGCTGCGGCCGACAGCGTCACGAACGGGTCCATCACGTCGTAGTATTTCTTCGGCAGGTCGCCGCCCTGCGGGAAAGGCGACTTGCGCGTCAGTGGGATGTGGCTGTGCTCGGGCGCCCAGACGCTCTCGAACCCACGTTCCTCGAGGGCCTTGCCCAGCTCGATCGGTCCAATCGAGTAGTCCGTGAAAAACAGTGCGACGCCATAGTCCATGCTGCGGTTCCTCCGGTTCACCCGTCCGTTGTCATCCTGGGCGGGTTTGTTTTGCACGTCTGACTTGAGCAGAACTCACACGCTCTGCCACCATTTCGCGATGCGACGTCGCATGTCCTCGTCCGGCAGGCGCCCCAAGCCCGCCGCCACATTGTCGCGCATGTTCTGGGCCCTGGACGTGCCCGGGATGACACAGGTGATCGCGGTATGCCCGAGGAGATACTTGAGAAAGATCTGGCCGAAGCTCGTCGCGTCGATCTCGCTCGCGAAATCGGGCAGTGGCTTCCCCTTCACACGCGTGAACATGTTGGCCCCGTCGAACGGCCGGTTGGGAATGACCGCGACCCCACGTTCGATGGCCAGCGGCAGGAGTCGCGCCTCGGCTTCGCGTACGGCGAGCGAATAGGGGAGTTGCACGAAGTCGATCCGCTCGGATCGCATGACGGTCATCAGCTCGTCGAAGGCGGACGTGGTGTAATGCGTGATGCCGATGTGGCGGAAACGGCCCTTGGCTTGGCCCTCTCGCAGCGATTTCAGATGGGTGCGCCAGTCGACGAGGTTGTGGATCTGCATGAGATCGATCGTGGGGCTCTGCAGACGCTGGGCCGATTGCGCCATCTGCGCCAGCCCGGCCGCTTCGCCAGACGTCCACACCTTCGTCGCCAGATAGGCCTTGTCGCGTGCGCCCATCTCCGCGAGCAGGGTGCCGACCGTCGCCTCGGCCCGGCCGTACATGGGCGAGCTGTCGATCATCCGCCCGCCCGCCGCGAAGAGCACCTCCAGTACGTCCCGGCGCTGATCGAGTTCCGTCCGGTCGTTGCCGACGTCAAAAGTCTGCCACGTGCCGAGGCCGATGACGGGCATCGCCTCGCCCGTCGAAGGGACCTTACGCGTGTGCATGGATCTCTCCTGTCGGGCCTGCGAAACGGCCCCGGTGGCGCTCGCTGCCAGTCCGGCGAAGGCTGCAAGCACGCTACGCCGGTCGATGTCCGCAGCGTTCGTATGCTGGCTTGTACTTGGCGTTGGCGCTGCCGCCTCAAGCGATGCCATCTTTTCTGTCCTCGGCTCGACAGCCCGCCGCAGTCTTACGGCGCCAGTCCCTGCCAGGACCAGACCGGCTCAGCGCATCGTGCCTGGAAAAGCCTCGCGCTGTCACGCTGTAGCTTTCGCAGCTGGCTTAGACCCGATCCGGATCGAAGTCGCCTTTGACGCCGGATCCATAGCGCTTCAAAGCGCCATTCGGTCCAACCGCGTTGGGTCGCTGAAAAATCCAGTTCTGCCATGCCGTGAGGCGACCGAAGATTTTCGTCTCCATCGTCTCCGGGCCGGCGAAGCGCAGATTGGCCTCGAGGCCCGTCAGTCCATCGGCCGAGAACGATGCGCGTTCCTCGAGAAAGATGCGCACCTCGTCCTCCCAGTCGACCTCGTCGAAGCTCTCCGTCACAAGGCCGAGTGCGGCCGCATCGGATGCGGCGAGCGGCTCGCCGATGCGGGCCTTCGCTGTGCCAACGCTTTCGGGCTCGCCAAGAAAACGCGTCTCGAGCCGCGTGATCCCATTCGACATCGGATACCGGCCGAAGTTGAGCGCCGAGAGGGCGAGCCGCGCCTCCGGCCGGTTGTCGCCCTCGAGCCGACCGTCGAGCATGTAGGCGCGGTCGCACGCGACGACGATCTCGGCGAGTGTGCCGGCAAAGCACGAGCCCGGCTCGATCAGCGCCACGAGCGAGCGCGACGTCACGTCGATCCGCTTCAGCACGCGTTTCCAGTTGTTGAGGACCTCGCGCACGAGCCAGTTGGATTGATGCGCCGCCAGCAGCGCATCGTAGGCGAGGACCAGATCGGGATCGCCCTCGGATTTGAAGATGAGTGTTCCAATCGCCGGTTCATTGAGCCTGAGGTGCAGAAGGGCATCGTCGAGCTCGCGCGATAGCCGCAGCGGATAGAAGTCAGCGCCTTGGGCATGGATCTCGGCGGTCGTACCCGGCGGTGGTGTCGTCGGGCCTTGCACCTTGATGGTGGCCCGCTTGCCGTGACGGTCAATCTCGACCCCCACCGTCGAGTAGACGACCCGGTCCCCGTCGATTGCACGCGCGAGAGCAGTGAGACTGATGCCTGTCGCATCCGATGGACGGTCCGACTGTGCCGCGAGCTCCCTTGCCATCTCCACGATCGTCGCGTCGAAGCGCGAGCTTGACACTGTCCGGTCGACGAGGCGCCACGCGACGGCGCGCTTGCCCTTCACGCCCTCCTCCGTGGTGCAGAACGCATCGGCGAGGTCGCGCCGCACCTTGCGCTTGTCGGTAACGCGCGTCAGCCCACCTGTTCCGGGGAGCACCGCAAGCAACGGCAATTCCGGTAGCGAGACGGTGGCGTTGCCGTCGTCGGCGAGCAGGATGCGGTCGCACGAGAGCGCCAGTTCGTAGCCGCCGCCCGCTGCCGTTCCCTTTACCGCGCAGAGGAATTTCTGGCCCGAGTGCTCGGAGGAATCCTCCATGCCGTTGCGGGTCTCGTTGGTGAACTTGCAGAAGTTGACTTTGTGGCCGTGGCTCGAGCCAGCGAGCATCCGGATGTTGGCGCCTGCCGAGAAGACGCGGTCCTTCCCCGACTTGAGCACCACGACCTTCACCTCCGGGTGCTCGAAGCGCAGCCGCTGCAGCGCATCCGCCAACTCGATGTCGACGCCGAGATCGTAGGAGTTGAGCTTGAGCTGATAGCCCTCGAACAGCGTCGCATTCTCGTCGACGTTCATGATCAGCTCGGCAGTCTCGCCGTGGAACGCGAGCTTCCAATGCCGATAGGTCTCCGGCGAGCACTCGAAATCGATGCGTCCGGACGGAGCCGTCAAATTGCCGGTCTGCTCTGCCATCTCGTCCTTCCGCGCTCAATTTGTGCCCGATCCTTGCCAACGTAGGGGCGAGCGGGGCGGGCCGTGTCAAGAAGGGGATAAACTATGCGACCGCCGGCAGACGGTCGGCGATGTGGCCCTCGAACAGCGGCATGACCTTGGTGGAGAAGGTGCGTGCCGCCTCCGCATGCGGATAGCCTGAAAGGCAGAAGGTCGAGCACCCGGCGTCGACGAACTCCTGCAGAGTTGCCGCCACCTGCTGCGGATTGCCGACGACTGCAATGCCAGCGCCGATGCGCACGGTGGAGATGCCGGTCCACAGGTGCGGGTGGATCTTCATGTCGTCTCCCGACTGCTCGAGCAACTCCCAAACGCGTCGATTGGCGTCCGATGTCCTCCGGATACCTTCGACGGCCGCCGCGCCGGTTCGCATGTTGACGAAGTCGAAGCGCTTGGCGCCAGCGATCAGACGGTGCGCCTCGTCCCATGCTTCGGCTTCCGTGTCGCGGCAGATGATCTGGAGTCTCATGCCGAAGTTGAGCGCGTCGGCCCGCCCGTATTTGGCGGCAAGCGCCTTCATGTCTCGGACTTTCCCGGCGATCACGTCCGGCTTGTCGCCCCAGAACAGATGCACGGTCGAATGTTTCGCCGAGATCTCGGCCGCCTGCGCCGAGCCGCCACCGAGAAAGAACGGCGGGTGCGGCTTCTGGAAGGGCTTCGGTTCCACCACCTGATTGACGCGGTAATGCTTGCCCACGTAGCCGATCGGCTCGGTCGACGACCAGAGCCGCTTCATGATCTCGACCTCCTCGTCCATCTTCTCGTAGCGGACGGCCTTCACGTCCCCGATGCCGTCAGCGACGGCCTCATCATCGTTGATGCCGGCTATCAGATTGATGCACAGCCGCCCCTCGGCCATCTGGTCGAGCGTGGCGAACATGCGCGCCGCCAGTGCGGGGTTCACATAGCCTGCCCGGAGCGCGAGCAGCGGCGCCACGTTGCGCGTGCGTGCGATGTAGTAGGAGGCGAGCACCGTCGCCTCCCAGCACGTCGTATTGACTGGGATCAGCAGATACTTGAACCCGCCGTTATCGACAGCATCTACAACCTCATCGAGCATGGCTCGCGTGGTCGGAATGCGACCCTTGGGGTCGCCGAGGTTCACCGCGTCGCCGCTCGAAGGCAGGAACCAGCCGAATGTGATGCCGTCACGCGCCATAGTGGTCTCCCGTCTCGGTCGCTGTTCGTTGTCCTGAGAGCCGAGTGTGCCACCGTCGCCGGACCCGAGGACAACTTTTTTTTCTGAAGGGGGTCGACCGATCAATCCTTCATGAAGGCGTTGAGGTCGGGCGTCGCCAATGTCGTGTCAAGATAGCCGAAGGTGCCCTTTTCCTTGACCTCGCGGGCTGCCGCGACGAGGCCGGTCATGGCGGCTCGATAGAGCGAGGTCGCGAGGCTGACACGGCGCACACCGGCCGCCTCGAGTTCGGCAACGGTCGGATTGCGTCCCTTGATCCCGCCCATGAAATTGAACGGCTTCTTGAGGCTGGCGCAAACCTTGCGGACCGCCTCGAGATCGGGAAGACCCGGCGCCATCAGCACGTCGGCACCCGCTGCCTCGTAGGCCTGCAGCCGGCGGATGGTGTCGTCGAGATCGGGGTTGCCACGAATGAAGTTCTCGCACCGCGCCGTGAGCGCGAACGGAAACGGTGCCCCGCGCGCCGCGGCAACGGCGGCCTTCACGCGCTCCAGAGCGAGATCGTGCGCGTAGATGGCCTTTCCCGAGTAGTCCTCGATCGAGCCTCCGACGAGCCCGATGCCAATCGCACCGCTGATCGTCGCCGCCGCGTCGGCCGGCGTATCGCCGAAGCCGTTCTCGAGGTCGCCGGAGACGGGCAGGCTCGTCGCCGCGACGATCGCCTTGGCATGCACCAGCGATTCTTCCCGCGTTATCCGCCCGTCGCGCCGACCCAGCACACCGGCGGCGGCACCACTTGACGAGGCGAGCGCCGGAAACCCGATGGACGCGAGCATCCGCGCCGAGCCCGCGTCCCAGGCGTTGGCGATGACGAAAGCGCCGGGTCCGGCGTGGAGTGCGGCGAGGCGGGCGGCTTTCTCGGCTTGTGAAGCGGTCATGGGGCTACTCCGGGGCGACAAACATTGGATCGCGCCAGTTTAGCATGCTCGAGCCACTGTGAGGGTCGGGTCGAACGTCCTGCCCTCGCAAGACCCGACAGGACTGGCACATGACGCTGTCGGGTTCCGCACCGCAGTGGTGGCCTGACTTGCGGAGACGTAAGGCTACGCCGCAACGCTCCGTCCGCCGGCCATCATGAAGCCCTCGTAGCCCTTGGCCGCCACCTCTTCGCAATGCTTTCGATAGCGCCCGACACCGCCGATGTAGGGCATGAAGACGCGCGGTTTGCCGGGAATGTTGGCGCCCATGTACCAGGAGGCGGCCGACGGATAGAGCGTCTTGCTCGCCACCTCGTTGACGTGCGCGACCCAGTCGTCCTCGGCTTTCTGGGTGGGCTCGATCACGCTCATCTGGCGGCTGCCCATGTGTGCGAGGCAATCCGTGATCCAGTCGACGTGCTGCTCGATCGACACCATCATGTTGGACAGCACCGAGGGGCTGCCTGGCCCCGTGATCATGAACATGTTCGGGAACTCGGCGCACATCAGGCCGAGGTAGGTGCGTGGCCCGGCCTCCCATTTGTCGCTGAGCTTGGCGCCGTCGCGGCCGCGAATGTCGATCTTGAGAAGCGTTCCCGTCATGGCGTCGAAACCGGTCGCGAAGACGATCGCGTCGAGGTCGGTGCTGTGGTCCGCGGTGCGGATGCCTGTTGCGGTGATCTCCTCGATCGGCGACGAGCGCAGGTCGACCAGCGTGACGTTGTCGCGATTGTACGTCTCGAAGTAGAGCGTGTCGGCGCAGATGCGCTTGGTCCCGATCGGATAGTCCTTCGGCGCCAGGAGTTCGGCCACCTTCGCATCCTTGACGAGGGCGCGGATCTGCTCGCGCACGAACTCGGCAGCCGTATCGTTCGCCGCCTTCGATGTGATCAGATCGTTGTAGGAGGCCATGAACGTGGTGCCTCCCGTGACCCAGCGGGATTCGTAGTTGCGCCGCCGCGTCGTCTCCGGCACTTCGAGTGCCGATTGATCGTTGAAGTTGGCGAGGATGCCATTGCGCGTCATGCGCGCTTGCGCCCGGCGTTGCTCGTAGTCGGCTTTCCAGGTGTGCTCATACTCCCGCGTCATCGGGCCGTTGCGCGCCGGGATCGAGTAGTTGGGCGTGCGTTGGAAGACGAAGAGGTGCGCCGCTGCCTCCGCGATCACCGGGATCGCCTGGATCGCCGACGAGCCCGTGCCGATGACGCCGACCCGCTTGCCCGAAAGATCCACACCCTCATGCGGCCAGTGGCCCGTGTGATAGGTGGCGCCCTGGAAGCTGTCGCGGCCCTTGATGTCGGGCAGTCGCGCATTCGACAGGCAGCCGGTCGCCATGACGCAGTAGCGTGCCGAGATTCTGTCGCCCTTGTCGGTCGTCACTGTCCAGCGATTGGCGTTGGCGTCGAAATGCGCGGAGACGACCCGCGTCTCGAAGCGGATGTCGCGTCTAAGGTCGAAGCGGTCGGCAACGTGATTGGCATAGCGCAGGATCTCTGGCTGCGGCGCGTAGCGCTCGGTCCAGCTCCACTCCTGCTGCAACTCAGGCGAGAATGAGTAGGAGTACTGCATGCTCTCGGTGTCGCAGCGCGCGCCCGGATAACGGTTCCAGTACCAGGTGCCGCCGACACCGGTGCCCGCCTCGACCACCTGACAGGTAAGGCCGAGCCCCCTGAGCCGGTGCAGCATGAACATGCCCCCGAACCCCGCGCCGACGATCAGCGCGTCGATCTGACGGGGCTCCCGCGTGGTACTCGGCGGCGAGGTCTCCTTGGTTTGCGACATGATGGCCCTTTCGATGCTGGGACGAGCGCCGTCCGGCGCGTCGGCTTGTCTGGACATATGGCGGCACCTTGCTATCCTTTCGTCAAGCCCGCTCTCGAAGGGGCTCTGGAAAACACCGGTGCGGTAAGCGGCGGGGCGCCTCGAAGGCGTGTCACGAAGTCATCGCACGCAGGCTTGAGGGGCAGACCATGTACCGGCACGTAGTGGATTTCATCGTGGTTGGCGCGGGCTCGGCGGGGGCCGCACTTGCGCACCGCCTGACCGAGAGCGGCAAGTACCGTGTACTGCTGCTCGAGGCCGGGCAGGAGACCCACTGGCTGTCTCAGGTGCCGGTTTCGTTCGCCCACTTCATCAATCGACCGGGCGTCAATTGGCTGTTCGCCTCGGAGGCCGAGAAAGCGACCGGCGGGCGGAACATCCCTATACCCCGCGGCAAGATGCTCGGCGGCTCGAGTGCCATCAACGGCATGGTCTGGGTGCGCGGCCAGCGCCAGGACTTCGACACCTGGGCCCAGCTCGGCAACCGGGGCTGGAGCTACGATGACGTGCTCCCGATTTTCAAGCGCCTGGAAAGCTACCACGGCGGTGACCGGGAGTTCCGCGGACGGTCAGGTCCTGTGCGCATTTCGGATCTTTCGGAGAGCGGCCAACTCTACGACAGCTTCTTCGAGGCGGCTGCCTCTATCGGCATCAATCGCAACGACGACTACAATGGCCCCGAGCAGGAAGGCATTGCGATGACGCAGGCCTCCATCAGCGGCGGCAAGCGCATGAGCACGGCCGCAACCTATCTCGAGATGGCACGCAAACGGCCGAACCTCGACATCGAGACGGGAGCTCTCGCCGAGCGGCTCCTGTTCGAGGGCAAGCGCTGCACGGGGGTTCGCTATCGGGTCGGCACCGAGGTCCGCGAGGCGACCGCCATGCGCGAGGTCATCGTCTCGACCGGCGCCATCTGCTCGCCGCAACTCCTGGAGCTCTCCGGTATCGGCAGCCCGGAGCGCTTGAAGGCTGTTGGCATCGAAGTTCGCCATGCGCTCCCCGGAGTCGGCGAGAATCTGCGCGACCACTGGGCGCCGCGCATGAAATGGAGGGTCGGGCGCCACGGTGCCACCTACAACGAGAAGGCTCGAGGCGTGAGTGCGCTGGGCCAGGGCATCCGCTACATTCTGACGGGCAAGGGCTTCCTGGCGCTGCCGGCCTCGCCGATGCGTGCCTTCTTCAAAACCCGCGAAGGCCTCGCCAGCCCCGACGCCATGTTCATGGTGCAGCCGTTCCTCGTGACGCCGGACATCAAGCTCGATAAGCAGGCTGGCATCACCATCATCACGCACCAGCAGCGGCCCGAGAGCAAAGGCTCGATCCACGTCACCACGAGCGACGCCTCGAAGGCCCCCGCGGTGAAATTCAACTTCCTCTCCGACCAGATCGATCGCGATTGCGTTGTCGCCGCCATGCGCACCGTGCGCCGTGTCCTGGAGGCGCCCGCGCTCGAATGGCTCGAGCCAAAGGAGTTCGGGCCCGGAAAGCAGGCCCAGTCCGACGACGAACTCCTCGACTACGTGACGCGCTTTGCAGAGACCGCCTACCACCCGGTCGGCACCTGCAAGATGGGCACCGACAGCGATCCGATGGCGGTCGTCGACGATCGCCTGCGCGTGCGCGGCATCGAGGGGCTACGCGTCGCCGATGCCTCGATCATGCCGACGCTCACCTCTGGCAATACCAACGCACCCTCGATCATGATCGGCGAGAAATGCTCGACGATGGTGCTCGAGGCTGCAGCCGCGTCGCCGGTGGCGGCCGTCGCTGCCTAGTCGCCGCCGCGTCGCCTCAGCGCTTCGCTGGTGCCGGCACCCCGATCACGATCGGCGCGCCGTCGCTCCAGCGATTGCCGCTCCAGTCGTTGTCGGCCCCTGCGGTGTCATAGCCCGTCACGGGGCCGAAGTTGCCGCCCTTGGGGAAATGGTCGCGGCCGAAGACATTGCCCCGGATCACGACGCCGCGCGTCGATCCGGGCACGCGTTTCGTATGATGCGCGCCCCCATAGAGCGTCCATCCACCACCGGAGAGGTAATTGTCCGCCACCAACACCCGCTCGCCGATCAGGTTGAGCGCACTCGTTTGCGGATTGGGATTGACGATGCGGTTGCGCACGATCTCGGCGTCGGCCCCGCGTCCCAACATCTGAATGCCGTCGTTGTGGTCGCCGTCCCAGTAGACGAGGTCGTCGATCAGGTTCTCGATCACGCGCGCACCCGGCGCGTGGATCTGGATGCCGTCGGCGGATTGCGTCAGGTGGCTGCGATAGACGGTGACCCGCTCGCTTCTGAGATAGAGCGCCCGCGATAGCGCGTTTTTGCGGTCGGCCGGTGCGCCCTCGGTGGAGCCGGCCCGCATCTCCGACCAGAGGATCAGCACGGGCCCGGCCTCGGGTCGCGTGTGGAGCGCCCAATGCGCGCCTGTCCGCGTCCGGATCGTGACCCCGCGCACGACCACCGGCATCCGCACATAGATGTCGATCGGCCCTGTGAACACCACCTGCTCGATCAGCAGATGCGGCCCTTCGATCGGGAAGCCGTCGTAGGTTGCGCTCTGCGCGATTTTGCGCGCAAACGGATAGTCGCGCCCATTATGCAGCTCGCCCCCGTCGTACTGCCCGCGCGGAGCAAGTCCTGCAGCTGAAGGGCCGACGTGCCGCGCCGTCAGCACCGAGCCATGCGCGATCGGTGTCGGTGTCGGTTGGCGCGCCATAGCGGACCCGGCAGAGGCCAGGCAGATGACAGCCACTGCGAGCCAGGTCAAGGAAGCACCGCGTGTTCGAGGCAACGGGGGCATGGCTGATCCTCGGCTGATTCGCGCGCAGTTTATCAGCCATGTGGCCTCGCGCGCGCCTTCGCCGTTGCCTGTCGGGGCCTCGGTCGCCGATCATGGTTTGCAAACAGCTTGTCGGAGAAGGACCGCCTTTCATGCCCCTCGACGTCGTCGGCGCCGGCTTCGGCCGGACAGGGACCAACTCCCTCAAGATTGCGCTCGAGATGCTGGGCTTCGGTCCCTGCCATCACATGTTCGAGGTACGCGACCGACCCGAGCAGATCCGCTTCTGGGCTGCAGCCGCCCGCGGCGAGCGCAGCGACTGGGACACCGTGTTCCGCGACTTCCGCTCGGCGGTCGACTGGCCGTCGGCCTACTTCTGGCGGGAGATCGCGGCCCACTATCCGAAAGCCCCCGTCATCCTGAGCGTTAGGCCCGACGAGGCATGGGTGAAGTCCATCCAGGCGACGATCTACGAGAGCTTGCGGTCGCGTCACGAGCGCACCGACCCGCTTGCCCGTGAGCAGGGCGAGATGGTCCACGACATCATCGAGAGACGGACGTTCTCGGAGCGATTGGGCGAGCGCGAGCACGCGTTGGCTGTCTACCGCGCCCATAATGCAGCCGTAAAAGTGGCCATCGAGCCCGGCCGCCTTCTCGTCTATGACGTGGCCGAGGGCTGGGAGCCCCTGTGCCGACATCTCGGCATGCCGGTCCCGGCTGACCCATTTCCGCGCACCAATTCCACCGACGAGTTCCGCGCCCGGCTTGCAGCGCGCAACACGCGCCCGACCTGACGTGCAATGGGTCTCGACGCCGTCGAAAGATCTTCCGACGTCGCACCGCGCAGGCGTCGAACGGGCATTCCGGACGGGAGAGTTTAGTCGGAACACCTGCTCCCTATCGGCGTTGCTCAACCAGCGCGCAAGACGCGTGCGTAACCCGATAGGAGTATCAACATGCTGAAATCAGCCCTGACGACCGGTGCCATCTTGTTCCTCGGCATCGCCACCGCGACGGCCCAGACCAGCGGCACGACGGGTGGCAGCACTGGCGCCACTCAGAAGATGACGCAGGCCGAGTGTCAGTCCGTGTGGAGCAAGGCGGACGCCAGCTCGGCAGGCTCGCTCACCCAGGCCCAGGCACAGCCCTACCTGACCAATTTCTCCAACGCTGACACCAACAAGGACAGCAGGTTGTCGAGCGCCGAGTTTCTCGCCGCATGCCAGCAGGGCATGGTGAAGGATTCGGCCACGACGGGCGCGGGCAGCGGAGCCAGCGGCTCGACCACCGGTTCTGGCGCGAGCCCCGCACCGAAGAACTAACTCCGGTTTGAACTCACGGCCCG
>LNDR01000329.1 GCA_001464755.1 Rhizobiales bacterium Ga0077524
CGGGGCAGATGCAATTGCAACGGACACCCTTCTTGATGAAATCGAACGCTACTGCCTTCGTCAGTCCGACCACGGCGGCCTTTGTGGCGGTGTAGACGTAGCGGTTGGCGACCGCCTTCGAGGGCCCCGCCCCCGAGGCCATGTTGATGATGACGCCCTTGCCGCGCTCGATCATGCCAGGCAGGAACGCCTGGATGCCACGGTGCATGGATTTCACGTTGAGGTCGAACGAGAAATCCCAGTCCTTCTCGGAGCAATGGAGCGCATCGCCGTGATGTACGAAGCCGCCGCAGTTGAAGAGCACATCGACCGTGCCGACGCGCTTCGCCATGGCGTTGACTGCGGCCGTGTCGAGCAGGTCCAGCTTCAGGCATTCGGCGACGCCGGCCTCCTTCAGGCCTGCCATGCGCGCCTCGTCGAGGTCGGTCGCGATGACGCGCGCGCCTTCACGGGCGAAGGCCAAGGCGGTCGCCCGTCCGATGCCGGCGCCGGAGGCCGTGCAGAATGCCGTCTTGCCCTTCAGCCTGTCGGCCATGGCGCCGTCTCCCGTTTCGCGGTGTCTGTCGACGGCCAGTCTATACCGCCCCAAGCGGGCGAGGCGAAGCAGCTTTGGAACGCCGATCTGAGGCCGTCTCGCAACGCCCGTCTGCAAAACGACGGGGATAACGTGGAACGAGGCGCTTTAGCCTTGGCGCGGCCGGTCGGGGTCGCTCATCTGCGGTTGTAATCTGCAACAGGGTCCAGGAGATCCAACATGCTGCGCCTGACAATGATGCTGAGCACTGCCGCACTGGCCGCTGGTCTCTCGATCTCGGCCACTGACGTCGCCATGGCCCAGGGCAAGAAGGGCGCGGCGCCTGTCTGCGTCAACAAGGCGGCGAGCGGCACCAACACGACCAAGGACGGCGCCATGTTCCAAGCCTGGGAGGCCGTTCTGCAGGCGACCGATTGGGGCTCGTGGGCCTCATTCATGACGTCGAGCGGCAAGATTGGCACGGCGCCCGGCTACAAGGTGTCTAAGGTCAAGTCCAAGTGCGGCAGCGGCGGCCTCGGTTTCAACTGCAAGATGCAGGCGACGCTCTGCAAGTAAGTAGCCCGGAATAGAATAGCCCACCGCGCGCCCTCTGGTGGCAGCGGTGGGAGGCCGGCGGCCGGCCCGCCGGCGTTCGCATGGCTGTTGGCGGAGTGGCAGGAGTGCCCGCACATCTGCCAGCGATCGCCAGCAGAAGCTCACTTCATATCGCCGCCCGGGAACCGTCGTCGGACTCCCGTGCCCGGGCTCTGCTTCTATCGCTTCGCTGGAGGCGATCGAGCCATCAAAGATTGGGCTTGAAGAGCTTCTCCCGGTCGAGCGGCTTTTCCGTCCGCGAGGCTGACCACCATCCGACATTGGGTTGCGTGCCTCGAATGGGCGAGGAGAAGTTGCCGGCAAGCACCTGGCTCAGGTCGCGTTTGATGATCGCGGTCTGCTCCTCTGAGCAATAGTCCGCATCGCTGCCGATCCCCTTGGCGACCTTGCTGACCGTAAAATCGTAGCTCTGCTCGGCCTTGGTCCGCTGGTCCGGTGCGCCTGCCTGCTGAGATTCGAATGCGATATAGGACTGTCGCACGGCGCCGGCATCGAATACGTAGCCGCAGCGCTGGGCTCGGGCCGTTGTCGTGCCCACGTGGAGTGCGCGATCGCTCGCCGTCTCAGGGGGTGGAGGTGCGGCGTCCACCTTGGGCGCACCACCGAGCAGCGTGCCCGTGGTAAGGCCGCTTCCGGATGAGCAAGCGCCGAGCGCGAGTGCCGCCACGACGCCAGCGATGCGGCCGGCATTCCCTGACATGACGTTCATGTGCCGTGGCTCCCCCGAGTCCGAACGACCGATTCTTTAAACTTCGTAGCATGTCCGCACCATGCGCGGTAGGCGACCGGAGCGGACGTCGGGGACAACGTGAGAAGGTGGGCGCGCTACAGAGGCGCAATGTATCCTCTGGGAGCGGACGCCCGTGCTGCTCCCGGGTCGGCCTCAATCCAGCCCGGCCACCAGATCCGCCAACTCGTCGAGCTTCTTCAGTGCGGCATCGCGCGGGGCCGTCGCCATCGCCAGCACAGCGCGGTCCATGCCGGCATCGCGGAGCGCGCGCAGCTGGTCGAGCTCGTGGCGAGGGCCATAAACGCTCATCGGCACCGAGGCCGGGTCGCGACCCGACTCGGCGACCATCTGCCGAAAGCGTCGGCCGATCTCCAATGGATCCTGGTCGCGTCCTCCGATCGGCATCCAGCCGTCGCCGTACTCGATGGCGCGACGCGCTCCGTAGGGGAAGGCACCGCCCAGCAGGATCGGTGGATAAGGCTTCTGCACGGGCTTCGGCCAGCACCACATTGGCTCGAAGTCGACGAATTTGCCGTGATATTCGGCGACGTCGTTCGTCCAGATCGCCTTCATGGCCTCGATCCGCTCACGCATCAGCTCGAAGCGCGTTTTGAAGTCGGTGCCGTGGCTCGCCATCTCCTCGGCGTTCCAGCCGCCGCCGATGCCGAAGATGAAGCGGCCGCCCGACAGGTAGTCGATCGAGGCGACCTGCTTTGCCGTGTGGATCGGATCTCGCTCCACGACGAGACATATGCCCGTGGCGAGCTTGATGTGCTTCGTGGTCATGGCCGCGGCGGTGAGCGACATGAACGGTTCCAGCGTCTGCTTGTAGTGGTCCGGCAGCTCCGGGCCGCCACCCCACGGCGACTTGCGGCTGACTGGAATGTGCGTGTGCTCGGGCATCCAGAGCGATTCGAAGCCCCGTGCTTCGACTGCGGCGCCGAGTTCTCCGGGCGAGATTGATGTGTCAGTGACGAACATCGAGATGCCGATTTTCATGACGGTTGGTGCTCCCTTCAAGTTGCGTCGCTCGATGGCGTTCGGCTGAGCGTCATTCCCTGCCGGCGATCAGGCCGGCGCCGCGGTAGCCGCCATCGACGGCCAGGATCTCGCCGGTCACGTAGCTCGACTGTACGGGATCGAGAAGGAAGCGAGCCGCCCGCGCGATCTCGATCGGCTCGGCATAGCGCTTCATCGGTATGGTCCGGGCATATGTTTTGCGGTCCTCGGCGGTGTGGTGCTCCCGGACCATGGGCGTGTCGACCGGTCCCGGCGCGATGGCATTGACCCGGATGCCGAGCGGCGCGAGCTCGTTGGCCATCACCATGGTGAGCGTCATCACGCCACCCTTCGAGGCGCCGTAGGCCGACCGGTGGAACGACCCGCGCACGCCGGAGATCGAGGCGATATTGACGATCGAGCCGCCCGTCTGGCGGTCGCGCATGATGCGGGCAACTGCGCGCCCGACCATGAAGGTGGAGATGACATTGAGCTCGAGCACGCGACGGAAGTCGGCTGCGGACGTCTCGAAGAGGCCCTTGTTCAGCCCCATGCCGGCGCTGTTCACGACGCCATGGAGCCCGCCGAAAATGCGCGAGACCTCCGCCACGGCGCGCTCGACGGCACCCTCGTCGGTCACGTCGGCGGAGACGTACTGGATTGTCTTCTTCTCGCCGAGCCGGGATTTAGCTTCGGCCAGCGCCGCCTCGTTCTTGTCGAGCAACGCGACCGACCAGCCGTCCTCGAGCAGCAGCTCCGCGGTCGCCCGGCCGATTCCCGATCCCGCGCCGGTGATCAGGGCCGCCAGTTTCTCCTGCTTCGATTTCTTCGCCACTGCTGTCTCCCGGCTGAATTGCTTTGGGACATGATCCGCAGCCGGATGCGGCCGCGTCAATCAGGATGTCGTGCAGGCGGGCCTCTTGCATCGGCATGCCACCGGTTGGATGGCACGCTTGCGTGTGGGTCTGCGAGAAGACATTCTCCCGGCGTTGTCGACATGGTGCCCCCGCTTAGGGTCCGTCGGCAGAAGAGATAAGCACGACAAAGAAGAGCAGGGAGGCTTGCATGAGGTTGTTTGGTGGTGTGTTGCTCGCTGGCGCCGTGATGACCGGGGTGGCACACGCGGAAGTCACCGAGGTCGTCCTGGGCCAGCAGTTCGGCGCGGTCTACCTGCCGCAGATGGTCATGGAGAGCGAGAAGCTCGTCGAGAAGCACCTCGCTGCAGCTGGGGTGGGGCAAGTGAAGGTGCGCTGGGCAAGGCTCGGCGGTCCGGCCGCACTCAACGACGCGATGATCTCCGGGAGTCTGCACTTCGCCGCTCAAGGTGTGCCGTCGACCGCGATTATCTGGGATCGCACGCGAAGCAATATCGGCGTGAAGGCCCTGGGATCGGTCGCCAACAACAACATTTGGCTGAATACCAAGAATCCGAACATCAAATCGCTGAAAGACTTTACCGAGAAGGACCGCATTGCGGTGCCGTCGTTGAAAGTCTCGACGCAGGCCCTGATGCTGCATATGGCGGCGGAGAAACTGTGGGGTAAAGGCAATCATACCAAACTTGATCATATCACGGTGGCGCTGCCCCATCCCGAGGCATTGGCTGCTGTGACGAGCCCCACGCACGAGATTACCACGCACTTTGCCACGTCCCCCTTCCACGAGGGCGAGATCAAGGCGGGGCTCCGCACGGTGACAACGGCGACCGAGATCATGGACGGTCCGTTCTGTGGCCTCACGTTCACGTCGAACGAGAAGTTTCGCAAGGAGAACCCCAAGGTCTTCGAGGCCGTGTCCAAAGCCTTCGATGAATCCTTCGAGTGGATCAATGCCGACAAGCGTCGGGCCGCCAAGCTCTACATCGAGCTGGCCAAGGAAAAGCGCATGTCCGAGGACGAGCTGACCGCGCTCTTCGGCTCGCCTGACATGGAGTTCACCAAGGTGCCCAAGCAGGTCGCCAAGATGATGGAATTCATGCATAGGGTCGGCATCGTCAAAACGAAGCCCGACTCCTGGAAGGATCTGTTTTTCCCAGAGGTCCACAGCCTTCCTGGCAGCTGATGCCGGGCATGTGACGCGCGCGCTGGGTCAGGTTGCCGGACCCGGCGCGCTGTCCTGCGAAGCCGAAAAAACATTCACTTTCGCCCGGAGTGCGATCGACGTGAACCCGATGCCGCATGCAACGGCGCCGCTTCTGCAAGTGAGCGGCGTGACGCTGCAATACAAGACCCGCGACCACCTGGTGACCGCGACCTATCGGGTGAGCTTCGACGTGCTCCCCTCCGACCGCTTCGTGCTTCTGGGCCCCTCTGGTTGCGGCAAGTCCACACTGCTCAAGGCAGTTGGAGGCTATATGGCACCAACCGAGGGCACGCTGGAGCTCAAGGGGCAGAAAATCAGAAAGCCAGGCCCAGACCGCTGCATGGTGTTCCAGGAGTTCGACCAGCTGCTGCCGTGGAAGACGGTCAAGCGCAACGTGATGTTCGGTTTGGAATCGTCGGGCAAGCTCCGCGGCAAGGCTGCGGAGGAGAAGGCCATGCAGTACATCGAAAAGGTCAACTTGACGAAGTTCGCCGACAGTTACCCTCACACCCTTTCGGGTGGCATGAAGCAGCGGGTGGCTATCGCACGCGCCATGGCGATGGAGCCCGACATCCTGCTCATGGACGAGCCCTTCGCGGCGCTGGATGCATTGACCCGGCGCAAGATGCAGGAAGAGCTGCTGCAACTGTGGGACGACACCAAGTTCACGGTGCTGTTCGTTACGCACTCGATCCCCGAGGCCGTGCTGGTTGGCAATCGCATTCTTCTGCTTTCACCCCATCCAGGTCAGGTCAAGGCCGAGCTCAACAGCGACGGTTCCGATCCCGTGGATGCCTCGGGCGTGAAGCTATCTGATCGCATTCACAACATGCTGTTTGCCGAGCAGATCGAGGAAATGGGGGCACACGTATCATGAACGATGCCAGCCGCGCGGCCGTCCAGAGCAATCCCCGCCCCGAGTACATTCTACAAACGGAACTCAATAAGGAATTCGGCGTCGTCGAGAAACCGCTGACAACTTGGGAGCGGCTCTACAACAATGGTGCCGCGAGAAAGACGTTTCTCCTCGTTGCCCTGGGACTCATCTGGGAGTGGTACGCGCAGCGCCTGAACAATCCCCTGCTGGTGCCGACCCTTTCCGAGACACTTGCCGCGTTCTGGAACGCGATCTACCGAGGCGAGCTTCCAGGCCGTGCCGTCACCTCGATCCGTTTGCTGCTGCAGGGATACGCTATCGGCCTTGGGCTGGCGCTCGTCTTTACTGCGACGGCAATGACATTCCGTCTCGGCAACGATCTGCTCGAGACGTTGACGTCGATGTTCAATCCGTTGCCCGCCATCGCATTGCTACCGCTGGCGCTCATCTGGTTCGGCCTCGGCGACAACAGCATCATCTTCGTCGTCGTGCATTCGGTGTTGTGGGCGGTAGCGCTCAACACGCACTCCGGCTTCCGGTCCGTGTCAAATACGCTGCGGATGGTCGGGCGCAATTACGGCCTCGGGGGCATCGGCTTTGTGACCAAAGTTCTGATCCCGGCTGCATTCCCTTCTATCCTCACGGGCCTCAAGATCGGTTGGGCCTTCGCTTGGCGCACGCTGATCGCGGCCGAGTTGGTCTACGGCGCGGCATCCGGCAAGGGCGGTCTTGGCTGGTTCATTTATGAGGCCAAGAACCAGCTCGAAATTCCGGTGGTGTTCGCAGGTCTCTTTACCGTCATCATGATCGGGTTGCTGGTCGAGAACTTGATATTCCGCTCGATCGAGAGTCGCACCGTGCGCCGTTGGGGCATGCAAACGTGACGAGGCTGGGCTTATCCGCCGCGGGCGACACACCTAACGGCAAACCCTTGCACAAGCGCGCCAATCCTCGGAGAATATGAAATCGAAAGCCACCGCAACAGGAGGCCATGTTGAGCCAGCCGAGCGACGACGAGTTCGGGTTTGCCCCTGACTACGACGCGCCGATCCCCTACATGCACCGGATCCGCACATACTATCAGACGCTCGGTTACGGGGCTCCGTACCGCTGGGCGCATTACACCGAGGTGCCTTTCACGCCGATGACCAAGCCGTTGGCCGAGGCGACCATCTCGCTGGTAACGACAGCGGCTCCATACCGCCCTGAAGCCGGAGATCAAGGTCCGGGCGCGCCCTACAACTCGGCGGCCAAGTTCTACACCGTCTTTTCCGGCGACAGCGCTCAGGATCACGATCTGCGTGTTTCGCACATCGGGATCGACAGGAAGCACACGACGGCTGAGGACTCCAACACGTGGTTCCCGCTGCCGGCGTTGCGCGAGGCGGCTGCCCGAGGCGTCATCGGCAAAGTGGCGCCGCGGTTCCACGGCATGCCCACCAACCGCAGCCACAAGACCACGCTCGAAGTCGATGCCGAGGAATTGGTCCGCCGTGTGAAGGAGGACCGAGCCGACGCGGCGCTGATTGTCGGGAATTGACCGGTGTGTCACCAGACCGTGAGTCTGGCCGCTCGCACCCTCGAAGCCGCAGGCATCCCGACCGTCGTGTTGGGGTGCGCTAAGGACATCGTCGAGCACGCCGGCGTGCCCCGCTTCCTGTTCTCCGATTTCCCGCTCGGCAATCCGGCAGGCAAACCCAAGGACAAGGCCTCGCAGACCGCGACGCTGGAGTTGGCTCTGCGCCTGCTTCCCGCAGCGATCGGGCCGCGCACGACGATCCAGAACCCGATCCGCTGGAATGCCGACGGCAAATGGAAGCTCGACTATTCCAACGTCGAGCAACTCTCGGCCGAGGAGATCGCCAAGCGCCGCGAAGAGTTCGACCGCGGCAAAGAGGTCGCCAAGCAGCGCCTCGCCGAGGACCTGAAGAAGAAGAGTGCTGCGGAGTAGTTCAAGGCTTCTCGGGCGCCCATCGTGGCGCCCGATGGCGTTAGGCACTTGAGCATCGCGCGCGCACCGTCGCATTGCCGATGCTGCCCGTGTCTGCAACTATAATGTCCGGACAAGCTTTGAGCGCTTCGAGCGGGCCAGCCTCAGGGGCAGTGCATCGCCTGGCGCGTTAAACCGGAGGAGAAAATATGGCCAGCGCAGCGATGGGTGGCTCTGCAACTCGAAGTGGAAAGGCAACCGATCTCGACGCCATCATCATCGGCGCGGGGCTATCGGGCATGTACCAGCTGCATTGCTTGCGTGACCGGCTGGGTCTGAAGGCTACGGTGCTCGAGGCGGCGGATGGCGTCGGCGGCACGTGGTACTGGAACCGCTACCCGGGCGCGCGCTGCGACAGCGAGAGC
This sequence comes from Rhizobiales bacterium Ga0077524, assembly GCA_001464755.1. GTDB lineage: Bacteria > Pseudomonadota > Alphaproteobacteria > Rhizobiales > Hyphomicrobiaceae. Next base: position 8,173 of record LNDR01000329.1, read on the forward strand.
CATTCCTACTGCTTCCAGTTCTCGGACGACCTCCTGGCCGAGTGGGAGTGGTCCGAGCGCTATCCGGAACAGCCTGAAATCCTGCGCTACATGAACTTCGTCGCCGACAAGCTCGACCTGAAGCGCGATATTCGCTTCAAGGCGCGCGTCGCCAGCGCGACCTATGACGAGGGCGCCAACCGGTGGACGGTGACCACCGAAACCGGTGATGCCTTCTCGGCCAAGTTCCTGATCACCGCCGTCGGTTGCCTCTCGACCGCCAACGTGCCGAAAATATCTGGCCTCGAGACGTTCCAGGGCAAGTGGTATCACACGGGTCTGTGGCCCCACGAGGGCGTTGATTTCCGCGGCAAGCGCGCCGCCCAGATCGGTACCGGCTCGACCGGCATCCAGTCGGCGCCGGTCATCGCCAAGACCGCAAAGCACCTCACCGTCTTCCAGCGCACAGCCAACTACTCGGTGCCAGCCCACAACGCCCCTCTGTCGCCTGAGCGCAAGACGGAGCTGAAAGCGCGCGTCGACGAGACGCGCCGCACCATGCGCGCGACGCCCAACGGGCATCCGTTCACGATCGAGGAGCGCTCCGTGTTCGATGTCTCGGACGAAGAGCGCCGACAGATCTTCGAGAAGCAGTGGGAAAAGGGCGGCCTGCAATTTCGCGCCGCCTTCAACGACATCACGACGAGCAAGAAGGCCAACGATACGGCCGCCGAGTTCCTGAAGGGCAAGATCCGCTCGATCGTCAAGGACCCGAAAACGGCCTCGATCCTTGCCGACATCGACCACCCTTATGCGGCCAAGCGGCCGCCGATCGACAGCTTCTATTTCGAGACGTTCAACCAGCCCCACGTTTCGCTGGTCGACGTGCGCTCGGACCCGATCGAGGCGATCACACCGACGGGAATTCGCCTGAAGAGCGGCGCCGAGCACGAGGTCGACATCATCGTCTTCGCGACGGGCTTCGATGCGATGACTGGCTCTCTCGTGAAGCTCAATATCAAAGGGCGCGGCGGTCTTCCTCTGGCCAAGGCCTGGGAGGCCGGCCCGCGCAACTATCTCGGCCTGCAGGTCGCCGGTTTCCCGAACATGTTCACCATCACGGGGCCCGGTAGCCCGTCGGTGCTCTGCAACATGCCGGTGCCGATCGAGCAGCACGCCGAGTGGATCACCGACTGCATCGACCATATGCGCCGCAACGGCATCGAGCGGATCGAGGCCAAGCCCGAGTCGATGGACAGCTGGGTCGCCCACGTCAACGAGGCCGCCAACGCCACGTTGCTGCCGGAGGCGCATCACTCCTGGTATCTCGGCGCCAATGTGCCCGGCAAGCCCCGCGTGTTCATGCCCTATGCCGGTGGCATGGCGCGTTACAAGGGCATCTGCGACGACGTCGCCGCAAAAGGCTACGAGGGCTTCGAGATGCAGCGCGCACCGGCCATGGCCAAGTAGGCGCGGCGGAGACTTCGGCCTCCGCCTGGACCATAGCGAAAATTCTTCGCATCATTCCGTGGGGCGCCGGTTCGGGCGCCCCGTTTTCCGTCAACGGGGTTCCGTCATGCAGCAAGCGCCGTCTTTTCCGTCGAGTTGGGATGTCGAGGCCGACGTCGTCGTCGTCGGTTTCGGGGCGGCGGGCATGGCGGCCGCAGTGACGGCACACGAGGCCGGCGCCAAGGTCGTGATGCTCGAGAAGGCGCCCGAGGGAAAGCACGGCGGCAATACGCGCGTCGCCGGTCAGGGCTACCTGAACACGTCGTCGGTCGAGAAAGGCATCCAGTATCTCACCGCGCTCTGCGGCGAGTTCAAGGTGCCTGAGACGATGGTCAAGGTCTGGGCCGAGGAGATGGTCCAGAACAACGACTGGCTCGCGGCGCTCGGCTGTGATCCGCAGGAGCACCAGCATCAGCCGGTCGGCATCGAGTTTCCGGACCTCGCGGGCGCCGATTGTGTGCACAAGTTTCACGACGGGCCGAAGTATGGCTATTCCCTGACGTGGAAGGCTTTCGAGCGTCTGGTGACGGAGCGGCCGATCCCGGTCCACTACGAGACGCCGGCCAAGGAACTGATCCAGCACGACATCACCAAGGAGATCCTGGGCCTTCGAGCGGTGCGCGGCGGAAAGCCTGTCACTGTAAAGGCGCGCAAGGGCGTCGTGCTCACCTGCGGCGGCTTCGAGAACAACCAGGAGATGATCCGCAACTACCTGCCCGGCGTGCCCTACTGCTATACGTCCGGCTCGCCCTACAACGAGGGCGACGGCATCACCATGGCCCAGACGGTCGGTGCTGATCTCTGGCACATGAACAATTACGCCGGCCCCTCCATGGCGCTGAAAGTGCCGGAGGTGCCGACCTCGTTCTCGATGCAGGCCTTCCACTATTCGAAGGTTGTCCCTGGCGGTGCCATCGTCGTCGGCCCGGACGGCAAGAGGTTCTGCGACGAGAAATACAAGACCCGCCACGGCAAGGTGCCGATCAACGGCCGCTGGATGCCGCTCTCCACACCGTGCCCGATGTACATGATCCTCGACCACGCGCACTTCTCAGCGGGCCCCCTCTACGACAAGACGCCGAGCCACGGCTGGACGCAGATCGTCGAGAAGTACGACTGGAGCGACGACAACGCGAAGGAGCTGGCCAAGGGCTGGATCAAGCACGCCGACACGGTGGCAGCTCTCGCCAAGGCGATCGGCCTCGATCCGGCCACCCTCGAGGCGACCGTCTCGCGCTGGAACACCTCGTGCGAGGTTGGGAGCGACAGCGAGTTCGGCCGCACGCTGATGCTGACGCCGCTGTCGCGCGGCCCGTTCTATGCAGTCGAGCTGTCTCCCTCGATGCTGAACACGCAAGGCGGGCCACGCCGCAACGAGCGCGCCGAGATCGTGCGTCCCAACGGCACGCCTATCCCGCGCCTCTACAGTGCCGGCGAAATGGGCTCGATCTACAGCTACCTCTATCAAGGCACCGGCAATCTCGGCGAGTGCCTGGGCTTCGGGCGCATCGCCGGCAGGAACGCCGCGGCTCAGAAGGCGTGGGGGTAGGCGCCACGTCGAAGGCGCCGAGCCATGACGGCGAGGCGCGTCCCTGCCGCATCGAGGCTGCTCCGCCCAACTTGACGGCCCTTCCTCGACGGACCCAATCTGATGCCTCGACGCCGGAGCCAACCGGCAGAGACCGTCTCAGGAGGACGCCATGGCCATCACATCCGCATCCGGCGCCGCCGCCTATGACAGCGAGGCAGCCGCCATGCAGGCCTATCTCGCCGAGGGCGAGAGGAAGGCCTTTCAGCTCGGCAATCGCGGACCGATCCGCTTCGACACCAACGGCCGGCTGACGCAAGACATCCTCGATGCCTACTGGCGCGTCGGCTTTTATGTCTTCGAGGGTGTGCTGAAAGCCGACGAGCTTGCCGACATCGAGCGCGACCTCAAGGATATCCTCGACCGTCTGCCTGTCGAGCAGGGCTCAGCCGTCGACAAGCACGGTCGCCCCGCGCTGGGCCATGATCTGAAAGCCCCGACGCTGTTCTGGTCGAAGCCGCTCGGCGATCCGTTCGGCGGCACCGAGCTCGCCAATGGTCGCCACCCCGTCAAGATGCACGAGCCGACGGCCGCCACCGACGCGCCGAAGGAGGTCGTCTACCTGATCCTCGGCACGTTGCAGCACTCGGAGGCTTGCCTGCGCGTCTACGGCCATCCGGATCTTCTCGGCATCGTCGCCTCGGTCAACGGCGCCGACTTCACGCCTTTCAACGAGGCGCTGTTCATCAAGGAGCCGGGCCGCGGCGCCTCCGTCGCCTGGCACCAGGACGGCGTCACGCACTGGGACGCGCCCGATTGGGACGAGGGTACGCACGGCTTCAACATGATGGCGCAACTCTACGGCTGCACGGCGGCCAACGGCGTCTGGGTCGTGCCCGGCTCGCACAAGCTCGGCAAGATCGACATCAAGTCATGGGTGGCCGAGGCCGGCAGCACGCGGTTGCCAGAGGCGGTGCCTATGATCTGCAAGCCCGGCGACGTCGCCATCACCAACCGCCAGTCGCTGCACGGCTCATTCGCAAACACGTCGAAGGACTGGCGCGTGACCGTTAACCAGGGCTTCCACCGCAGGAAGTCCGTGCTCGACGTCGAGGCCGGTGGCCTGCACGCGGCGCGCGCGGTCTACGATGCGGCGCGCATCCGCGAGCGCGCTGCCATGCTCGGCTACGGCATCGCAGCCCGCCACCAGCGGTTCCCTCACGAGACGCCGTTCGTCTACAAGCCGCACGCCGACGAGGGGCTCACCTACACCTGGGATGAGAAGGCCAAGGCAAGCATCCGGGACTACAACCTGCTGGACCTCAGCATCTAGGCGAGCCACACGGTTCGGGACTTATCCCCGGGCCGCTGGTTTCGGGTATTTATGGCAAGCTCCGCGGAGCTCACGCGAGGGACTCGACCGCATGTCGAAACCATTCCACGGCGTCCGCATCCTCGACTTCACGCAGGTGTTCGCGGGGCCCTTCGGCTCCTATCAGCTGGCGCTCCTCGGTGCCGACGTGGTCAAGATCGAGCGGCCGGGCGGCGACGACATGCGCTACGGACCGCCGAACAAGGAGTGGTCCGATCGGGGCATGGGCACCAGTTGGATGGCGATCAACTCGAACAAGCGCAACATCGCCCTCGATCTGACGCAACCCGAGGCCGTCTCTATCGTGAAGCGTCTCGCCGAGACGGCCGACGTGGTGATGGAGAACTACCGGCCGGGCGTGATGGAAAAGCTGGGTATCGGCTGGCCGCAGCTGCGGGAGGTCAATCCCAAGCTGATCTATGCGGCCGTCTCTGGTTTCGGGCAAAACGGACCTGAGCGGCGCTCCGCCGCCTACGACGGCAAGATCCAGGCGATGAGCGGCCTGATGTCGATCACAGGCAGCCCAGAGAGCGGGCCGACACGCGCCGGGTTTGCCGTGTGCGATGCCATCGGCGGCATGACGCTCGCGTTTGCGGTCTCGAGCGCGCTCTTCCAGCGCACACACACCGGAAAAGGCCAGCTCGTCGACGTCGCCATGCTCGACGCGGCGATGACCTTCATGTCGTCGTTCTTCGTCGACTACACGATCGGCGGCCACGTCCAGGGGCCATCCGGCAACCGCGCGCAAAGCCGGCTGCCCACGGCCGATCTCTTCAAGGTGAAGGGCGGGCACATCCTGCTCGCCGTCAACAACGAGAAGCAGTTCGCCGCGCTGTCGAAGGCCATCGGCAAGCCCGACCTCGGCAAGGACCCGCGCTTCGTCGACTGGCCGACCCGGATCGCCAACGACGCCGCGTTGCGCGCTATCATCGAGGATGTGTTTGCGTCAAACGACGCGGCTCACTGGGACGACTACCTGACCAAGGCCGACGTTCCGTGCGCGCGCGTCTGGCGTATCGACGAGGTCGTCGAGCATCCCCAGTTGAAGCACCGTCCGGTGATGCAGGAGATCGACAGCCCCTACGGCCGCCTCAAGATGATCGGCTCAGGCTTCCGCTTCGAGCACGACGGCGGCTCGATCGAGTTTCCGCCACGCCTCCCCGGCGCCGACACCGACGCCGTGCTCGGCGAGGTAGGCTACAGCCCGGCCGAGATCGCCGCGTTCCGCAAGTCCGGCGCCGTTGCCGAGGGGATCGAGCTGGATCGACGGAAGAAGTAGCCGCTCACCGCTCCTGCAAACTCTGCACATGCCGCACCAGCGCATCGATCCTATCGCGAACGGCGGCCTCGCTTCCGTAGGGCCCGCGGCTGTCGCCGATGTCCTCGACGTAGCGGCGCCCCCAGACGGGCATCTCGCGTGTGCCGTGATCTGTCACCATGGCGCGACCGTCGACCACCTGGAACACCTTGAGGTAGGGGAATTCGTAGTCGTTGGCTTCCTCGAGCTTGCTGAGGTCCGTGGGTTTCTTGGCGAGCGCTCGCGCCATGGGGCCGTTGCCGCGTCCGCGCGACCCATGACAAGCCGCGCACGAGAGTTGGTACTCACTTGCCCCGGGCGACAGCTCGCGCGCATCGGCGCGTGCGGCGACCGCTGCTGCAGCGAGAGTGGCCAAGGCGATCACGGCTCCGGAGCGAATCATTCAAGCCTCGTCGATTTGCGCCGCGACAATGGTCGTGCTCGCCGGTCGTTCTGCGTTGATCACGATCAATGCTGCGGCGCTGGCGCAGCGCGCGGCGAATGGCTCGGCCGGAATGTCTTGCGCATCGGGCCTTCGCTGACCCAACCTATGGCCCGAGCCTCGAAGCTGGAGCCATACATGTCCGACGCCGTCACCTACGTCTCGAAGAACGACATCGCCGTCATCACGCTCAACCGTCCGGACAAGATGAACCGGATGGACAATGCGCTGATGGATGGGCTCTGCGAGGCGTGGCAGCGACTGGCCAAGTCCGACGATCGCGTGGCGGTGCTCACCGGCGCCGGCACCAAGGCGTTCTGCGCCGGCGCCGATCTCCAGAACCCGCCGCGCGGCCTTTATCACGGTGTCCCAGGCGTGGGTGTCGCGGTCGACAAGCCGATCATCGCCGCGGTTGCGGGGTGGTGCGTCGGCGGAGGCATGGTGCTCACCACCATGTGCGACCTGATGATCTGCGCCGACAACGCCATCTTCACCTACCCTGAGGTCAAGGTCGGCTTCTCGGGCGGTCTGATCAGCAACCTCGCGACGCGCATCCCACACAAGATCGCGATGGAACTACTGCTGATCGGCGAGCAGATCGATGCCAAGCGCGCCTACGAGGTCGGCTACGCGAACAAGGTGGTCCCGGTCGACCAGCTGATGCCGGAGGCCATGGCCTGGGCCGCGAAGATCGCGGCGAATGCGCCTCTGCCGACCCAAGCCTTGAAGCACTGGACGAGCCAGACGCTGCCGAAGGGCCCGACCGAGACTGGCGGCGCCGCACGCTACATGACGGACATCATAGATAATTCTGCCGACTGGATCGAGGGCCGGACGGCCTTCAAGGAGAAACGCGCGCCGAAGTTCAAGGGCAAGTGAGCCAATGCCTGCACAGGTCGGGAGAGAGGAGACGCACATGCGCTTTCAGGATCAAGCCATCGTCATTACGGGTGCCGGGAGTGGCATCGGCCGCGAGACGGCGATCGAGTTCGCCAAGGAAGGCGGCGTCGTCGCCGTCTCCGACATCGATGCGAAATCGGCGGAACGCACCGTCGAGGAGATCACCAAATCGGGCGGCCGCGCCTATGCGTTTGCGCTCGACACCACCGATCCCAAGGCCGTGCAGGCGACGTTCGACACCATCGAGCGCCGGCTGGGACGTCTCGACGTGCTGGTCAATAGCGCCGGCATCCGCGAGATCAAGGCGGTGGTGGACCTCAGCCACGAGGAGTGGAGCCGGGTTATCAATGTCAATCTCACCGGCGTCTTCCTGTGCTCGCAGGCGTTCGTGCAGCGGATCATCAAGGCGGGCCGCCAAGGCGCCATCGTCAATCTGGCCTCGACCCTCGGTGTCACCGCCGCGCCTAACCGGCCTGCCTATACGGCCTCGAAGCATGCCGTGGTCGGCCTCACCAAGGAGATGGGCCTTGAGCTTGGCACCAGCGGCATCCGTGTGAATGCCGTCGGCCCGGGCGTGACGCGCACCGCGTTGACCGAGCGCTACTTCCAGGACCCTGCCATGGCTGAGACCGTGAAGTCCGTCCACGCCATGAACCGCTGGGGCGAGGCGCGCGAGATTGCGCGAGCCATCCTGTTCCTGGCCTCCGACGACGCAAGCTTCATCACGGGTACGACGCTGGTCGTCGATGGCGGTTGGACGGCGGGCAAGAAGATGTGACATGCGACAGTGTCGTTGGCGGCGCCGTCCAAGTGGTCAGGTGCCGAGTTGCTCCCGGGTGTAGCGCACGGCCTCGGCGACCGTCTCGACAGTCGCCACCGGGCCGGTGCGCCCGACATGCAGCTCGAACTGGCCGCCGCGCCAATGCCAGATACCGAGCACGTTCTGGCCGCGTTCGATCGCCACGCCACTCGGCTGGCGCTCGGCCGCCCTTGCGCCGCGAGCGGTGAGATCGCGGTCGGTGTTCAGGGCATCGCGCAATTGCGCTTCCATGATCGCGGTCGCCATAGGCCTTCGCCGCCTCTCGCTGAAGGTCCGGAGCCGACCGATTGCTTTGGCGGCCGCCGTCCAGTCATTCTCCGCATCGCGATCGGCGACGAGAGAACGGCTGTCGAAGCGAAGTATTCCCAATTCGCCGAAAATGCCTTCATTAACGCCCGTAAGGGTTTTTCGATCCTTACTCCGGTGTCAGATCCGGGACAACTTGCGATATAGGGACCGGCCAGTCGATTTCCTACAGCTCGCCTGCGGCTCGTGCCGCATCGACGACCGCCACCGCCGCCATGTTCAACAGTCCGCGCACTGTGATTGACGGGGTGACGATGTGAACGGGACGTGCCGCGCCGAGCAGGATCGGCCCAATGGCGACGCTTTCCGAGACGACCTTCAAAAGGTTGAAGGCGATGTTGGCCGCATCGAGCCCGGGCGCGATCAGCAGGTTGGCGGCCCCGGTCAGGCGCGAACGTGGGAATACCTCTTCGCGGATGAACGGCGAGATGGCTGCATCAGCCTGCATCTCGCCTTCCACCTCGAGCTCGGGTGCCCAGTCCTTCAGCGTCGCGAGCACGCTGCGCATCTTCTGGGCCGACGGGCTGTTCTCGCTGCCGAAGTTCGAGTGCGAGAGCAGCGCGACGCGCGGCTCGATACCGAAGCGGCGGACGACCTCGGAGGCGAGAAGTGTAATTTCGGCCAGATGGTCGGCCGGCGGATCATAAGTGACGTGGGTGTCTGCAATGAACAGCGGGCCGGTCGGCAGGATCATGGCCGAAAGCGCGGCAAATCCCCGGACACCGCCGAGTTGGCCGACGACCTGTGACACGTGGCGAAGCTGCGTCTGATAGCGCCCGACAGCACCGCAGATCATCGCGTCGGCATCGCCGCGCCGGAGCAGCAGGCCGGCAACGACGGTCGAGCCGTTGCGCACGACGCGCTGGGCGTGCGAGGGCGAGACGCCGCGGCGTTCGACGAACTGGTGGTATTCCTCCGTGAGTGCGGCGAGGCGGGAATCGGTGGCCAGGTCGAAGACGTCGAAATCGCGCTCCGCGCGTATGCGCAAGCCCAGATGAGTAACGGAGCGGGCGATTCCCTCCCGAGAGCCGACCAAGATCGGCCGGGCGATCCGCTCGGTGACGACCTGTTGGGCGCACTGGAGCACATAGGGGTGCTCGCCTTCGGCGAAGACGAGGCGCTTGGGTGTCGTCTGCGAGGCGCGCCGCGCGGCGTCGAAGACGGGCCGCATGACGAAGCCCGAGCGGTAGACAAAGCCGTTGAGCTTGTGGCGGTAGGCGTCGAAATCGGTGATCGGTCGCGTCGCGACGCCGGAGTCCATCGCGGCCTTGGCGACGGCCGGTGCGATCTCGGTGATCAGCCGCGGGTCGAACGGTTTTGGCAGAATGTAGTCGCGCCCGAAGACGAACGTCTCGGCGCCATAGGCGGCGAGCACGATGTCGGAGGCCTCACTCTCGGCGATTCCGGCGAGCGCGGTGACGGCGGCAGCCTTCATCTCCTCGGTGATGCTGGTTGCCCCGACGTCGAGCGCGCCGCGAAAAATGAACGGAAAGCAGAGCACATTGTTGATCTGGTTCGGGTAGTCGGTCCGCCCCGTGGCAATGACGGCGTCATCACGAACCGCGAGCACCTCTTCTGGCAGAATCTCGGGCGTCGGGTTGGCGAGCGCGAAGACCAGCGGCTTGGCCGCCATCGACGCCACCATGTCACGCGTGACGACGCGGGCTGCCGAGAGGCCGAGCAGAACGTCGGCGCCCCGGATCGCCTCGGCGAGGGTGCGGGCGCGGGTCTCCTGGGCATAGGCCTCGAGGTAGGGGTTCATCAACTCGTTGCGCCCCTTGAACACGACGCCCTTGATGTCGGTCAGCGTCACGTTCTCGCGGCGGAGGCCGAGTGTCACGAGGAGGTTCACGCAGGCCAGCGCTGCGGCGCCCGCGCCGGAGGTAACGAGACGGACATCGTCCATCCGTTTACCAACCACCTTGAGGCCGTTGAGGATGCCCGCGGCGACGACGATCGCAGTGCCGTGCTGGTCGTCGTGGAAGACGGGGATGCGCATTCGGGCGCGCAGTCGCTTCTCGATTTCGAAGCACTCGGGGGCCTTGATGTCCTCGAGGTTGATGCCACCGAAGGTCGGCTCGAGACGGGCGACGGCCTCCACGAACGGCTCGACCTCCTTCTCGTCCACCTCGAGGTCGTAGACGTCGATGCCAGCGAACTTCTTGAACAGGACGGCCTTGCCTTCCAGGCCAAGCACGGCGGTGCCGTTGGTGATGACGCCGACGAGATTGGCGCGGGCCGTGTATTTGGCGACCGTCGAAGGGTCGGCGGCGATGGCCTCGCAGGCAAAGGCGACGCCCGGGCTGTAGGCGAGCGCCAGGTCGGCCTGATTGGCGAGCGGCTTGGTCGGCTGGATTGCCACTTTCCCCGGCGGATCGGCCTCATGATAGTCGAGGGCGATACGCCTCATGTTCTCGTCAGGCATGGTCCCTCGAATTTACTGGCTTGCCGGGCTGGGCCACCCGTAGCCCATGTATCATCCTACGCCGTGCAATAGGGGTTCGCGAAGGCGTCTCACGCATGGACGCGGGCGGGGGCAGTCCCTAGATTGCGCGGCGCGAGACAAGGCCGTGTGACGGCCACCGAGGGTAACACGTCCATGAACGAGCATCTGCGTCCGCACCCTACCGAGGATGATGATCGCGCCGCAGGCGAGCCCTTTTTCGGGATCGGCGATCCGGGCGCGCTCGAGGCCTACTACGCGGGGGGTGCGGGCGACCGGCCCGCGCGGCGGGCTCTCTCGGTGGCGACGATCGGCAACGGCGGCGCCGAGGTGGCACTGATCGAGGCTTATCGGTCGCGCGGCTTCCTGCGGGCATCGCTCGATCCGCTCGGGCTTGCGCCTCGGCCGGAGATCGCTGCGCTCGCAGCGTCGCAATACGGCCTCAATACACAGGCGGCCCGCCCCCTCGTGGAGCGCCTGGAGCGGGCCTACTGCGGCACTATCGGTTGGGAGATCGGCCACATTCACGATCCAGCGCGGCGCGGCTGGCTCGCGGCCGAGGCCGAGGCTGGCGACGGTGCGGCGCCCGATGCAGGGACCCAGGCGCGGATTCTGGCGCTTCTCGCAAAGGCCACGGCGTTCGAGGCCGGCCTCGCGCAACGCTACCCGGGTGGCCGGCTGTTCGGGCTCGGTGGAGCGGAGAGTTTTCTCGTCGCGATCGCGACCATTCTCTCGGAGAGCGTGCAACTCGGCGCGGACGAGGTCGTGATCGGCGGCATGCACCGGGGTCGGTTCAGCCTGCTCGCCAACGTGCTCGGCAAGCCCGTCAACCAAATGGTGGCCGAGATCCTCGGCAAGCCGGCCGTGCCCGATGGGCTCGAGTGCTCGTCCGACGTCTCCTATCACCTCGGCTACTCGGGCGATCTCGACATCGCGGGCGGGCGGCTGCATGTCTCGGTCTCGGCCCACCCATCGCACCTGCAACTCGCACCGATCATCTCCCAGGGCCGCGCCCGGGCCAAGCAGGCAATGCGCGGGGCAGCGGGCAAGCAGGCCGTGCTGCCGCTCCTATTGCACACCGACGCGAGCTTCGCCGGCCAGGGCCTCGTCGCCGAGATGCTGCAGCTCTCGGGCCTCGCGCCGTTCGATCTCGGCGGCACGATCCACGTCGTCATCAACAACCAGCTCGGCTTCACGACGACGCCCGAGGACGGTCGCACGGCCCGCGGCGCGACCGATATCGCCCGCCTGATCGAAGCGCCCGTGCTGCACGTCAACGGCGATGATCCCGAGGCGGTGTGGCGGGTCGGTCTGGTGGCCGCCAACTGGCGGGCGACGTTCGGCACCGACATCGTCATCGATCTCGTCTGCTATCGCCGGCCGGGCCACAACGAGATCGACGAGCCTCGCTTCACGCAACCCATGATGTACCGGGCGGTCGACGATTTGGCGCCGGTCGACAAGCTCTACGAGGCGGCCTTGGCGGCAAAGGGCGTCGACACCAGCAGTGCCGACACGGCGCGCGCCGCGCTGCAGGCCGAGATTGCCGACGCCTTCGCGGGTGCCAAGTCCTGGCGGACCAACTCCGCCGACTGGTTCGAGGGCGCCTGGAAAGGCTTCACGGCGGGCACGATCGCCGACATGCTGGCATCCACCGCGACGGGCGTGCACACCGCTCGGCTCGTCGCGATCGGTCGCGCCATTACCGCGCCGCCCGCTGACTTCGACGTCGATCCCAAGGTCCAGCGGTTTTTCGACGAGCGCCGCCGATCGATCGACGATGGCGAGGGGATCAACTGGGCGACGGGCGAGGCCCTGGCACTGGCGACGCTTGCAGCCGAAGGGACACCTGTCCGGCTCGGTGGGCAGGACACCGTGCGCGGCGCCTTCACCCAACGCCATCTCGAAGTGCATTGCCAGCGCACCGGGCGTCGCCACCTGACCTTACGCCCGGCGGCGGCCGACGACGTGGCGATGGAGATCCACAACACGCCGCTCATCGAGCATGCGATCGCCTGCTACGAGTACGGCCTGTCGATGGCCGATCCGCGCCGGTTAGTGATCTGGGAGGCGCAGTTCGGCGAGTTCCTGAACTATGCGCAGGCCGTGTTCGACCAGTGCATCGCCTGCGGCGAGGACCGCTGGCTCCGCTCGTCGGGGCTGGTCATCCTGCTGCCGCACGGCCTCGACGGCGGCGGCCCCGACCACTCGACCGGCCGGCCGGAGCGCCTGCTCGCGGCGTGTGCCGGCGCCAACCTGCAGATCGTCAACGCCTCGACGCCCGCCAATTTCTTTCACGCGCTACGCCGTCAGATGCATCGGCCGTTCCGGAAACCCCTCGTCGTGCTGTCGCCCAAGGCTCTACTGCGCACCAAGGCCTGTGTCTCGACGCTTGCGGACTTCGCGGAGGGAACGGGCTTCCGCGCGGTGATCCCCGATCCGGCCGTGACGAAGGCCCGGCGCGTCGTGATGTGTACGGGCAAGGTCTACTATGAGCTGCTCGAAGCGCGCGCCGCACGCGGGCTGGAGACGTCCGTCGCCTTGGTGCGGCTCGAGCAGCTCTATCCGTTGCCCGAGGCCGAGATCGCCGCCGCGCTGGCCCCGCATCCCGGCGCCGAGCTGGTCTGGTGCGAGGAAGAGCCCGAGAACATGGGCTATTTCTCGTGGCTGGACCGCCGGCTCGAGGCGCTAGCCGCCCGCCCCGTCCGCCGCGCCGGCCGCCCTGCTGCGGCAACGCCGGCCGTCGGCGTCAAATACTGGCACGAAGCCGAGATCAAGGCGTTCGTGGAGCTCGCGTTGGGCGGGGTGGAGTGAGCGAGGCGAGGGGCGTGAGACGACGCGATGGGCAAAGGGGGCGACACCCCACAAGCCTATCGGCGCGATGGGTCATCGGGACAAGCCCGATGATGACAAACCGCCACGTAGTGCATCGCCATAGCCGGGCCCCCCTTAAGGCCACTTCACCACGGGCGGCATCGACGACAGGATCGACGTCACATTCCCACCGGTCTTCAGCCCGAACACGGTGCCCCGGTCGTGGAGGAGGTTGAACTCGACGTAGCGGCCGCGGCGCACCAGTTGCTCCTCGCGCTCGGCCTCGGTCCAGGGCTTGGCGAAGTTGGCACGGACCAGGTGCGGGTAGATGTCGGCGAAGGCGCGACCCACGTCCTGAGTGAACCGAAAGGCGAGGTCCCAGCCGCCTTCCTCGGGTGTCGGTGTCAGGTAGTCGTAGAAGATGCCACCGATGCCGCGCATCTCCTTGCGGTGCGGCAGATAGAAATACTCGTCGCACCAGGCCTTGTAGCGGGGATAGTCGATCGGCGCGGCGTAGGGCCGGCAGGCGGCCTCCATGGCGGCGTGGAAGGCGAGCGTATCGGGGTCGTCTTGTGTGCGCCGCGCATCGAGCACGGGCGTCAGGTCCGCGCCCCCGCCGAACCAGCACTTTGTCGTCACGACCATGCGGGTGTTCATGTGCACCGCTGGAACGTGCGGGTTGTGCATGTGCGCGATCAACGACACGCCCGACGCCCAGAAGCGCGGGTCCTCCTCGGCGCCGGGGATCTGCTTTCGGAACTCCGGCGCGAATTCGCCGTGTACCGTGGACGTGTGCACGCCGACCTTCTCGAAGACGCGGCCCTTCATCATGGCCATGCGCCCGCCGCCGCCGGGCTTGCCGGTGTGGTCGGTGCGCTCCCATGGCGTGAAGACGAAGCGGCCTGGCGGCTGGTCGGCAGTTTGCGCGCTGGCCGGTAGATCATCCTCCAGGCGCTCGAACGCCGGGCAGATGATGTCGTTGCGCAATGTCTCGAACCAGGCGCGGGCCGTCGTCTTTCTGGTCTCGAGATCGGTGTCCGTCATGGCGTGGCCCTTGATATCCGGCCGGTCTCGGCCTAGCTGATCGCTTGGCACGGATGATTGCTACCGGCATTGACTTTGGTCATCGTGACGTCCCTTTTGGGGGATAGGCGGTCCCAAATCCAGACCTCTTCCGATCCAAGCTACCCGTGAGCGCCCACGATGGCCCGCTGCGGCTGGGCTTCTCCGATCGGCCAACCGTTCGAGGCTCCATGCTCCGCTGGTTCGAGACGCGCATTGACGCCTTTCCTGATGACCCGCCCGAGCGGCCCCCGACCGGGCTGATCGAT
>LNDR01000330.1 GCA_001464755.1 Rhizobiales bacterium Ga0077524
GGCCGCGACGAGGACTGGATCGAGTACCACCCGGCTTATCGCGAGATGGAACAGATCGCCTTTGGCGACTTCCAGTTCCACGCCATGGTGCACCGCCCCGGTGTGCTCGGCCTCGACCGGCCGATGCCCGCAGTCGCCAAGTATGCATTCCAGTATCTCTTCGTGCAGGGCGAGTTCGGCATCATGTGCCCGATCTCGGTGTCGGACACCTCGATCCACCTGATCCGGCGCTACGGCTCGCAGGAGTTGAAAGCCTATCTGCTTCCCAAGATGCTCTCCGGCGACATGCGGACCCTCTGGAAGGGCACCCAGTTCATGACCGAGAAGGCCGCAGGCTCCGACGTCGGTCGCGTCGAGACGGTCGCGCGAAACGAGGGCGGCACCTGGCGGCTCTACGGCGACAAGTGGTTTTGCTCGCATACCGACGCGGAGGTCGCCCTCATGCTCGCCCGCCCCGAGGGCGCGCCCGAAGGCACGTCCGGCCTCGCTCTCTTCGCATGCCCCCGCTACCTGGAGGATGGCAGCCGCAACAGCTACCGGATCGCGCGCCTCAAGGACAAGATGGGCACCAGATCCATGGCTTCCGGCGAGATCCGCTTCGAGGGCGCCAAGGCCTATCTCGTCGGCGACGTGACGAAGGGCCTGAAGCAGATGATGGATCAGGTCAATCTCTCGCGCCTCAGCCACGGCGTCCGCGCTGCCGCCATGATGCGTCGCTGCCTCAACGAGGCGCTGGCTGCCACCCGCTCGCGCGTCGCCTTCGGCAAGCCGACCATTGCCCATCCCCTGATGCGCCGGCAGCTCATGAAGATGATGGTCCCGACCGAGCAGGCGCTGTCGATGGCGATGCTCGCTGCCTCGACGATGGACAAGGAGACGGCCGGCGACAACGCGTCGAAGGCGCTGATGCGCATCCTGACGCCGCTGGCCAAGCTGCGCGCCTGCCGCGACAACATCCGCGTCGCCACAGGTTCGATGGAGGCTCGCGGCGGCAACGGCTACATCGAGGAGTGGGTCAACCCCCGGCTCGTCCGCGACGCTCACATCGGCGTCCTCTGGGAGGGCACCAGCAACGTCAACGCCATCGACGTCGTGCGCCGTGCCGTGGGCAAGGCCGGCTCGGACGACGCGCTCGATGCCATGCTGCGCCAGAAAATCGAGGACGCCGCTGCATTGCCGGCCCCCTTCCTCGGGCGGCTCGACGCGCTCCGCCAGAAGACCCTCGCCTTCGCCCGCAGCACGGCGCGCGCCGCCGACCGGGAACGTCACGCGCGTCTCGCGGCAACCGCCCTCTACAATGTCACCACCGCGGTGCTCCTCGCGTGGGAAGGTACGCGCCCCGGCTTCGACGCCCGCCGCGCCATCCTTTCACGCTTCGTTGTCGAACATCGCCTGGAGACGGCAGATCCGCTCAGCCCGCGCGACGACACGTGGGAAACCGAGGCGACCGACCTCCTGCTTTCGGACGCGCCGGTCGATCTTGCGACTGCCTGTCGTAGTCTCGCCGGATAGGCAAAGCCTGGGACACCGCCATGACCACCCCGACCGACCACGCCGACGCCGACCTCTGGGCACGCGCCAATCGCCATCTCGTCCGCTATGGGCACGGCTTCATGCCGGAGATCGTGGAGCGCGCCGAAGGCTCGTACATGACGACAACCTCGGGCCGTCGCCTGCTCGATTTCGCGTCAGGGCAGATGAGCGCCATCCTCGGCCACAGCCACCCTGAGATCACCGAGGTCATCCGCGAGCAGGCCGGCGACCTCGTCCATCTCTACAGCCAGCTGCTCTCGCGCCCGGTCATCGACCTCGCCGAGGCGCTGTCGCGCATATCGCCCGGCAAGCTCGACCGTGTGCTGCTGCTCTCGACGGGCGGCGAATCCAACGAGGCCGCACTGCGCATGGCCAAGACCGCGAGCGGCGGCTACGAGGTGCTGGCACTGTCGCGATCCTGGCACGGCGTCACCCAGGGCGCCGGATCGGCGACCTATAATGGCAGTCGCCGCGGGCATGGTCCGGCGACGCCGGGATCGTTCGTGCTGCCGGCGCCGACGCCCTATCGCCCGACCTTCATGAAGGGCGAGACCTACGATTGGCTGGCCGAGCTCGACTATGGGTTCGAACTCTACGACCGGCAGTCTACCGGAGCTCCGGCGGCAGTGATCGTCGAGACCATCCTCTCGTCAGGTGGCGTGGTCGTGCCGCCGGAGGGGTACCATGCCGCGCTTGCCGAACGGGCGCGGGCGCGCGGTATGCTGGTCATCGTCGACGAGGCGCAGACGGGTCTCGGCCGCACGGGCTCGCTGTTCGATTGCGAGCAGGCGGGACTCGTCCCCGATTTCATTACGCTTTCGAAGACGCTCGGCGCAGGGCTGCCCCTCTCGGCCGTACTCACGACGCCCGAAATCGAGGAACTCTGCCATGAGCGGGGGTTCGTGTTCTACACGACCCACGCCTCCGATCCGTTGCCGGCGGCGGTCGGGCTCAAAGTGATCGAAATCATTCTGCGCGATCGCCTAGCCGACAGGGCGCGGCAGGCGGGTGCCCGTCTCAAGCGCGGCTTCGAGGCGCTCCAGCAGCGCTACGAAGTGATCGGTGATGTCCGCGGGCGGGGGCTGCTGATGGGCGTCGAACTGGTCGAGGATCGCCATGGCAAGGCCCCCAACCCTGCGCTCGCCAAGCGAGTCATGGAGCGCTGTCTTGCTCACGGTCTCGCCACCAGTGTCGTGCACGGCGGTTGGGGTGTCTTTCGCATCGCCCCGCCGATCACGATCAGCGACGCCGAGATCGACCTAGCCTTGACGATCTTCGAGCAGGCCTTGCGCGAGGGTCTCGAGTCACGGACCGAATGATCACGGCTGAGAAACACCCGCTACAGCCGCTAAAGCAAAGACGCCCCGTAGGTCTACGGGGCGCCCATGAAAGGGAACCTGGGCCAACCGAGGCCCGCTCCCATCATTCTCAGGCTTACTTCTTGGCGCGCGCGTCGAGGCACTTGCCCTTCTTCCAGTACTTGTAGGTACCGCAATGCTTGTAGGCCACTTTCTTGGCCTTCTTCGATTTCTTGGCTTTCTTCTTGCCGGCCGCCTCGGCCGTGATGTCCGTCATTACCGCATGCGTCGCCGTGATGGGCAGCGCCAGAGCGGTGGCCAACAGCAAGCTCCTCAACAGCGTCATTTGCTTCTCTCCCGAACAACCTGCTCACGACAGGCCGGGTACACTACCTCGAAATCGCCACACCTGTTAATAGGCAGATCTGCAACAGTTAAAGCAAGTTTGCCTGCCATACTCGCTGCAATGATGCTCGGCCCATCCCAGCACATTGGTATGCTCAAACCA
The DNA here is from genome assembly GCA_001464755.1 of Rhizobiales bacterium Ga0077524. Taxonomy (GTDB): domain Bacteria; phylum Pseudomonadota; class Alphaproteobacteria; order Rhizobiales; family Hyphomicrobiaceae. Next base: position 3,340 of record LNDR01000330.1, read on the forward strand.
CCTTGTCGCTGATCGTTTGCGGAACCGGACGCGTCGCGGCCAGCGAAGGCCGCTGCTCCATGCGATCGGAGTAGGCGGCCAGATCCGGATGCTGGCCGCGCCAATCGAGATCCGGAAAGCGCACGGAAAGATACCCAATCACGGTCGCCGCCGCGATGTCCGCGAGACCGAAGCGGCTGCCCACGGCGAACTCGCGTTGGCCTATCCTCCGCGCGATCTCGGCGAGGCCCCCGTCGATCTTCCGCCGCTGACGTGCGATCCATTCAGGGCTCTGTTTGCCGGGCTCACGCATCCGCTCGAAGAAATGCAGCACGAAGGCATCGCACACACCATCGGCGAGCACCTCCATCTGCCGGGCCGCCAGCCGCCCGTCATCGTTATGCGGGAGCAACGGATGCAGCGGGTGCTTTACCTCGAGCCACTCGAGAATGAAGCGGCTTTCATAGATCGCCTCCCCACTCTCTGTGATCAGGACGGGCAGCTTCTCGAGCGGGTTATATCGCGGCGTCTCGGTCGTGGCGTCCCACGGCACTTCCGTTCTCAGCTCGAACGGAATGCCCTTCTCGATGAGCGCAATGCGAACTTTCCTCGCATAGGGGCTCGGGGTGGCGGAAAGCAGGGTGTACATGAGCGGATCTCCGCGTGGACCGTTGTCGGCGTCACGCCGCGCGTGAACGACGCGCCTCACTTTTGGCACGACCGGATCCCACCGCGAAAGCGGCCCGCCGTCTCAGGCGGCAGACACGCCGCCGTGCGCAGTCGAAGCGCCACGACGCGCGGCAATCGACAGATGCAGAATGTGCCCGATGTGCTTTCCGAAGCATGCCCAGTTCAGCGGCTTGGTCAGGAACGAGGTCGCGCCAGCCATGAGCGCCTTGTCGAGCGCCTCCTTGTTGTCACTGCCGGTCAGGACCACCACGGGCAGGTGCTGCAGCTTTGGGTGAACGCGGATGCAGCCGAGCAGTTCGTAACCGTTGAGCCCCGGCATCTCGAGATCGAGGATCACCAGATCGATAGCCTCGCGCGTCAGGATGCTGAACGCGACCGCACCGTTGTCCGCTTCGATCGTCTCCGCGCCAAGCTCCGCGGTCACCTTGCTGACGACCAGCAGCCGCGCAAAGCGGTCATCATCGACGACCAGTATCCGTGCCTCGCTCAAGCGTTCCTCCATTCGCCCCGCCAGTCGCCGCATCGCGACGGCGTCACAATCCTAGTGGAATTGGCGCGCCTCAACCGGCAAGCGCCATGGCCCTTCCATTGACCCCAGACGCGCCGGCTTTGGATTCTAACATCGCCAGCCGTAGCGCCTTGACGACCTTGTGAGCCTCTCGTTCGATGTCACCCACCAGCGACCGCGCCTCGGCTATATCTTTGCAGTCACTTTCCTCCATTCGCGCCTCCAGGCGGCGGCAGAGCTCAGCCAAACGGCAAGCTCCGACATTGCCGCTGCTCGACTTCAAATTGTGGCCGACGATGCGAAGCTGTTCGCCATCGCCTTGGCCAGCGGCAGCGGCCAGCATATCGATCTGCTCGGGCAGATAAGCGAGATAGGTTCCGATCAGGCTTGCAAAGAGATCTGGATAGGCCTCGCGGAAGCACTCGAGTGCGGCGATCTCGATTGGACCGCCATCGGCGAATGCGACTGTATCCGTCATCGCCACCCGTACAGCCGCAACCTCGCCACCGTTGCTCGCGTCGGCCGCTGCGCCGACCTCGCTGCCGCCAACCCATCGCAGCAGCGCTTCGGCCAGTTCGGCACCGGTAAATGGCTTGCTCAGCACGTCGTCGAAACCGGCTGCGAGACAAGAGGCCCTATCCGCAGCGAACGCATTCGCGGTAACAGCAATCGCAGGCGTGCGCGGCGTCGCGGTCTGCGCCTCCAGCTTGCGCATCCGGCGCACGACGGCCGGACCATCCAGACCGGGCATCTGGCAATCCATCAAAACGATGCCGAAGGCCCGCCGCTGGAACTGCGCCAACGCCTCCAATCCATCCCGCGCCACCGTTATGCGAACCGAAGGATTGATGCTCTGGAGCAGCCCCGAGATGACCGCGATGTTGACCGGATTGTCCTCGGCGACGAGGACATGGCATCCATCCGGCAAGGCACCCGCGGTGCCGATTTGTGGCGAGGGGAGTGGCAGGGCGCTCTCGGGCCGACCATCGACGGCGTCACGGCGGGCCGCATCGAGCGCGATTGCAACCTTGTGCCTCGTCGTTGGGCCCAGCACCATGCCGAAATATCCCTCTGCGACCAGCCCTTCCTCACCAGAGTCCAGGCCCAGCGGAAGCACAGCGACAATGCCGAGATTCGGGTCTCCGGCAGCATTTCGAAGATCGCAAACGAGTGACTCCATCCGGTGAGTGGCTTGGGGCAGCGCGATCACGACGGCTGTAAACGTACCGGCCTTGGCCTCGGCAATGCGAGCCTGCCCCTCGGCCGGACTGCGCACACAGTCCACCGTCGCGCCGAGATCGCTCAAGTGCGATACCAGGCAATCGCCGGCGAACGCATCCGAGGCAACGACCAGGACACCTAACCCCTCCGCCTGCCGCGTGTCAGCGCAGGCAGGACAGCCAGCCGTCGACGGCTCGTCCGCGACGGGGACAAGGGGCAACCGCACTGTGATCTCGGTACCGCTGCCAACCGTGCTTTGCAGGACGATGGTCCCGCCCATCAATTCGGCGAGCTGACGCGAGATGGCGAGCCCGAGACCCGACCCGCCGAAGTGACGCGAAATCGATGCATCGGCTTGCTCGAACGGCACGAACAGCTTGCCCTGTATCTCACCTGGGATACCGAGGCCGGTGTCGCTGACGCCGATCACGAGGCAGTTTGCGTTTGCCTCGCCCGGACCGTCGGCACAGCCGACAGAGACTTTCACCCCGCCGGCCGCCGTGAACTTGATAGCGTTCCCGATGAGGTTCGTGCAGATCTGCTGGACACGGGCGGGATCGCCCAGCATGCGGCGCGGCACGTCGCGGGCAACGGCAAGATCGAGGTGGATGCCCTTTCGCGTCGCCTCGAGCGCAAGCGCATCGATCGTTCCCTCGACCAACAGCGCGGGATCGAAGGCTTCGTTCACGATCGTCAACCGGTTCGCCTCGACGCGCGACAGGTCGAGGATATCGTTGATCAAGACCAGGAGATTTCGCGCCGAGCGCGAGATCGTTGCGAGCAGATGCCGCTGGCGTTCGTCGAGCCGTGTCTCGCCGAGCAGCTCGGCCATTCCCAGCACCCCGTTCATGGGGGTGCGGATCTCGTGGCTCATCTTGGCCAGAAACAGCGACTTGGCACGGTTCGCCTGCTCGGCACCCGCAAGGGCCATTTGCAGGGCCTCGACGAGGCGCGTGTTCTGGAACTTCAGCGTCAGCGAATTGACCGTCACCGCCTGGAGGCGCCTTGCGCTAACGAGAAGAACGATCTGGCCGAATGCAAAGACGCCGGCCATCGCCATCTGCAGCCCGCCCGCCTCGGCAAAGAGGCGTGCCGTATAGGGAATCAAACCCGGCAGAAGGTAAAACGCATAGGCGCGCATGTGTACGCCGAGGGTGCTGACGGCGCCGGCCGCCATGCTGGCGAGGACGAAGCCCATGAATATCTGGTGGGCGAAGCTCTCCGCCGGGAAAAGGAAATATGTTGCAGCGCCCCACACCAGTCCGGAGGCGAGCGCGCCCGCCTCGAAGCGATCCTGCCAGAGGGGCGTCTGGGCGGCATCCGGCTTGGCTCGCGCGTGGGATCGCCACAACCACAGACGCGCCGCCGTGACAACGACCAGAACCGAAAACCAGACGACCACGTGAAGCAGCGGCACCTGTCCGACCATGGCGCCGGCGAGGATCGCTGCTATGACGACTGTCCCGGCGAGGCCGACGGGCAAATTCTGATAAAGGAGTGCCGTCAACCCGAACGCCACATTGGCATTCAGCTCGTCACCGGCCTCACGCCCGTCCGCATCGTTGCCAGCACCTGCAAGCCCGATCTCGCCTTCCACGGACATCACACGGTCCCCGCATGCGCCAGCGCGCACCTCAGCTGCGGATGACACAGCCGGCAAAAACAAACGCGAACCAATTGTCCGTTCTAGTCTTTAACAAAGGATTACGAGTGCGAGCGCTCACATCCACAAGGCGCGCGCAAGCAGCACGAGGCCCACGACGATGACCAGCGGTCCACCGATCCGAAAATTGCCTGCATAGCGCTTACGCCACGTCTGCGCCTTCTTGGCGTCCAGGCCGGCCGGGATCACGCCGAACCCGAGCAGCGTCGAGAAGGTGCCGACGCCGATGACGACCAGGGCCTGCGTTACGGGCGACAGGGCTTGAGCAGCGAGCATAGCGAGCCTCCTAGGATGTAGAGGCTCGCCATACCGTGACTCGGTGTTGACGGCCAAGTCGGACGCTCATTTCCCCGTGGCGATCGGTGCGGCTCAAGGCCCGACGTGGAATGCGCAGAGCTTGTTGCCGTCGAGATCGCGGAAATAGGCACCGTAAAATGCCTGCGGTCCCTCGGGTCCGCGCAGGCCGGGCTTACCCTCGTCGCCTCCCCCGAGGGACAGCGCTTTGGCATGCAAGGCATCGACGTTGGCGCGCGAGCCGGCCGCAAACGCCACCATCATGCCGTTGCCGACCGACGCGGCCTTGCCGTCGAAGGGCTTCAGCACGCAGACGCTCGGCTGCTCGAAGCTTGGTCCGATGATCGTGGCTCCCGACTCGAACCGCATCAGCTCCTTGGCACCGACGGCGCCGAGCAGCGCGAGATAAAAGCCCCGCCCCTTGTCGAGGTCGTTCGTGCCGACTGTCACGTAGCCGATCATTGGCGTTGTCCTCTCGCTGCTATTGCAGATCCTTGAAGGCCTCGTCCAAGCGTCCGAGCGCCTCTTCCAAGATAGGCCGTGGCGTGGCGAAATTGAAGCGGAGCCAGCCGTCGCCGCCCGGGCCGAATTGCTGGCCGGGACTGGCGAAGATGCGCGCGCCTTTCGCGACACGCTCCGCGACCTCGGCCGACGTCAGGCCGGTAGCACGGAAATCCACCCAGCCGAGGTAGGTGGACTCGAGCCGCATGGAGCGCGCGCCCGGGATGCCTTTCTCGATGCGCTGGTCGAGCAGATCCCGGTTCTTCTGCAGATACGGCAGCAGGGCATTGAGCCAGGCCTCGCCGGTGCGCCAGCCGGCCTCGGTCGCCACCATGCCGAACAGGTTGTAGGAGGCGACGCCCGTCGCGATGCAGCGCGCGTCGAGTTTCTTCTTCATGTCCGCGTTGGAAGTCACGCAGGCGCCGACATGCGCGCCCGCCAGATTGAACGTCTTGGTCGCGGCGACGCAGGTGATCAGGCGGTCCGCGATCTCGGGCGCGGCGACGAGTGTCGGCGTATGGCGCTTGCCGTCGAACAAGAGGTCGCAGTGGATCTCGTCCGAGACGAGGATCAGGTTGCGCTCGATGCATACTTGCGCCAACGCCTTCAACTCGCCCGGCGTCCACACCGTCCCGCCCGGGTTGTGCGGGCTGCACAGCAGCACGATCTTGGAGCGCGGCGTGAGGCTCGCCTTCAGCCGATCGAAATCCATGACGTGGCGGCCATCCTGAAGGACCAACTCGACGTCGAGGATGCGCCGATCGTTGGCCGGGATGACGCGTCGGAACGCGTGGTAGACGGGCGGGAAGATGACCACCTCGTCACCGGGCTCGCTCAGAGCCTGGAGAATGAGGCCGATCCCCGAAACGATGCCGGGCGTCGGCGTCACCCAGGCCGGATCGATGGCGAGGCCGTGCCGCTTGCCCACCCAGTCGGCGCACGACTTTGACCACGTGCCGGTGTCGGCATAGTAGCCGTGGGTGGCGCGCTCGACCTCCTCGCGCAGCGCCTCGGTAACGCCGGGCGGCGCCTGGAAATCCATGTCGGCGACCCACATCGGGATGCCGTCCGGCGCGGTGATGCCGGAGAGCTTCGCCATGTTGTCCCACTTCGACGAGTGCGTGCCGCGGCGCTGTATGATCCGGTCGAAGTCGAACATGCGGGTGGGGCTCCGGGCGTGAGGGTGGGAAAGGTCGGACTGAGGCGGATGGTAGGTGGAAGATGCCCGGATGGGAAGGCATTGAAGAACTCGGAGGCCCGAGAGCGGCGCAGGGCAGCTCTGTCCGCGAGCAACGGCTCGGACCCTCGAACACAACTTGCCCGCTATTTGGGCGGGTGCCTGCGCACCGCGGCCTCGTCGACGTCGGCACCCCAACCGGGACCGGTCGGCATGATCAGATGGCCGTTCTCGATCCGCGGCGGCACGGTGACGAGGTCGTCCTTCCACGGCACGTCGTCGATGTCGATCTCCATGATGCGGAAATTCGGGATCGCGGCGCAGAAGTGGGCGCTCATCAGGGTCGACATGTGGCCGTAGAAATTGTGCGGCGCGCAGTTGGTCTCATAGGCCTCGGCCATGGCCGCGATCTTCATCGACTCGATAATGCCGTTCCACGGCAGGTCGACGATACCGACATCCATGGAGCCCTGCTCGAGGTAATCCTTGAACTGGCGGCGTCCAAACAAACTCTCACAGCTTGCGAGCGGTGTCGTGATCGAGCGGCGGATCAACGCCAGCGCGCGCGGATCAAAGCTGTCGATCTCGACCCACATCAGGCGGTGACCCTTCTGCTCGAGCGAGCGAACGAGCCGGATATAGCCTTCGGTCTTGTAGTTGAAGTTGAGATCGACCAGGAACTCGACGTCGTCCCCCGTTCCATCGCGAAAAGCCGCGAGCTGCCTGTCGAGCGCCTTTTCCACCGCGAGCGACGGGTTGAGCTCGGGGCCGCCGGGCGTGCGTCCGAAGCCCGGCATGTACATTTGAGGGGACGAGCCGTCGAACTGGAAGATGTTGGTCTTGAGCGCGGTGAAGCCCCGCTCGCGCACATGCTCGCCAAGCTT